>JADGBW010000003.1:0-11990 GCA_015231305.1 Magnetococcales bacterium | reverse complement strand
TGGGCCTTCTCCTTCTGGTGGGCCTTCTCCTTCTGGTGGGCCTTCTCCGTCAGGCGGGCCTTCTCCGTCAGGCGGGCCTTCTCCATCAGGCGGACCTTCTCCATCAGGCGGGCCTTCTCCGTCAGGTTGACCTTCACCTTCTCCACCTTCTGGTGGGGCCTCTCCTTCTGGCTCGCCTTCACCTTCTCCACCTTCTGGTGGGGCTTCTCCTTCTGCCTCGCCTTCACCTTCTCCACCTTCAGGGGGAACCTCACCTTCTGCCTCGCCTTCACCTTCTCCCTCTTCAGGGGGAACCTCACCTTCTGGCTCACCCTCGCCTTCTCCCTCTTCAGCAGGAGCATCCCCCTCACCTTCTGCCTCGCCCTCACCTTCCCCTTCTGGCTCACCTTCCCCTTCCCCTTCACCTTCTGCATCTTCTTTTCCACCTCCCTTTTCATCAGCCTTGTTTTGGCTAGGAGGTGCAGGACGCATTTGTATGGTTGACCCATAACGTTGAGCAACCTGAGCTGCTGACATTACAAAGGGCTTGGCTGGTGCTGCGGTAAAGCTTGTTACGCTGGTTGTCTGGTTTGGTTGATCTAATACTTGAGTTCCGGCTGCATTGCTAACAGAAATGGACCCCACTCCACCATCAGCATCGGCTAGTAGGGTAAAGGTGTTTTCACTTCCTTCTGCTCCGGCTTGTCCCGCAACTGTTGTACCACGGATACCAATGGATGCAACGGGAGTTTTAAAAACCATTGTATCAGTGCCAAGTTTGGCAATTCCGCCACTAACAAAAGAGAAAGTACCTTGTACAACCTCTGTAGTAGATTTTCCCAAACCAGCACCAGGATCATAAGTCATCTCCTCTATTACCATACGTCCACTAGCACCTAAGGAGATGGTGCTTTCATCTGCATAGATAAGACCAACACTGCCGTTGGCTCCTGTCTCTATAACGTCACCCTCATGAAGAGCCATACCTTTGTTTGCTGAAAGCTTTATGCCTCCTCTTACAATAAACACTTCTCCATTTACAGTATCTAATGAGCCAACAGCAGAGCTATCGTTTGTTGTGCCTGTGTCTGCCTCGGCTATCATGCCTGGATGTTCTGGTTGTGTTAGACGAGTAACTAGAGATTCTGTAATTCTTGCCCCAGCTAGGGTTTGTAGTTCAGGTGGAGTTTCTTGAGAAAAATATGATTGCACACGGATTGACTGTCCAGCATGATCCCCAGTTCCACGTAAAATTAGGTCATCACCACTTTGCTTAAAATTGGCACGTAGCAACATATGACCTTGGGGAATAATCAGGCTATCTAAACCCGTAGCATCCAAAGCATAGGTGTGCACCTCAAATGGATTAGCTGAAAAACTGTCTCTGTGTTGCAACATTTTCAATACCTATTCTTTACCCAGCAACCAACTTATGGCCAGAAAGTATCATTTACCACAAGACTAAAAATACACCAAAGTGGAGAAATTTTCCTAGTAATATTTACCAAGCTAACATTTCCTATCACATATTGCTTTATTTGCAACGGCATAAATATGCTAAAACACTACATAACATATTGAATAAGCAATGTTTTATAAATCAATAACAAGATAGTCAATAATTAGATTAACGCAAGATTGAGACCATTAAGGTAGGTATTTTTTTTATATGTGTCTGGTAAATTAAATAGTTGTGTTGGTGACGTGGGGGTATCTAGGTTTCTAGGTTAACAGTTTTTTTGCTTTTCCATGTAGCAATCTGTGCATACCCCATGACGGTAATCATGGGAAACAAGCTAGCAAAAGCAATTAAGCCAAAACCATCGAGAGCTGGGTTTCTGCCAGGAATAGTACTAGCTAAACCAAGCCCCAAAGCTGCAACAAGTGGAACTGTAACTGTGGATGTTGTAACCCCTCCAGAATCATAAGCTAATGGAATAATCATCTTAGGAGCAAAAAATGTTTGCAGTACAACTATGATATATCCAACCACAATAAAGTTAACCAAAGGATAGCCCGTTACTATGCGAAAAGTACCAAGAGATATACCTATAGCAACACCAAAAGCTACGGCAACCCTTAAACCAAATGGGTTAATAGCCCCGTGAGAGGCTTCATTAGCTTTGTTCGCAACAGCTATAAGAGCTGGCTCAGCAAGGGTAGTTGCAAAACCTATCATGAAGGCAAAAAGATATACCCAACCGTATGAGTACCACTGAGCATTTTGGGGAGTTTGCTCTGTACCAAATACAAACATTGGCGAAGAAAGCTGGGTAGCCATTAATTTACCAATGGGAAATAGTGCTAACTCTAGACCAACAAGAAAAAAAGTAAGGCCAAAAAGCACAAAAACAAAACCACTAGCTAAACGTTTAGGGTTACGAATAGGCTGGCGTAAAATTAACATTTGAAAAAACAGGATAAGGAACAAAATTGGTGCTACGTCACCAATCGTGCTTAAAAATGTAAAAAATAGTGTATGTAAAAGATCCACCTCAACCCACCCCAATTCCGAAAATAAAAATTCCGTAACCCATGACAAAGATCATGGGTAAAAGAGAGGCAAAGGCAATTAGACCAAAACCATCTATCATCGGGTTGCGCCCCCTGATAGTGGTTGCCAAACCAACCCCTAAAGCGGTTACAAGAGGCACAGTAACAGTTGAGGTAGTAACACCACCAGAATCGAATGCAATTCCTACAATCTCCTTTGGGGCAATAAGGGTCATTAGTACTACAATAATATAACCACCAATAATTAAATATTGTATGGGCCAGCCCTTTAAAATGCGTAACACACCAATGGTAATAGCAAGCCCTACAGATATTGCTACAGTATAACGAAGGCCACTTGCGTAGCTTTCTCGAGCTTCACTGCCAGAGTTTAAAAGCCCTGCTTGGGCAGCAATATCTGCGGCCTCTTTTGCTACCGCTATTAATGCTGGCTCGGCTACAGTAGTAGAAAAGCCCAAGGCAAAACTAAAAAGCATCAACCAAAACACACTGCCTTTTCTGGCAAACGCAGTTGCCATACTTTCACCAATGGGAAAAAGCCCAGACTCCAACCCTTGCATAAAAAGTGTCAAGCCAAACAATACCAATATTATCCCAGTAACAACCCCCAAAAAATCAGGTACAGGTTGTTGAAGAACAAAAAGTTGAAAACCCGCTACCACCACAACAATTGGTAGCAGGTCTCGACCTGATGCGACAAGCTTAACCCACATCCATTTACTTAAAGAGTTCATAAAAACAATTCCAAACTACTACTGCATAATTCCATTTAATACGAACAAGCTATATTTATTACCACTGAATCCTAACTTCTCTCAATCTCTTATCATCAGCTTTTTCAATGGTGAAAGTCATATGTTGGAACACTATTTTTTGGCCAACTTTTGGTATATCTGCTGCTAGTTCTAAAATAAATCCACCTAATGTTTCATAAGGACCATCAGGAATAGAAATTTCCCAATCTTCCTTCATAGAAATTAGGTCAACTCTTGGGTTAACAAGAAAATGTTTATCAGATATACGCTGCACAAATCCACCAGCTATAGGTTCGCTGTTGTCGTATTCGTCTTCAATTTCTCCAACAATACGCTCCATAATATCTTCTAGGGTAACAATACCTTCAGCAGCACCATATTCATCAACCATAACCGCCATACGTTCTCCAGAATTACGGAACTCTTCTAATAGGGTTTCAATACTTTTTGAAGCTGCAACATAACGTATAGGTTTTATATAATCTTTTACTGGTGTATCAGCAGAAATGCCCATACATTCACAAGCATTAAACACACCGATAATTTGATAAACCTGATCTTTAAAAACTGGTATTCTAAGGTGAGACTTTTCCCAAGCTGTCTCTTTGGCTTCACCACTAGTCACAGTATCAGGAATAGAGACGATATCAATAAGCGGAATAGCAATATCACGTACTTTTGTTTCGCTAAAATTAAACATACGACGGATCATTGTTTTTTCAACTAGCTGCACATCACCCTGAGATGCTGGCATTTGCAGCATAATATCTATCTCTTTACGTATAGAGAAGTGGGAACTACCACTTTTACCAGCCATGCGTGACAAAAGACGAGTAATAGCACTAAATACCACCAAAATTGGGTAAAAAAGATAAGAGACCCCCTTTAAGATATAGATAATTCTGGGGGTTAAAGAGTCAGCCTTTTGCTGAAAAATACTCTTGGGTACAATCTCGCCAAATACCCAAATAAGAGGTGCAGCAATAACGATTGCCAGCCAGCTATTCTCTTTGCCAAATAGTTGAACTGCCAATAATGTAGCCAATGTTGTGTTAGTAACAATGGCAATATTAGTACCCACCAAAGTCGTTGATAACAACCACTCCGGTTTTTCCAACATTTTTAATGCTAATTTAGCACCTTTATTACCCTTGGCTGCACTATGACGCAGTTTAATTCGGTCTGCACTTACAACTCCAATTTCAGCACCAGAGAAAAATGCCTCCATCAAAAGGCAGACTAACATCAATAATAAAATTACAGGAATATCCATTTTAGTTAGTATCCTTTTTTGCTATAGGTGCAGACTTCTTTGGTTCATCTGCTGTATCTTCACTATCTTCCTCGTAATCAATATCTTCAAACTCTAGGTCGGGTGATTTTTCCCTACGACATTCAACCTCTAGTATTCGATTATTGGCAACCTTAACAATGGCAAAATGCCAACCATCAGCTTCTACAGTGTACCCCTCTTCTGGTAGTTCACCTACTTTGTGTAGTAACCAACCACCAATTGTTGAAGCTATATTTACAGAGAGATTTGTTTTCATGGTTTTATTAAACTTTGCAATGGACATATCACCATCCACAACAACAATTGATTCACCATTTACACCGATTGTAGCTTTGCCTGACATATCAGGAACATGCTGTAAAGATCCAAAAATTGCACCTAAAAGGTCGTCCATTGTAACTAGGCCGATGATACCGCCAAACTCATCTAAAACCATGGCGATAGATAGCCGTTGTTGTCTAAATTTAAAAAATAGTTCGGTAACAGATTTTGTCTTGGGAACAAACATCGGTTTTCTTAAGAGGTCTCGCAGACCGTCAATGTCTAACTCCGGCACATTAATTTTTGGGTCCATTAAATCACGTACATGAAGAATACCAATAATGTCATCTTTATGCTTGTCATATACAGGTATTCTTGTAAGCGAAGTTGACTTAAGAAGCTTAACAATTTGCTCCCCCGATTTATTAAGGGAGGCCACAAACATGTTAGATCGTGGTGTCATTAGATCCAGAACAGTTTTGTTGCCAAAATCAAATATATTATCAATATATTGCCGCTCGTTTTTATCTAATGCTCCCTCATCAGCAGCCTGCACAGCTAAAGTACGAACCATATCTTCAGTGATAATATTTCCTTTGCTGCGCTCTTTACCAATAATCAATGTGGTGATGTTATCAGCCACATAACGAACAGCTATACGCAGTGGAGTGATGTATTTTGCAAATATCTCTAATAGTGGAGAGACCCTAGATGCAAAACGAACATTGTGTTTCATCGCCAAGGTTTTTGGGGTTATTTCACCAAAAAGCAGAAGAATTGGCAGCATGATAAATATATTTACCCACCATTTATCTTCTCCACCCATTAATTGAATAACCAAAGTAGCTGAAATAACCGAAGCCGAAACATTAACCAGCTCATTGCCAATCAAAATGGTAACAATTAAACGACGAGGCTCATTAAGCAGAGATTTAACAAGTCCACTCTGTGGGTTTCTATCCATCTCCATCTGCTCTAATTGAGTCTGGTTTAGAGAGAATAGCGCGGTTTCTGAGCCAGAAAAGAACCCTGACAAACCTAACAATCCGACAAAAATAACTAACTCTAATAGTATAATTGGATCCATAACGTTAAACAGTTCTCCTTACATTATTATCAAACAGAAAATATACACAATACCAATATCTAAGCTAACATATATAATGAATCCAAATCCGTAAATGGTGTATGTGGCACTATTAACCTTAAAATGAGATCAATCTACCAACCTGAATCCATTTTTAAATTTCATAAATATATTTATCAATCAGCACCAGAACCAACACATGTAATACATTCTTGGTATTTTTCAAGGTTGTTGTGTAAAAGTGCTTTAATATGATCAGTTGTTTCAGGGCTATTCCAAACAGCATCAAGCCCATTATTTTTGATATTACCCAAAGGTATATTGCTGTTTATATCAGCACAACACGGGGTAATAGTACCATCCCATAATATATTTAATTTATAGAGTGGCTCCTGACATTTTGGGGTTAGCGTCTCCCCTTCTTGCAACTTTTTATAAGTTTGCATTGTACCATCTTTTGTAAAAAAATCTTGGTCATAAGACCGCCCTAGTTTGATCATAGATAGCTGATCTACATAAGGCTTTACCTCTTGTAAAAAATTGATAATTTTATTGCGACTCTCAAGGCTATCATCAGGAAAAATTGTCGAAATATTTAATAATACTTTCTTCGCCAACCCCTCCTCTTCTCGTTCTTTATGGAAAGCTTCAAGTGCTTTAACAGTCTTGCTCCAAGAACTTCCTATACGTATTGCCTCAAAGCTCTCTGGGCTTATGCCGTCTAATGAAATACCAATAATATTTGGTGCTGCCATAAGTAGTTTTTTGCGAACATTGGGGTCACTAAGCAACACAGCGTTGGTCTGAATACCAACTTCGGCCCCCCGCGCTTTAGCATGGTTTATATATTGATAAATATTTTTATTAAGCAGTGGCTCACCAAGAAAATAAAACTTAATTAACCCAGGGGTTATAATTGTATTCTCAATTGTAACATCATAAATATATGGTAAAGTTGAAATATCCTTAATACCTGACCATGAGGATATAATTTTTTCAAAAACCTCTTCTGCTAAAAGACCCTCTTCACGTACCATTTCATTACGAGTACACATTACACACTGCAAGTTACAAGAGTTGGTCGGTTCTACCTGTATTATTGCTGGTGAGTTATGACGATAATACAGACAATCATCTGATGATTCATTTTTATAGGAAAAAATCCTAGCAATAAAATCGCTCTCAATTGAATTAGCAGCAGAAATGTTACCAGCCATTTTATTAAATACTGTTGCTAATTTTGCAGCTAGAAAACCCAGTTTAACAAGTACATGTTGTATTTCAGCATTGTTGATAATCTGTAATGTGATGCTTGACTTACTTGTAATTTCAACAATTTGTTGTGAAATTTTAACACATATCAACAAATGCTCCTTGTTAAGAGATGGAGTTTGCAGGGTATCGTTAAGATATCCTAACAGTGTGCTGCTACTATTTATTATTTTTTCTAACTCATGGAGAAAATAATCACAATAAAGCTGGGTATATAGTGCCTGTATGTGCGTGGGGTTTGTTTTAAGTAGGTTTAAAGCCAAATCCCGTGCTTTAGCATACTGGCTATCCTTCAGTAGGGTAGATACAGCTTTTGTAAAAGCATCATTCTGAAAAGTTGCCTCCCTATTTTGCATTTTTTAAAACATCCATATTTGAAATCTGTAATTGCCTAATAATATAAACACCATTTTAAAATAATCAACTCCTTTTAAAATAAGAAAAATATCATATTATTCATCATTAACAGCTTGTTATTATTCTAATTATAACTAACTAAAATTTTCTCTACTACGGAAATGTAAAATTTATTATTGCCCATTCAACTTAAATTCAACTAGAAGGGATATCTTTATTTTGAAATATAATATTTATCTCTTAAAACCAATACCATATAGAGGTATAATAAAAAGAATGAACATGTCTTATGGTTAGTAATGAACCAGAAAAAACGTGAACAAAAAGCTGCTTAAAATATTAACAAATATAGCTTTTTTCTCTATTTAGACCCAAATAAAACGATATGCTCCAAGTGCTCATAAGACCTTAGAATATGAACTAGATATTGTAATATCTATAGATTCCACAATAAGTGATACAAAACGTAAAGACAAACAGTGACGGCAACTCCGATTCTAGACTATAAACCTATAGAGGGTAGAAAATTTTCTAAATAAGTAATATAACAGTGCAGATATCTGTTTTAAAAGGATTTAAAGATAAAACATGAATTTGATTGATTTTAGCTCCATAGATAGCCCTGCATCTGTTTTACTAATACTTGGCGGAGTATTTATACTTTCGGTAATTGCAGATTTTCTAGGAGAGTGGATTCGTCTGCCTAGAATTAGTTTCTTATTATTAATTGGCCTTGCAGTCGGCCCTCTTGGCCTGAATATCATAGCTACAAATGGAGAACATCAATGGCTTTCTGTAACAGCTGATATTGCTCTTGTTATGGTTGGCTTTATGCTCGGCGGTCACTTTACCATATCTGCTATTCGCGAAAACGGCATATCTGTATTATGGTTTTCTATTGGCATAGTTGTGGCTTCAATAGTTGTAATGTTTGTTGGCCTATTGTTTTTGGGTGCTTCTGTTGAAGTAGCCCTTCTTCTAGCAGGAATAGCAACTGCCACAGACCCAGCAGCAGTTATTGATGTGATAAAAGAGACCAGAGCAAAGGGGCTTTTCACCAACACCTTAATGGGCATTGTAGCAATTGATGATGCCCTTGGCTTAATTGCATTTAGCATTTTGTTAGCAGTGGCGCAATCCATTAATGGTGGTGCAGATTGGGGCCATGTTATTTTTAGTCTTTGGGAAATAGGTGGTGCTATAATCCTAGGTGGTAGCCTTGGTTTTATCATGGCTCGCACTTTATCATATCTTCATAAAGAAAACTGTCCACAACAAAAAGACCGTATTTTTATGGACACTCTAGGCTTTGTCCTTTTATGTGGTGGCCTCGCCTTTTATTTAAAGCTCTCCTTTCTTCTGGCCTCTATGACATTGGGTATGGTAGTGGTAAATATGATACCCAAAAATTGTGTACAAATTTTCCATGCAATAGAAGATATCGCATGGCCATTTTTAACCCTGTTTTTTGTCTTTGCCGGAGCATCATTACAGCCTGATTCTCTACCACAAATTGGCATGGTCGGCATAGGGTATGTTGTATTAAGAATTGTAGGCAGAATTAGTGGTGGCTGGATAGGAGGAATTAAATCAAGTAGTGTAATGCGCAATTGGATGGGCCTAGCATTGATGCCTCAAGCGGGTATAGCATTAGGAATGGCCCTTATTGCCATACAGCAGTTCCCTCATCTACAAGACACCATTTTACCCATTGTTATTGGTTCTACAGTCTTATTCCAAATAATAGGCCCTATTTTAACTCGCCTTGCTCTGCTTAAAGCTAATGAAAACTTAAAATAATAGCTCTTCTTTGCATTCAATAATTTGCAATATTGCCTGTTATTCATGAAATATCCAGCAATTAGAAGCTAAATACAGATAAAACCAACTTAAAAACAGTTTGCAATACCACACATAACCTAATATATTTCAAACATAGATCAAGATTCGGCAGTTGGAAAAACAGGGCAACTGACGCTTCTATGATAATATTATAAACTTTATAAAAATTTAATTCTTTTAAAAGGGCTTATCACAAACTAGTTGTGACACCCCTTATTGGGAAAGCAATTTATCATGGCAAAATATATCACATCTCTTTTTGTTATAATCTGCATGTCCCTTGCTTCAACAGGGTATACAGAAGAAAAGAAACTTGAAAAATATCTATTAAACAACATTAAAACCACAATGATAGATGTAAATGCTACTGGTTCAAGAGGCTCCACACTGTTGCACTGGGCTGCAAGAAAAGGCTACCCAACTATTGTACAATATTTAATTGAAAAAGGTGCGGATACTACACGTTTTGATCACTATGGCACAACACCAATACAAGCTGCTATTGATGGTATGACCCCCCAAACAGGAAAAATTGTTCACCTTTTACAAGAAGCCATTAACCAAAAAGGGAAAGATGGTAGCGATGAGATTTATGAAGAATTAGTAGTTTCCACCAATAAACATATGAAACAAAACACCCCCCCTTCAACAAACACTTACACCCCTCCTAAAAGAGGTAGAACTGCAAAAGAGGTAGTTAAAGCAAAAAATCTTGAGATAAAACTGTTAAAAAATAAGATAGATAAGTTGCAAAAATCCTCAAGAAAAAACAAATCAAGCAAATCTGAAAAAGAGAAGAGCGATAAAATAATTAATTCGTTAAATAGTGAACTTGAAGAGACTAAAGCGAAACTTGCCAAACTTGCAAAAGAGAACAAAAAGTTAAAGGGACAAGTTAGCACTGTTAATTTATTCGACTACTATAAAATTAACTATTTATTTTCATATGAGGCATTAAACAAATAGTAATATACTCATGCAATAATTAGTGCGACCCAAATAGACAGATCTTTACAGGTAAGTGTCGAGATCTGAAAAATTAAGGTTTACAAGTTAAGAAAAAAAAACCAAACAGGGGCTTGAAAAATGTCCAACTTAAGAACCTCAACAAAGCTGCATATATTTATCGCAATTTTTACTTTTGTAATTTTGTATTTTATCAATTTGCTTCACAATAATGTTAGCGTACTCAATAACACTTGGAACAGCTATATTAATCAAATTGCAAGTCGGCAGATCCTTTTACAAGATGTTAAAACACATTTTGGTTATGGGGGTGCTATTCACAATTTTAAAAATTATCTTATCAGAAAACAAGACAATTACCGTGTTGAAGCTGATGATCATTTCAATAATATATTGAGCAGCATTGAGTATTACAGAGAAATACCCAACCTTAGCGAGCTTGAAAAAGAGGCTCTAAACAATATATCTTCAGTAACTCTCAATTATCAAAAACAGCTTGCCATTGTTGCGCGTATGCATGCCGAAGGGTCTAACATAAAAATGATAGATCAAATAGTGCGTATTGATGATGCTCCAGCAATCAAAGCCTTTAATATTCTTCAGCTTGAGTATGATAATTTAACGTCCCAAAGCTCACTTGAAATAAAAGATTTGGGCAAACAAAGTTATGAATATACTGTTATTTTATTTTTACTTATAGCTGCCTTCTCTTTGAGCTTTGTCAGGGTTATCACACATTTTGTCCGAGTAGAATTAAGAAAATAAGAAGCTTTTTTTCTATGCTTAATTATCACATGCCGCTCTATCGCCCTCCTTCAGAAGGGGAAAACCTGATTATTCAGGCTACACTTGGGTGCAGCTTTAATCGTTGCACTTTCTGCTCGATGTATCACGACAAAACATTTACAGCCCGCCCTTTAGAAGATGTTCTGCTGGATATTGATATATTATCTAGAGCGTGGCCTCATGCAAGACGAGTTTTTCTTGCCGATGGTGACGCATTGGTTCTGCCTACTGATCACCTCATTAAAATTTTAAACCATATTGCACTACGCCTGCCTAAGCTTACCCGTGTCTCAGCATATGCCCTACCTGCTAACTTAATAAAAAAATCAGTTGCTGAACTAACTAAACTGCAAGAGAATAATCTAAATTTATTATATTACGGAATTGAAAGTGGCCACGCACCGTTACTAAAAACAGTTCACAAAGGGGCTACACCTTCAACAATGTTAGAAGGTTTGTTAAAAGCAGAGCAAGCAAAAATGAAAATATCAGCAACAGTTGTATTGGGGCTAGCCGGACAAGATGGCTGGAAGGAACATATAGATTCAACAGTAGACCTTCTAAAAAAGGCTCCATTAAATTATTTATCAACACTACAGCTATTTTTAGAGGATTCAGTAAAAAAACAATTTTTAGAAGGTTTTAAAAATGGCTTTAAATTTCAAGATGACCGGGCAATATTAAGTGAACAATACCGCTTTATAGACAAACTTACAGAACTACCAAAAAGAGTAATATTCCGCTCCAACCACGCCTCCAATGCTCTAGCACTAGCTGGCAACTTACCCAAAGACCGGCTACGTCTTTTATCAGAAATAAAAACCGCCCAAGAGGGAACAAAAGACCTACGTCCAGATTATTTGCGAAGTTTGTAAAA
>JADGBW010000227.1 GCA_015231305.1 Magnetococcales bacterium | reverse complement strand
GCTTCACCTTCTGCTTCACCTTCTGCTTCACCTTCTGCTTCACCTTCTGTTTCACCTTCTGTTTCACCTTATGTTTCACCTTCTGCTTCACCTTCACCCTTGTCTTCAGCTTCGCTTTTGTCATCAATATTTTTTTTCTGACTTGGTGGAATCGGGCGTACTTGGATTGTGGAACCGTATCGTTGAGCTACCTGAGCCTCAGACATAATAAACGGTTTTGCAGGAGGAGAGGTAAAACTGCTGACAGTTGTGGTTTGGTTTATCTGACTTAGAACTTGAGTCCCAGCCGAGTTTGAAATGGATATCTCACCAACACCGCCATCGGCATCAGCCAAAAGGGTAAAAGTATTATTGCTTCCTTCGGCTCCCGCCTGACCAGCAACGGTTGTACCCCTAATACCAATTTCAGCAACTGGAGTTCTGAAGGTCATGGACTCGTTGCCTAGTTTTGCAACCCCACCACTAACAAAAGAGAAGGTCCCCTGTACAATATCCGTCGTAGATTTACCCAACCCTGCAGCCGGGTCATAGGTCATATCTTCAATAACCATGCGACCATTGCTACCCAATGAGACTGTGGTTTCATCGGCGTAGATCAAACCAACAGATCCACCTTCAGAAGTCTCTATAACATCCCCTTCTTTAAGCGGCATTCCTTGGCTGGCTTGAATTCGAATACCTCCTCTAACAATAAAAGCCTCACCAACCAATGAGTCAATACTGCCGATGCCTGTTTGGGAATTTAAGTTATCACCTGCCTGGGCAAAAAGACCCGGGTTATCAGGTCCAGCTAACCGGGATGCCAGTTGAGGTGGTATCATCGCACCATCACTGGTTTGCAGAGTAGGGGGGGTGGGGTTAGAAAAATAGTTTTTAACAAGCACAAAAGAGCCAAGATGGTCCCTGGTCCCTTTCAAAAATAGGTCAGTACCAGTTCGGCTAAAATCTGCTCGTAGCAGTAGATTCTCTTCAGGAATAGTTAAAAAGTTGGAAGATAGTCCATCTAGTATGTGGGAAGGTAGATTTACAATATCTTGTTTGAAGCTATCTTTTACCAACATAAAGGGAACCATATGTTTATTGATTGATATTATATTTCTGAAAACCAAATATACAAAAACAAAAAATAACCAATAGAATTATTAATAAAAATAACTCTGTTGGTATCAAACAAGAAATAGTTGTTTTTACATCGTAAGACCTTTTGAAAACGTAATGCTTAAGTATATCAATTCTTGATTTGGCCTTATCCTTATTGGCAGGCGTAATAGTAGCAATTAAATTAAAATTGTGAAATTGGACTAAGGTCTTAGGTTGGGTTGGTATTTTAATGTTTTTTATAGAAAAGTGAGGCTTTGGTGTTAGAAATGAAGGGGAGGATATTTCTGGCAGTAACTATCAACTAACACTAATAATAAATTTTATAATTCTAAGTGGCACATATAAAATCCAGCCCCACTAATCTTGCGAAGGTGGCAATCAAGAGAGTTCTGCGATATTAATAAATGTGAGATATGTTATAATTAAATTGTTTTAAAAAAATAGTCTGTAATTAACTTCTATTACCCCAAAAGCTTGCATAAAGTTTGGTTTATCTCTTGAATATCAATTGGCTTTGCTATCACGCCATCCATACCTGCTGCCATACACTGTGTAACAGTCTCCTTCATTACATCACCTGTGAAGGCCACTATCTTAACTTTGGCAATTTTAGTGTTTGATGAAGCCCGAATACGACGTGTAGTTTCCAGCCCATCCATTTCAGGCATACGTAAATCCATTAGAATTACATCAATTTGATTTTCAGATATTTTTTCAAGGGCTTCTTTACCGTTTGAAGCAACAACAACTTTATAACCTTCATCTATTAGAAGGGCTTCAACTATTGCTTGGCTAACAAGTTCATCTTCCACTAGCAGTATTGATGCGCCGATGCAGCCTTCAGTTTTTATGTTCTTATATTTCTCGTTTATAGCACTGCCTTTTTTAAGGTTAAGTATAACTTGGAAAACGCTGCCCTTAGCAATGGTGCTTTCAACTGAGATTGTGCCCCCCATTAAGCTTACCAACTGTTTACAAATAGCTAAGCCCAGTCCTGTACCAGAATGGTGCCTAGATTTTGTTGAGTTGGCTTGGCAAAAAGGATCAAAAATAGAGTCCAGTTTCTCTTTGGGTATGCCTTTTCCTGTATCGGTAATTAAAAATTTCAGTGTTAAAATGTCTTGCTTATCATCAAGAAGAATAATTTTTATCTGGATGATCCCATTATCAGTAAATTTTACTGCGTTACCAATCAGGTTCCAAAGTATCTGACTAATTCTAATAGAGTCACCGTTCAGTAAATCTGGTATGTTTTCATCTTGTTGCAGCTGTATAATTACATTTTTTTGCTGAGCTTTTGCCTCCATAGTTGTAATTATATGTTGAATTGTTTTTGATAGGCTAAAGTCTACATTTTGAATTTCAAGCTCTCTTTTTTCAATTTTAGAGAGATCAAGGATATCATCTAAAATTCGAAGTAAGGCAGCATTTGAAGAAGAAATAGTCTCAACCATTTTAAGTGAATCGGCTGATAGATTGCCACGACGTAAAAGCTCTACCATACCTTGTACAGCATTCATTGGTGTTCTAATTTCATGACTCATAGTTGCAAGAAAATCACTCTTTGCACTGTTTGCCAACTCTGCGGCACTTAAAGCTGTATTTAGATCTTTGGTTCTTTTATCAACGAGCTTTTCTAACTCTTTTCCATGTTCTTCTACCTTTTGGGAAGACTCTTTCAAAGCGATCCTCATAGTGTTGAGGGTGTCTGCAAGGTCTGCTAACTCATCTTTTCTAGAAAGGTAAATAGGGCTGTCAAGGTCGCCACCTCCAAGTTTAAGAGATTGATTGCCAAGTTTGTATAATGGTTTTCTAACCATGTTGGTAATAACAATATACTGGGTAATTATTTTAACGACGATCATCAACCCCAATATTAAAATCAGAGATTTTATGCGATCAGCAATTAAATCTTTGGTTTGTGATGTTAAAATTTCAATTTCAACAAACCCCAATATATTACTAGAATCAACTTCTATGTTATGTTTCATGGTAATGGTGTGGTCTGGTATTTTAGATGATGATTCTTCTGTAACGAGAACACCTTTTTCATTTTTCTTTTTTATAAGATAGATACGTACAGCATGTATGGTAGGCTCTTTTTCTAGAAAAGATTCAGCTAATGTCTGTAGCGCGGGAATGTCGTCATAGAGAATAGGGCCTATGGCTGCTTCAGAAATTGCGTAAGATAATATATGAGCCTGGTTTTTTAGAGTCTCTAGCATTTGCTTTTCTTCTTTATTAAAACTATGAAAAGCATAAGCCGCTGTTATGATAATGGACAAAAGAGATGTCCAAAATATCAATTTAAGATCCAAACGTTTCATCTGCCAGGGCATCAAAAAACTCTCTTAGCCATTTTTCTCGCAATTGGTAAATTCATCTACTTTGAACATTCCTTCTTCAACTGGTTGGTATTCTGAATGTGATGTTGGGAAAAAGCCTTTTATCTTAAGAACCTTTAAAGCTTTTTTATCTTTAATATCCAGCAAGGCATCACGCAACGTGTTAAAATGTAAATCATTAAGTTTAGATCGGGC
>JADGBW010000023.1 GCA_015231305.1 Magnetococcales bacterium | reverse complement strand
TCTAAAGAACTGTTTGACACAGCAAAAAATCTTTTGTCTTCAATTTTAAACCCAGCATTTTGTGCTACTTGAATAATTTCATCAGGGTGTCTAAAAAGATAGATATGGTCAGGTGTAGGTGAGTTGGTAGGAACATTAAGGAACAACCTCCCCCCTGGCCTTAGGCAACCGTGTAGTGCAACCAAAGCTTTATGGGGCTCTTCTAGGTGTTCGAGTACTTCAGACAATATAATCATATCAAACTTCCCTTTGGGCTTTATGATCATATCTCGCAGTTGAAAATCTATGGGTTGTTTAACTCCCAGTGATTTTAAAGTGCTTTTAGTCTCAGCTATGCTTGTTTTGCTAATGTCCCAAGCGGTTGCATTTTTGCAATGTTTGTGGCTGACTGCATAGGATAAAAACATCCCGTGTCCTGGCCCTACTTCCAATAGATCAAAATCACTTTTGAAGCTTGGCAAAAAGACTTCTTTAAAAAAATGAAATGTGTTGAAATGGTTTGCCCACCATAAATGGGAAAGTAGCCTTCCTCGCAAATGTGTTTGCATTTGCGAGTTGTTGCTATATACAAGCTCTTGCACCTCTTTTATGGTTGTTACCCGGTAACGTTTTGTGCGCCGAAATTGGATCTCTTCATCCAGCAAAATATCACATAAAATTTTATATTCTTCACAGCAACTTCTGAGGTTGTCGCCAGAAATCATTAAAATTTTAGCAGCTAACTCTTCAAGGAGTTCAAGCATCTGGGGAGTTTCATTACGAAACCGTTTTTCCAGGTAATTATAATGCTGCGGAAACACCTCAAGCTGAGTTGTTATAATTTTGTTAAGTAGTGGATAAGAGGTAAAATTCATCCGCAAAATACTACATTACAGTTAATAAAAATGCAATATAGTCTTCGCAATTGTTACTAAGATTCATTTAACTGGACTAAGTTGAGTGGTTAAGTCAATACGAATAGATTTTTTAGGTGGTTTCTGGTAGGGTGTCATTTGCATAACTCCTTTGGCCTCTTAGTGCTTAGTTTTACAGGCTAAAAAATGTGTGCTTTGAATATACGGCTGTAAACTATGAAGGTACTAAGTTAAATGGATATACTTGTTATTGGTGGGCATTATTCTGCCTTGCATCAAGATACACTGCACCATGAAGATGATTTTCGCCTAAGTGCCGATGGCATACTGTTAAATGTTCCCAACCTTACAGCATATGTCAAAAATGGGTTGTCATTTCCACCTAAAACCATAGATAACCGCCGTTTGGCTACCTCAAAACAGCCATATCAGCAGATCTACTGGTCTGGAATTCACCTTTATGATTTATTGAGCAAAAACGGCTATGAAGTCGAATTATTAAATTGTCACGATACCACCGACCATTTTCGCCTGCAGCTATACAAAAAAAAGCCAGCTTGCGTCATAATTTCCATGACCTTTTTAAATGTCCAATCTGCTGCAAATATTGTAGCTGACATAAGAGAATATCTTCCTGATACCTGGATTGCTGTTGGTGGTAATCATACCGATTATTCTTACAGAGTACTCACCCGTCAAGATGACCCTTTATATCAACGGCCTGAAGTTTGTAACGACTATTTTTTTACCATGGAGCAACCTATAAAAGGTATTGATGCCTATATTGTTGATACCCACGGTGAGGAGACTCTGCTTTTAGCAGTAGATCAGGTTATACGAAAGGGTAAGTTTCCCCAGAATTTACCAAATACTATTGTAAAAAGCCCTGCAACTGGTGAGCCTTGGCAAATTAATCCTTTGCAACCTGAAGTATATAATATAAACGAATTTCAGATTAATTGGAGCAAGGTTCCATATAATTACCTATCATCGGTTGTGCCGTTTCAAACCACTTATGGTTGTCCTTTTAAGTGTAAATTTTGCAATTTCTCTCTAACCAAAGTGCACAAAAAAAGTATCGATATTTTAATTGCCGAACTTCGTGCTTTGGCTGAACATAGCTATGTGCAACGTGTATGGTTTACGGATGACAATTTTTTTCTTACAGAACGCAAAGTCATAGAGTTTTGTGAACGATTTATAGCAGAAGATTTTCCCTTTTCCTGGGCCAGTTTTATCCGCGCTAGTTCTATCACCCCAAAATCAGTTGAAATGCTGAAAAAAAGTGGTTGTAGCATGTTAATGCTTGGTCTTGAGTCTGGCAGCCAAACTATTTTAGACAGCATGGGTAAGGACGATACTGTCAGCCACTATAAACAGGCAGCATCTCTGCTTATTGAATATGGTATTGACGTAGAAATGTCTTTTATTGTTGGGTATCCTGGAGAGACTGCCGATACCGTTGATGAAAGTATTGAGTTTATAAATAGTCTGCCGACAAATGCCGAGCAGATAAGCTACCTCTATCTTTTTAAATATAATTTAGTACCCATGTCCCCAGCTTTTGAAAAAGAAGAAAGGCAGCGTTGGCAGATGGATGGCTATAAGGGAGATTGGACACATAAAACCATGCGCTCTGACCAAGTTGGCGGTCACTTAAAAAGGTTTGCTGCCAACACACCAAATATGGTTTTTAACTACCTGGACCCTGAAAGCAAACTTGCCAGGCGGGACTATGTTAGCTTAATTAGGCTGCGTGATGATGTAGCCAGAGCAAAGTTAAGCAATGGAATTAACAGTGCTGATTATAAACAAGCCTGGAATATATTAGAAGAAGAGGTGCGTCGTTCACTTATTACAAAATAAATTTTTAAGTGTTGTGGGTAATTTGCAATACAGATAAATTGTGAAATGCATAGTTAAAATATATGATACATAAATACAAGTAATATTAAATAGTTTTACATTAATAAGCATATGTTGTAAGGCGAAATTATGCTTTAGCAGTGTTTAGAGAGCAGGAGATGAAAAAATGACAAAAGAAAAAATACTTAACGATTTATCGACAATATTCAAAGATCTTTTTTATTATGAAGAAGATCTGACATTAGAAACCACACCTAAGGATGTTGATAACTGGGATAGTTTAAGCAACATTAGACTTTTTATAACAGTGGAACAGACATATTCTATACGTTTTGAACGTTTTGAAATTGGTGAGATAGAAAGTGTCGGCGCATTGATAGATTTTATACTTAAAAAACTTGAAAAAGCTTAAAAATAATTATTAAACCTTATATAGGCTGTAAGGTATACTAATGGTGCTAAATATTGCTTTTTAAGGTGAATTAAGAAAAAATATTAAATTCACCATATTAATGATGAGACTGTTTTATTATTTACTGTGTTAAGCAATATATTGTGTTGTTAAGTAAGAAAAAATGCTAAATCAATGTTGTAAGATATATGAAATATGGGGAAGCATAAATGAGTGATCTTCTTGTTCAGCTTTTTGCTGAAATACTGGAGTTACCAGAAGAGGATTTTTCTGATGATACCGCACCAGAAAATACTCCTAAATGGGATAGCCTTGCGAGCATGTCTCTAGTTAGTGGCATGGAGGATCGCTTTGATGTTGAGTTTTCTACCATGGAAATCATGAAAATGCGTAATCTAGGCATAACCCGTAAAATTCTTACTCAAAAAGGGGTCTCTTTTGAGGCAGAGTAAAAGCAACTTTTTTTACAGGTTGGGTAGCTAAAATGGCCTTGGTAGCAAATGCTGATAAGAGGGCTGTTAGCGAGGCCAAGTCAGCTTGGCGTGCCCATCAAAAAGCTGTTAAGAGTGGTGAAGTTAAGACAAATTACAGTATTGGTCTTGCAGGCAGTTTCACTGTGGAGAGTTTAGAACCTTTTATTGGCTCTACAATTTTGGCGTCTGGCTTTAAACCCACAATAAAAATAGCTGCATATAATCAACTTTTTCAAGTTTGCCTTAATCATACCAATCATTTCTCTGGCAAGCTTGATTGTATAATTATTATATGGCGTATAGAAGAGCTTTTAGCCAACGAATTTAAGGATTTTATCTCTGGTAAACCCGAAGCTCTGCAAAAAGCCAAAGATACATTGGCAGAGTTTAGCGCAGCTATTAGTAGTTTAAGAGAATCATTCAAGGGTTTTCTTATTGTTTCCACCCCTCCATATCCCCAAGATACCACTACCTTTGTTAATTGGAACAACAGCTCTACAGGAGCTGCTTTTTTCTTTAAAACCTTATCCTTAAAATGGGCTGAGTTATTAGCAGCAAAAGAGCAAGTTTATATATTAGATCTGGATCTTCTGCAACGCATAAGTGGTATGGATAGTATTTTTGATGCACGTAAATGGTATCTCTACAAACAGCCATATAAAGACCTTTTTCTCTTGCAGTTGGGTTTAGCAATTTCTCGTCTGTTTAATGCCAGATATATGGTTCCTAAAAAATGTTTGGTCATGGATTGCGACAACACTCTTTGGGGGGGAATTGTCGGCGAGGATGGCTTGGAGGGTATACAGCTAGGGCAGGGTTTTCCTGGATCGGTTTTTCAGGATATTCAGCAAATGGCTCTTAATTGGCGAGAGCAGGGGATATCTTTAGCTCTGTTAAGTAAAAATAACGAGGGTGATGTAAAACAGGTTTTTCTTAATCACGATGGCATGATCTTAAAGTGGCAGCATATCTCAGCTTGGCAAATTAATTGGCAGCCTAAGCATGAGAACATAAAAGAGATTGCCAAAGATCTAAATATCGGTGTTGATTCTCTAGTTTTTTTAGATGACAACCCATACGAAATAGCACAGATGCAAGAGTATTGTCCCAAAGTAACATCTATTCAAGTTCCCGAAGATCCTGCATTTTATCCTGCTATGTTGGCGGGTATTACCTGCTTTGATAAATTAGAAACAACAACAGAAGATCTGAAGCGGGCCAGCATGATGCAGGCAGAACAGGACCGTGAGCAGGTCCGTAATAGCATGTCATCCCAGACATTCCTTGAAAGCCTAGATCTACGGGTAACATTCTTTACCCCCCAACAACAACACATAGAGCGGGTTGCTCAGTTAATAAATAAAACCAACCAATTTAACCTAACCACCGTCCGCCGTAACAGTGAAGAGGTGCAGGCTATATTTGCTGATACCTCTTATCGTATATATTGCATCCAAATTGATGACCGTTTTGGTGAGTATGGTTTAACTGGTGTAGCTATAATAAAGTTGGATATTGCAAAAAAAGTGTCGCACCTTGATACTTTTTTATTGAGTTGTCGGGTTTTGGGCCGAGGGGTGGAGGGGGCTTTTATATCAGCTATTGCTAAAGATATGGACTCTTTAGGTATAACCAGTATGAAAGGCAGTTTTATAGCAACAAAAAAAAATTCTCCGGCAAAATCTTTTCTGCCTGATCATGGTTTTACATTACAAAAATCTACCAATTGGCTAGCAACAATAGCCGATATACCACCAACCCCTGAATACATTACTATAAAAGCACTTCTTGGTTAACTTTAGGTACAGGTTGTTAAATGACAAAAACATCCAACAATACAAAGCATGATTTTTTAGGCCATTGCTTAGAAATTTTTGCTGGTATGCCGTTTATAGAAAACGGTATTGAAATAATTAAAAATAGCCATGGAGATTATTATCAGAAAAATGCCCAAAAAAACCTGGAACTACTGTTTATAAGTTTAGGGCGCGATTGGGATAAATTTGATAAGGCAGTGGCTGATTTTGTACAGTTAACCCTAGATACTTTACGTATGCAAAATGAGTTTCTTAATAATGGAACAGTTGCTAAATATTCTATAGAAGATAGGTTAGATAAGGTCTATAACAATGCAGAGCTAATGCAAGGCCCGTATTTGACAGGTCTCTATCTTGCTCATGTATTTTGGCCTAACCATTTTGCCAAAGTAAAATTTTTTCGCAGCAATTTTTTACCACAATTAAAAGCAGATGGACAACTGATCGATATAGGAGCGGGTCCTGGTACATTCACCATGTATTGTTCTACCCAAAGACCAGATATAAATATTGTGGCTACTGATATAAGTCCATACAGTCAACCCATGGTTGAAAAGCTATTAGATGCAGCTAGGAAAACAGGTATGGGTGGGGGGAATGTTACTTTTAATCAGGGTGACTTTCAAGAAGGTGTAAAAGAGGGTAGCAATGTTTATGATGGGGCAATTTTTAGCGAGATTGTCGAACATCTCACTGATCCTAAAGGTGGTCTTAACTCACTACGTAATATAACCAAAAAGGGTGCTAAAATTTTCTTCACCACAGCCACCAACGCGGCATTTTATGACCACACAATTATTTTTAAAAACGTAGCAGAGATCGAAGACCTGCTAAAAAAAAGTGGCTTTGAAATACAAGAAAGCTTGATGACTCCGGTTTTTCAGAGCAGACAAGATATTGAGGTTATAGAGTATAGTGCCATATTGCAAAATAGTGGGGTTATGCCATGACTGACATGAAGATTAGTCATGTAGGGTATGTGGTTCCCAGGATGGATACCGCAATAAAACGATTTGTAAAAGAGGGTGGGGAGTTGCTTATACCTGCCACTATAGACCCCATACAAAATGTTTCTATTGCCTTAATAGCCATGACAAATGATTTTAATGTAGAGCTTGTTGCACCACTTTCTAAAGGTGATTCGCCTCTTGCTGGTCGTTTAACAAGGCAAGGTGGGTTGGACCATATCTGTTTTAAGGTTAAATCATTAAAAGAGGCTTTAAAAGGGGAGGTTAAAGCTGGCTCTCTTATTGTGTGCCAACCAACATATGCTGTAGCGTTTGATGCCGATATCGCTTTTGTGCATCGTCGTAGTGGCATGGTTGTAGAGTTTATGGCTTTTCGTGAAGGCTCCAAACATGATTATGGCAATGATGAGTAAAAGTGAAAAAATAGAGCTGCCAGCTGCTTTTGCCAAGGATATTTACCGCTGGTTGTTCCTTTTGTTGCTTGTTTTGTTGCTGCTGCTGCCGTTTATTTTTCATCATACTGGGTTGGTTACTCAAAAGAGCAGGTTTGCTGCTATTAGCCAGGTTTTTGCCAATTCACCAAACAACTACCAAAACCTTTATAAGCAGGTTTATTTACTTGATAGCCCAATAGATCTGCTGGTTATTGGTAGCCATATCACAAAGCCCAAACAAGATATTGCTAATGAGACATTGAAGAATTCTCGAAATTTAGTACTAAACCTTACAACTAACATAAATGCTATGGATCTGCTCTACATTGTTATAAAGGAGCTATCTTTGCGGCGAGATATAAAAGGGGTGCAAATATCTCTACCATTACAATCAAAGGAAGAAGACTCTCAAGTAAGTGGATATATTGTAGATAGCATTATGATGTGGTCTGAACTTAAGGGTTTAGCTTTTGGGGATCGTTTGCAATACTTTGGGCAGAATGTATTAAATGCCCCACTGCTTGGGTTTTTGTCTTGGTGTACTCCCCATGAAAAAGAAGAGCAAAAATATGCATACAAGTTTAATGGATCAGTACAGAATATTGGGGATAATTTTCCAAAGTCATTGGTTAATTCAAGTACAGAGCTTAATGAATTGCAGGACTTTTTTTTGCAGAAAATAATAGCCTTATGTAGGCAAAAAAATATTCCTATTACCGTAATAAATTAACTTAAAATAACAAACCAACTCATGGTAAAGTTGGCTAATAATCAGATAATTATGTTGTTGTGAATTCCACCTAAAGGCTTTGTTATGAATATAAAAAAATTTAAGCCTTCTTGGCAAAGTAACATTGCTCTGGTTATGGTGATATTGCTTTTTCCGTTGTTACTAAACCTCTTTTTAAATGCCACATACTACGATGATAGATACAAAAAGGCTTTAGCAATACAGAAGCCTCATGACCTCTTTATCGGTAATTCCCTTATATCTAGGTTTGATTTTAAGTTACTAGGAGATTTGATGCCCAACCGCAAGGTATATGGCATTAAAGTTTCTGCCTCTTCACCAGCTATGTGGTATCGCATAATAAAGAATGACGTTCTTCCCTCTGGTGCTAAACCAGAAGCTATTTATTTTATTTTACGAGCAAACTTGGTTGTTAGCCCCATTGTTGCTCCGGCCACAAGCCAGCAGATAAGAATATTGCGCCATAGCGCCCAAAATGAACCGTTTTTTTTGCAAGAGATTAAAAACTCTCCCAATACATTGGGTTTAAGGTTTTTGTTTACCTCTGTTTATGCAATACAATCCCTAAACGAAATATTTGATTGGTATCTTACAAACATTACCATGCTGCTATCCCATGGCTCCTATCAAAATACATTTATAAATAGTGGCCATGGTGACCGTATGAAAATAAGGTTTGATTTTCTTGATAGCCTCAACACTCGCATGGAAGAGAGGCGTTTTAGTGCAGTTAATAAGGTTTTAACTAAGGTTCAAGGTTATAAGCCAAAGCCAACTAATTTTAAAGAGGCTTTGCCAAACTCATATCTTCCCCATATAATCTCATTGTTACAAAATAATGATATATTACCAGTGTTTATATATGTAAAAGTTTTAGAGATGAAAGAAGATAAACAGGTAAAATTGACAATTTATGATAAAAATTTCAGAGATGATCTTAAAGAGTATCTTACACAAAATGGGGCTGTATATATTGAAGAGGATATACCATTAACCCGGGATATGTTTGCTGATTTTCTACATTTAGATTATGAATATGTGCCTTATTATACAAAACAATTTCTTAAAACTTATGGAGATGAGTGCAAAACATCAGTAGAGCAATATGTCACCACTTGCAACACATGGAAATTTTTTAATGAGCAAGCTACAAAATAAATATATTTACATCGAAGAAAAATAACAAGCAGCTAAATGAAACATAAATAAATGTAACAATTGTGCTTACGGTAGTTGCATATGGGTTGCCAGTTAAAATACGTTTCCAGGGTTTTGATACAATTTTATTTATGAAAAAACCGTAGTAGTGCAACACTATCATTCCCACAGCATGCATTAAGCCAAACAGTAAAAAATTTAGTGTTACACCATGCCAAAGTGCTATACCAACAAGGGTTGCTGCCATTACAAAAGGTGCTCCGTTAACAACAGCCCCGGGACCAAAATTACGCATCAAATGAAAACAGAGGGGTTGGTAGATAATATATCTAATGTACGTGCTTAACGTCATGTGCATTTTTGACCAAAAATCTTGTAGATTACGAGCTATTACAGTGTGGTCAAAATTTTCCTGAATTTTAATATCAAGTAGTGCTGAAAACCCTATCATAACATCACAAAATCCTGAAAAATTAGAATATATGTAGATATATGAGGCAATGGCAACAATAAGAATGCTACCCCAACTTTGCAGCCAATCTAAATTTAACAATCCATAAGCTATAAAAGAGTGGGCTATTTTTGATATAAAAAACAGTTTAACCAAACCAACAATAATACGGTCTAATGCTACTAAAATCAGTTTTGGATTAAACCTCAAAGGGGTCGCTATAGAGGCGGCATAGTCACTGTAGGGGCTTATTGGCCCTATGGTAAAAGTAGGCAGAAAGAAGGCAAAGCCAAAATAATTTATTAGAGAAGGCATAGATATCTGTTCTGTTTGCAACTCGTAAGTAAGCAGGCTTATACGAAACATCAGGTATGATATACCAACGTACACTGCTAAAGAGCTGGCCTTAAATAAAATCATTATCCCAATTGGGGTAAATAAGGCGATAAAATAAGTTAAATTTGTGCTGCGGCCAAAATGTTTTGTCAAGAAATATTGAGCAAAAACTACGAGGATATAACTGATAAAAATATTGCTTGCTTCTAAAAAAAAGATTAGATATACAGCCAAGATATTTATAGTTGATAAAAGCCAACTCCTAAGAGTATCATTTGGTATAACAACGGTGCATATGCTTATGATAGCATAAAAAAACAGGAGATTGGCTAAGGGAATATCCAGGGGGATATTCTGGTACCAAGCTAACAGTGGGATGGCTTCGCTCATATTTTTTTGTTTGCAAAAGAGCTGCTTTTTATAACAGCCTTGCTAATCCGTAATTTATAAAATATCAGGGTTAGGAACTATTTAGAGTTGAAAGTGTGTATTGAATATAAAAAATTGAGCTGTTTTTAATCCCAATTTTTCCTAAGCATTTTAGCAAATAGGGGCAATATGCACAATATATTATATATATTCACCACACATATGAAGGTCTCTATCGCTTCTATTGGCCGTAGATTATCTAAAGCAAATTACACTTTATTTTCATAAGGTGGATTTAAATCCACTAATCTATCCGGGTTATTATCTCCCTTAATAGGTGTTAAACTAAGCCTGCCTAAATTATTTGTGGGTATTTATACAATTTTGGATATTGGCAATGTGGAATCGTCTACTTCTATTTTTATTTTATGCAATCTGCCTTTCAGTTGTTTTATTGTGTTGGGTTGCGCCTGGAGAGTTTTTGTCAATTGATTTGGTGTATAAGATTTTTTGATAGCTCGTTTGGAGCTTGACAGATTTTAACAGCAAGAAAAATAGAGAAGACTTACGGTGAGGTGATAAGTTGATTTTCCATAGCCTTGATTATGTAATATTTTTTACAACCATAATTTCAATATATTGGTTTTTAGGACGTAAGGCGCAAAACATATTCTTATTGGCTGCTAGCTACTTTTTTTATGGCTATATACACCATTGGTTTCTCTATTTAATTCTTACCTCTACAGTTGTTGATTATCTTTGTGGCATATCAATGGCCAAATTTCAACAACGAAAAAAGCTGTTTCTAATAATAAGTTTAACCACTAACCTTGGCCTTCTTGGTGTTTTTAAATATTATGGCTTTTTTGTCGATAATGTAATTTTGCTTCTTACAGCGTTAGGCTTGCCTTCGTTTACCAACACCATAGAAATTTTACTACCAGTAGGAATTTCATTCTATACATTCCAGACCTTAAGCTACACCATTGATGTCTATAGGGGGCGTATTGCAACTCGGTATGATTTTTTAGATTTTGCCCTATATGTTGCCTTTTTCCCTCAACTTGTTGCTGGCCCCATTGAGCGGGCCGAAACACTATTGCCACAAATTGAAAAAAAACGCACCTACTCGGCAAAGATGACCCAAGACGCTATTTTTTTAATAATGTGGGGGTTTTTTAAAAAGCTGGTAATTGCCGATAATGTCGCAATAATAGTCAACATGGTTTTTGCTCTTGAGGAGCCAAGTTTTTACATTTTATGGGCAGGAGTTTTTGCTTTTAGCATACAAGTAATTGCAGATTTTTCTGCCTATACTGACATAGCCAGAGGTTCAGCAAAATTTTTGGGTTTTAACCTGATGCCCAACTTCAACCACCCATATTTAGCGGTATCTCCATCAGACTTTTGGCGACGATGGCATATGTCCCTCACATTTTGGATTAGGGATTATGTATTTGTACCAATTACAGTAGATTTAATGCGAAATAATAAGACCGAAAAATACAGTGAAAATTTAGGTGTATTTATCACCTTTATTTTGATTGGTTTGTGGCATGGTGCAAACTGGAATTTTGTTCTATATGGGTTATATCATTTTATACTTTTTGCTATGTTCCCCATATGTGGAAGGCATGTTTCTAGTGGGTTTAGAAATTCAATAATAGTTCGCCCATTCCGTATTCTATTTATGTTTATTCTACTTAACATCGGCTATCTTATTTTTAGAGGTGGAGAGCTGTCACTTATTATAGAATATTATAGTTTATCACCATTTGGAGTCTCCTATGAAGAGAGACAAATGGCTCTTTTTCTCTTTACCAAGGCTCTGCTTTTCTCAGTACCTCTTTGGGTGCATACTCTGTATGCGCATGTACGAAAAGGGGTCTACTTTCAAGAAAGAACCTATCTTTTGACCTATATAAATATCCTTGCATCAATAATAATGTTTTTAGGCATTTTAATAATGCGTAGTAACACTTCTAACGATTTTATCTATTTTCAATTTTAAACTAAATTAACCTGTATTAGGTATCGTTAGCATATTAACTGCTATTTTTACTTGCAAGCATGCTGTCAAGAATAACACGATCTGTGTAGCCATTATCTATCTGTTTAGCATCTAGCTTATTGCTTAAATATATTAGAGGTACTGGGTAATCTTGGCTCTCCATAAACCATGGTTTTACCTCTCCTAAAAAACGTCTGTCTACTGTAATGTAGGCAATTTTATTTAAAAATAAATTTGTTTTTATAAGTGGCAGCCAGCTTTGGAAAAGCTCAATAGGGTGTGCTCTTATTATTTGCGCGCATGACCAACTTTTCCATGTGGATTTTCTATATACAATGTGCAGGCTTTTTCCATCTTTTTGAAACAGCAATTGTGTAAGGTTTGCTGTGTGTTTAAAGTCATCGTACACCCCTGGCAAAATAAGGTCTAAAGCTGGTTTCACAGTTTGTGGGTTATTTAATACTTTACAGCCAAATTTTAGAAAACCTGTTATAGATGGAATGTTGGGAAAGGCAGAAAAAGCTGTTTCTAACACTTTAAATTTCACAAAACGGGAACTTTGGTAGGCTTTTTGGTTGGCGGTTACGTTGGTATAATGGCGAGTGTTATCTTGAATTAACGACATCAACAGCGGCAAGCTTGATGTGCGGTGAGACTCTAACGTTACCCAGCTGTGAATATTGCAAAAATTTTCATTACAACCAGCAATGTTTCTTGTTGAGTACAGTGCACCAATAACCCCAACAATATCATCGCCAACTTTAGCCATGCGACCCATATCAATTGGGGAGGAATCCCAGCCACTTGTAAATAGTGTTTGCCACTCGTCAACACCCCAGCTTGCATTAAAGTTGGAATTTAGAAATTGCCCTATATCTGCCAAGTCTTCGGCTTTAATAGGAGATATAATTGCTTTTTTATTTTTATTGTTCATGGTTTAGTTTAGGTCGCCTATAGAGATGTGAGCCTCAACTAATTGTTGGTAGGCGGTGGGCTCTAATTTTAAAAATGCTTCGGCATAGTTGTTAGCATTCTGAAACTTTGTTGCATGATATGCAGCATTTAATTTGCTATGGTAAATATAGTTAACAGCTTTCATACCGGTGCTGTAATGCATTAATAAATCGCATTTTTCTTCCATCTCTTCATCAATTGGGCAAATATAATTAGCGGGAGCTAAGCTCCAAACTTCATAACAATAAATATTAGCCCCAGGAGCTAAAATATTTGGGTTTTGAGCAAGAGCTTTAGCCAGTATATGGTTGGCAATAACGTGGTCTGGATGGGAGTCATTAATAAATGGAACAAAAATGTGGGAGTAGGGGCGTGCTTGCAGTAGTGAGCTTAATTTAGCCACACTCTCATTTGTACAAGCAAGGGTGGAGCCAGCAATAGGCCAGCAGTGGAGCTCAGCTTTTATGCTATCGGCAACAAGTTTTGCTTCATCAAACCGTATTGTTCTCTGTACAGAACCTGCAACCCCATGTAAGGCCGCTGCTGCTCCACCATCTGTTAACTGTAATATAGTACATTGTTGTCCCTTTTTTATTTGTTGCAGCAACATTCCACCACAACCAATAAGCTCATCATCAGGGTGGGGGGATAGTACGAAACTATCAGCATTTGTAATTGGCTCAGTAATAGATTGCACTTGGTGCGGTCTAGAAAGTTCTGTATTTAATTTAAAACTTGGGAAGGTGTCCAGCCACTCATTAAGCTGTAGATACTCCCTGAAGAAGTGTTCTGCATGTTTTGCTGTTACCATGTCTAAGTTGTCTGAAAATGCGAGAGGGAACTCCTCATGGCTATCTTTAGGTGTTCTACATACAAACACCCCTTGCTGTCCCCAATCTCTCCAAATTTTCATGCCCTGCAAACTTAGTTTTTCAATTAGTTTAAAAAAGAAAGAAAAAGTACCTCCAAAAAGAGAGAGTCTTGTTGCTCGATAAAGGGGAATGTATCCAAGTTTAATAAACATAGCGTTGATACTATCAAAGCTGGGAAAGGAGTCATAAAAATGTGTGGTTATCTTGCGTCTATCTGGAGTTGGGGTGGCTCTTAATAGTTTTTCTTTTATACGCCTTAAATAGTAGGAAACTCCCAGAGGGTTAGCAAATGTACAGATCAAATGTCCACCAGGTTTTATAATATGTTGCAAAAGTTGCAAACTCCATGGCCCCCAATGGATATCTTCAAAATAATCCATTACCAAAATAAGGTCAAAACTTCTAACATCCATTCCCTTTAAATCAAGGTCTATGTCTGGTTTTGTTTTATTAATTGGTACAATAACTGTCACTATTTCAGTAACGTTTGTTAAGTTGTTTATGTATTGAGGTAGTGCGCCTAAAGAACAGCCCAAAAGCAAAACTCGACCTTCTGCGATATTGTGAAATGGACCTTTTAGAAGGTTAATTAGGGTTAAGGATCTGGAGTGAGGGCTACCATATGGACGAGGGAAAACAGGCATCTATTCTCCTTATATTGAAATATCCAAATAAGGCCACCATATATGAGCACCTTTAACCTTAGATACTGAAGTTGGCGGTATGAAGAGGGCGACAACTGCATTTTCAAGGTTAAGATTTCTGGATTTAATCAACATTATTTCAAGCGTAAGAAGAGTTCTAGTTGCTCATTTGAGTAATGTGGTTGATCAAAGAAATTCCTATAAAAAGAGAGTCTTTGCTCTTTATCGTAATGTTTCTCTAATATTTTATGGGAGTTGTGGATTCTCTCTTCATTTAAAATAACATTTCGTGACCAATCAACACGTATTTCATTCATCATTTTGCCAGAAAGAGGTACTTTGTCATCAGGAAATAGATCACCATAAAATGGAATTTCACCCCAGAGACTAGGTTGCAGAGCTGATGAAGCTTGTTTATCTAGTTTTGCAAGCTGTTCTTCGGTTGGCTCTAAAAAGTCAAATAGTGGGGTTCCTTGATAAATACGAACAATACTTAAAACTGGATGAGCAAGAGATGGAAACGCTTGTGCATAACGAACAGTAGAGAGTGCCTCATCAAACGTTTCAGTAGGGAAGCCAACCATAAAATAACAACAGACCACAAACCGCTGGGTTGCTTCTTGTATGACATCGTGCGTTTTGTCTAAATTGAGAAATTTCCCAATCATTTTTTGCAGTCTAGGTACTGCTGTTTCCACAGCAAGAGAAATATGGCAAGCTCCAACTTCTTGAAGAAGATCAAGAAATTCTTCATCTATTTGATCTGCACGTAAGCCGTTAGAAAAATTTAGTTTAACATCAGGAAGTCTATGGGCAATCAGGCTTAACGTTTTTTTACTAGCGGAGATAGGTACATTAAAAATATCGTCAACAAAGACAAAGTCACGCACACCACGTTCATAGTAGTGCTTCTCCATTTCAAGAACAACATTTTCGGGAGATCTTTTACGTACTTTTTTAGTAAGGGCAGCACTGCAATAAAAACAGCGGTATGGACAGCCACGAGTGGAATATATAAAAGCACTTTTTGATGCACTTTGAAAAGACTGGTTTGATAAACCTTCGTAATCTTTAGGGTTTATAAGGTCATATGCAGGAAAAGGAAGGCTGTCTAAATCAGTAATGGGCATAGCATCAGGATTTTTTAGACACTTGCCTTCAGCATCTAATATTGCAATTCCTGCAAGGTTTGTAATAGAAGGTGTCTCTTGTTTAAGTTCTGCAATTAAATTGGTGAATGTCTCTTCCCCTTCGTTTATCACCACTATATCAACAAGTTTATTTTCTAATATTTGTTTATAAGATCCGGAAGAATATGGTCCTCCACCTATCAAAGTTACATCAGCAAGACGCTCACGGATTAAATTGGCTGTCTGTTTAAACTGTTCTTGAAATATAGAAAGCGAACGAAGGCCCACAACATCTGGTTGGAATGTATCTAGTACAGCTGTAACTTCAGTGGGAAAGTCATCACATGTGGCGGTGTGTAAAATTCGAAACTCAATATCAACAAAGCGTTCTCTAGCAGCACTGGCAAGATACATTAAGGCCAAAGGATGATGAGTCCACCTCCCTTGAAGTTGCCCATGTCCTTCACCACCTTTATCTAATTCCACATCAATTAGAAGAATACGTTTAATATTAATTTTAAAATCTCCTTAGTGGAAATATATCTAATGATCAACATTTCTGATTTATAGTGATTTCAAATCGTAACAGACACTCTACAACCAACATTATTTTCTTTCTCGCGAAGGCGGGAATCCAGAGAGTTCAACGTTGCTGCCCTAGATTCCCACCTTCGCGAGAATGACGATGGTTTCTTATTGTGTACAGTTTTTAAGTGAAGCCATTATACAATGTTAATCAAGATGTTGTGCAAGTTATATGCAAACAACTTCCATGCCTTTTATAATACAAGCATTTAAGGTTTAACTCTAGGAAATTTGGGCCTTTATCTTGTTTGTTAGGGTTTAAACGTCATAAAAGTGCTTATGACACACACTTATTTACCCTCTTTAATAGCGTATTCAGCCATTGCATTAATGGTTCCAAAGTTGTCTATTGTAATTTCATCTTCGGGGATAGTAAGGCTAAATGTTTTTTCATACCACGATATTAATTTTAACAGATCCATGGAGTCCAACAGCCCTAAAACAGGTATTATGTCGTCGTCTTTTATAGCAGAAGCGTCATTGTTTGAGGCGGCGGCTAGTCGTTGTATCTCAACACGGATTTTTTGTTTTGCACTTTCAATATCAGCCACTATTTTCTATCCATTCTTATTAGGTTTTATTTGCATTTTTACAATAATTTAGAGTTAGCCACATAAGGTTAGGTGAGCTTAATAAACGTTTATGTTGTTTTTTGGTTTGCTTGTATGTTTAAAAGAACAATAAGTATTTGTAAAAAATTGTATTACAGCAGTTTATACTCTTGGAGTTTATCAAATAGTGCATCACGGGATATCGGTTTTGCAATATAGTCTGTACAACCACCTTGAAAAAAGGCATCTAGCACATGCCTTGGTGCGTTGACTGCAGTAACCATAATGATAACTGCTTCATCTTTAGCATCAATACCTTGCTCGCTCTCAGTTGAGCGCATAATTTTAAGTACATCCTGCCCATCTAGGCCAGGCATCATGATATCTAACAAAACTAAATCATAGCAAGTACCATCTTCAATAGCTGCTTCAAAAAGATCAAGAGCATCTTGCCCGTTAGATACTAATTCACACTGGCCTTTATCTACTAATAAATCTTGCAATAATTTACGGTTTTCAAATACATCGTCTACGATTAAAATTTTCATATTTGTTTCCCTAGATATATTTAATAAAAGGACAAGTTATACTTTACTGTTTTGAGGAAGTTCAGATACTACTTTTTGAAATTCTTGTTCTAAGTTACCGATTATCTCCAGAGTGTGGTCCCAATGTTTCATCTCTGCTGACCCCTCAAGTCGTATTGCTTGTATCTTTATTTGATTAGCACCAATATCTGTTGCTGCTGCTTTGAGCCATTTTGCTGCTTTTAATAATGGTAATACTTTGCGGTTAAGTAATGCTTGGTGCAATCGGAAGAGGTGTTTTGGTCCGTATTTTAAAAACTCCTTCTGTTTTGCATGCAACTTTTTTAAATCGGTTTCAACTGGCTTTAATGTGGCAAGCTTTTCTTTTGTGGTTCTGTTTTTGTTCTCATCATCAGGCTGTGTAAATTGCTCAATAGCTTCAAGGAGTTCAACTGCCATATACGGTTTTGGTAAATAACCATTCATGCCAGATGCCATACAATTTTTCTTCTCATCTTCCATGGCACGCGCTGTAACTGCAACAATAGGAATTGCAGGGTCACAATCTCCTATACCTTTACCACGACGTATGTTTTTTGTTGCTTCATATCCGTCCATCTCCGGCATATGAATGTCCATTAATACTAAGTCACAACTATTTAGTGCTAACATATTTAATGCTTCACAACCATTTTTGGCAATTATTATACTATGTCCTGCCTGTTGTAATATAGTGGTAGCAAGCTTTTGGTTGTCTGGAAGGTCTTCAACAAGCAAAATATTAAGAGGAACACTATTTTTTGCAGTCTGTAAAACATCTTTTACTTTGCTCTCATTACTTATAGGCTCTCTTCCTAAAATAATATCTATTTCTTTTATCAATGGATATAATTTTACAGGCTTTTTGAGGGTAGCCATATATTTCATCTGTTTGTATGAAGCCAGCTCTTCTATCTGAAAAGTAGTTGGTATAAGCAAAATAGTTTTACTTGCTTCTATCATTTCTGGTAGTTGCTGTTTTGGCCCAAAAAATTCAGCAAAGGAGAGGCCGTAATCCAGAATAACTATATCAAATGCCTTACTGTTGTCTGAGTAACGTTGCAGAGTTTCTAAAAGAGTATCGTAATTAGTTTCTGTCTCTAATCTAGCCCCAAAATTTGTAAGCATCTCTTTAATTATCTTTAGGCCAGCACTGTTTCTTATCCCTAATAATATTTTAATTTCTTTAAAATGGTCTGGGCTAACAAGCTGTTTTCTTGGGTCTTTTTCAAGGTGTTCTAAAGATAAATCTATCTTGTTACTAACAGCAAAACTGCATGAAAAATGGAAAGTGCTACCTATGCCTTTTTCACTTTCTACCCAAATATCACCACCCATAATATTTATTAAACGTTTGGTTATTGCCAGCCCAAGCCCAGAGCCACCATAATGTCGAGTTGTAGAGCCATCTATCTGGGTGAATTGGTCAAATATTTTTGTGATATCTTCTGAGTGAATGCCGATACCTGTATCTGATATCCAAAAGTGTAATTTACAGGTTTCATCACTTTTTTGATGTTCAGAAATTAGCTCAACATTGACAATAATCTCTCCTTCAGAGGTAAATTTAATAGCATTATTTATAAGATTATTAAGAATTTGCCTGAGACGAAGAGGGTCACCTATTAATGAATGGGGAATGTTTAATGATATGTTGCTATAAAGCTCTACCTCTTTTGTAAAGGCTAAAATAGCTAGGTTTTTGCAAACACCCTCAACCTGACCACGCAAATCAAAGGTGGTTTCTTCTAAATTTAACAGATCTGCTTCAATTTTAGAGTAGTCCAATATATCATTTATAACACCAAGTAGAGTGCTAGCAGAATCTTGTACAATTTCTAAATTATCTCGCTGATCTTCATTTAGTTTTGTCATCAAAACTAGCTCTGTCATCCCCATAATTGCATTCATCGGGCTACGAATTTCATGGCTCATATTGGCCAAAAATTCACTCTTAGATCTGTTGCTAGACTCTGCAATACGTAGGGTGTCAGTTAAAGAATGTATTAGTTGTTTGCATTTGGTGGTGTCGTGGATAAAAGCTGTGTAACTTAGTTTATCATTCTGATATACAGATGTTATGCCTACCTCAAGGTCAATAATTCCACCATCTGCTCTTTGTCCAGTAATGTTAAGCAGATGGTTGGTTGTAGGAGCCTCACCAGCTTTAGTGGAACTGGCATAGTTTTTTAAAGCCTGTTTTTGGGTTTCTTGGAGATTAGGAGGGATAAGAAGTTCTATCACATTTTGGCCAACAGCCTTCTCTGATGTATAGCCAAAAAGCTGTTGAGCCGTATGGTTAAACTCTAATATTTTACCGTCTTTATCTGTGGTTACAATTGCATCTACGGAATTATTAAATAAAGACCTTAGATAATTCTCTTTTTGTTTAAGCTCTGCACTGTTTTCAAGAATTACTTTGACCATTGTGGCCAATTTTTTATGGGTCTCTTTTTTGGTTTTGTGTTGTCGCAAAATAGTTAGGTGTGCTTGCATCCTACTTTTTAGTTTCATAGGATTTATGGGTTTTGTTATAAAATCTACAGCACCTAGAGAAAACCCAATTTTTTCAACTTCTAAATCATTTGCAACAGTTATAAATATTACCGGTATTTCACTGGTAGTAGGGTCACTTTTTAACTTTCGGCAAACTTCAAAGCCATCCATGTCCGGTATTTTAATATCAAGTAGAATAAGCTCAGGCTCTTCAACCTTTACCAGATCCAAAGCTTTTGGGCCATCTCTAGCTACTATAACCTTATAATCCATATCGGAAATCTCACCAATATTGATTATTTGGCTTGGAGAGTCGGCAACGATAAGAATCTTCGGTTTGTTTGACTTATCCTCGGACCTGTTCGAGTTAATCTCCATTGTAAGGTTAGAATTCTACTGCAAGCTTCATAGTTGCAGAGTCGGAGCTTTTATCAGTTGCAGCACTCCCAGCACTGTTGTCAGCACCTGTTTCAACTGTGGAATAATCTTGATTATGGGCCCACTCTAAACCTAGAGAGGCGTTTTCAAACATTGCTAAGGTTCCACCTACAGCAATACGGGTTTTTGGCAAGCCAAGAGCAAGGGCTTGGCTAGTACCTTGAACATTAGCAGCAATAGTTGCTTCCCGTTCGGCTACTTCAAATGTGTAACCAACTTCAAGAAGCCATGCCGATGGTTTAGCACCTTTACCATTGAAGGTTAACTCACTGTTTCTAAAAGCCCCTGTAGCTGAAACATACTCACCAATGAAAGTAAATCCATTCATTTCTAACATTGTATTAAGGGTGTAGCCACCAATAGTATCTATCAGGCTATCAGGTGCAGCTAATGCATCTGTTATGCCGTCAGAATCAGCAATACTATTAATATAACCAGCTCCCAAGCTGAAATTTACACCATCTTTTTCAACATTATAGCTAACGGATACTCCGCCATGGTCAATAGTGTTATTTTGTCCTGCCTCACTGGTGTCACCATTAAAGGCATATACTGAAGCGGCAAAACCCAAATTTTCAGCACCAACTAAAACCAAAACTTCTCCACCAGATTCACCCATAGCTAGTGTAAGAGGGTCGCTTAGAAGTTGAGTTTCATAACTGCCAAAAGGTGCAGCCATTAAACCAGTTGTTACATAGAAGGGGGATTTTTCACTATTACCAATAGTGACGGTTGCAGTATCTACATTTATTGGGTCGGGGTCTTCATAAAGAAGCGCAAAATTTGTACTCATCCAGTCATTAAGCTGCGCCTCAAACGACAACTCAACAGTAGCAAGGGTTAAGTCATTAGCTTCTGTACCGTCATATTCTTTACCATGGCTAGCTTCAATTTCTACAGCACCGCCAATAGTGACTCCTTCAGGTAAAAACCTCTTTCCATTATCAAATTTTAGGCTAACAGCATCTATATCTTGTGTTGCCTTAGCAATGTCTTTCTTTGCCTTAACAAGTTCTTGACTGGTATTTTCAAGAGCAATTTGATTTTCTCCTTGTTGTGCCTTTAAGGAGTCAACTTTAATGTGATTTTTTTTCTGAATCCCTCTCAAAAGATCTATCTCTTGTTGTTGTTTTTTAATGGTCTCCCACATCTCGGCAATAGTTGGTTGCTCAACATCAGCAATAGCGTAGTTAGAAGATACACCAAATGCCAAACAACTCACAAGAACTGATAATATAACAATTTTTTTGTTAGTATGTTTCATGTTGGACATAATTAAAAATTTCCTTATTTGCTGCTTTTTTCTTTTATTTGAAAATAATATATTAACTATTAACTTCTGGGTCTTTATACATGGTATCTAGAAGTTCAAATAGCTCTTTACGTAGAACATTGAAATCATCCATATGATTTATTGCCTCTTGTGTTTTGCCATCTGCTACATATTGCACAACACCACGGGCGCACTCATGAACTTGAAGGTGAACTTTACCTACTTTTTGGAAAATAGCCAAGTTTCCAAATTTAGATTCTCCTTCACTATAATACCATTTTCCAAAGTCACATTCATGCCCACTTGCCACCGCTTTTGGGTCCATTTGGCTGCGGCCTCTAATGACATGTTCCAATTTACCAAGCCAGCTAAGGTGAGCTTTTTTTACCATCTCAATATTAAAAGGTGGTGGGGCAATGTTGAGATGATCAGTTGAGTCAGCCAAGAACTCATTTACCTCATCAATAACATCTGTCAGGGTGCTAAATTGGTTGGTTGAGCCAGCTAGGTTGTTAATTTGTTTAACTACATGTTCGCCAACATTGCGTACTTCAACTGAAGCGGTGAAAATATCTTCTGCTGCTTGCCATACCTCATCAGCTAATTCTTTTGCAACACCGCTGGATTTAGATACTTCATTTGCTGCATTAGCACCCTCGTTGGCTGAATTTGCTATTTCATCATTTTCACTAGCAACTTCGGCAGCTGCTTTGGCAACTTCGTTGGTGGCAGTTTGTAGCTCATTTACATTGCGTGTCACAGCTTCAGTAGCTTCAGACACATTATTCATAGATGCGTTTATTTCTTCAGTAGTTTTACCTTGATCATCTACTGCTTGGGTGATCTCTTTGGTATCAGAATTTATTTTATTAATTCCGGATGTAATATCGTTTACCGCTGAACTAACTTCTTGTGTTTGGCTCTGGATTTTACCTACATTTTCCGAGATCAGCTGGGTTGCTTCTCCAGTCTGGCGAGCCAACTCTTTAACTTCGTTAGCCACCACCGCAAACCCCTTGCCAGCCTCTCCTGCTCCGGCAGCCTCAATAGAGGCGTTCAACGCCAACATGTTGGTCTGTTCGGCTATATCGTTAATAATTCCAATTACCTTACCAATTTCTAGGGCAGAAGCAGAAAGATCGTTAACTACCTCCTTACTACCCTGAGCATTGCTTTCAACTCGGTTTGTCTCTTCAGACATCGCTCTACAGCGTGTTCTAACATCATCCAAACTTGAGGTCATCTCTTTGACAGCACCAGAAACTACAGTTACTGAATCGTTAACCTGAGCAAGGCTGCTAGAAACACCCTCAACATTTGCACTCATCTCCTCGGCAGCAGCTGCCATGGTATTTACGTTTTGGCTTGCCCCAACTGCACCTGTGGCAATGGTTCTAATGTTTGTTGATAACTCTTCAGACGCTCCTGCAACAGTATTTATCTGCTCTAGAGCATCCCCAAGTAGTTGTTTCTGTCTAGAGGTAGTTGCGTCTAAGGACTCGTTTTGGAACATGATCTGTTCTGTGCCGTCATTTACTTCTTTAGTATCACTTAAAAGAAGGTCTCTTACAGCGCGTTCTTCCGAAATTACCGCTGAAAGTGAGAATGATTGCAAAATAACATTCCTAACCAGCTCCTCAAGGCTCTTTTTCATCCTGAAAACCCGCCCCAACAAACCAGCCTCTTTGCCAGTGGCTTGGATGGTTAAATCACCATCGGCAATCTGGTCGACAATTTTAGCTACCTCTTTTGGGTCACCGCCAAGCTGTCTGAGAATACCAACAACAACAAACCAAGCAAACAGTAACCCTATTACAGTTACAGCTGCTCCTAGTATCCTGGCCATAGAGACTTGTTCTTTTACATCTTCTTCAAATGCACCTTCATGGGCGCGACGCAGACTGTTAGCTTTTGTTTGTACATCTTCTACAAGTGGTTCTATTGCATGTACAGCTTCCCGCATAGTAGATATTAATTTCTTAATTTTATCGTTCTCATCCACTAATATTAAAAATGTCTTTTCATAGGACCTGGATATTTTTGTGGTCTGCTGTTTTAAATTGTTTTTTAAAGTGGAGCTCTTAATAGATAAGCGCATTTTTTCAAGCCGCTTTTTTGCTCTTTGTACATATTTTTCACTACCACGAGCCAGATAATCTTTCTCGTAGCGTCGCAACATTAAGTAATCCACCCAAATATTTGGTACATTATATGACGTAATAATGGAGTCAACACCGTGGGCTGTTTTGCTCATTGCTTTATATCTTGGGTCGTTGCTTGAGGGCACAATCCCATTATATCGTAGCTTGGCGTATGTATTTACAGACTTTTTATATTTTAAAAGGTTTGTTGATATCTCTCTTTGCAAATTTTTAGAGAGACGTGATTGTGCTAAATGGGTTTGAAACTTGCGATATTCATTACCCCATTTAGTCATGTATTTTTCATGCCCACGGGCAACAAAATCTTTTTCTCTACGACGCATTTGAAGAAAATCAATAAATAGTCTTTCTGTATCCAGATTTTCTAAAATCATCTCAAGGTTGTGTGCAGATTTGCGGAAATCTCCTTGGTAACCAGATTTATGGTCTAACCCCTTTGCCTCCCAGCTCTTAACAAGGTCTTTGAAGCTATTGTGGTAGACGTTAATATATTCATTAATTAACTTTGCAGTATCAGCTAGTCCATTTTCGTTAACATCACTGGCAGATTGGGCTAATTTATGGCTAGCTCCATTAACACACTCTACATGCTTTGCAACTTTGTCGGAGTATTTTAACACCCGACGCATAAGAAAATCTTTTTCCGCGCGTCTAGCTTGCAACATACATCGACTAGCAGTTCCTGCGGCTTGGTTAATTTCTCGTAACTTTTCTAGATGGGCTATAGTCTCTTTCTGTTCTTCTAAACTGTAGTCTATTGTATTTTCATAAACTGTACCAACAGCAACAAGAGATAAAATGAGGACACCAACTACTAATGACAGTTTTACTATGAGAGTTTGGTTTTCGAACAACTTATTCATGTCGCTACACTCCTATTTAGTTGTTGATACCTCGTACTAATATTTTTTGTAAATTTATACAGCTAAGAACTATACAAATATGTAGTTTATTAAGACAAGCAAACACCATCAAAGTTAGATGGTTATAAAGATGAGAAAAACTCAGCGTCTATTAATTCAGCATCACCCATGTTTAGGGCTACCAATTGTCTGAGGTGGGTAAAGCTTTCAACGTCCATATCAATAAACTTAATTGCAGCACCACGATCTAGTGTAACATTGGTAACTTCACCTTTAATAGCAACTTTAGCTTCACCTATAACTAAGTTGCCTGTGAGTATAGATCCTTTTTCTGGTAGTTTATCTCCAAGAAAAAGCATGCCTTTTAAGCTGATATCATCAAAAGATCCTGGATAGGTTTTATTATCTTCAGTTGTTAAGCTAATTTTTTGGCGGTAGGGCACGCGAGAAAAAAGACGCCTATTTTTTTCTTCTTCTTTAGTTTTATTATCTTCTTTACTCATATGATTTTCTCCTAAAGCCAATTTCACTTAGAAACTGGAATATACTTTTTTTAATTTTCTGTGTCCAGTTACTAACTGTTTTGCTCAGAAGGTTTATAGCTACCTTGGCCTACAGCTTCAAGTATGGTATTCGCTAGTTTTTGTTGAGAAAAAGGCTTGGTTACGTAATGGATTGCTCCAGCTTGTACAGCACGCACAATGTAGCTTTTTTCTCCTTCTGTGGTTACCATCATCACTGGTATATGTTTCCACTCTGGAGTAGCTTTAATGCGCTGTAATACCTCCAGTCCGTTCATACCAGGCATATTCCAATCCATTAGGATCAAGTCAATTTCACCTGGGTGCGCTTGCAATACCTTTAGTGCAGCATCCCCATGTTCAGCTTCCATTACATCATAGCCGACAGAGGTGCAGATATCGCTGATAATGCGTCGCATAGTTCTGGAGTCATCAACAGTCAATATTTTCATGTTATTTCTCTTTTCATTATTACAGTTACCAAGATTTATTAGTTGTTATCATTTGGGTTTAAAAAAAGCTGCACCATTAATGAGTACTTGGTCAAACTGCGTAGTGTGGCTCCTAGGTGATTCTGTGGAACCTATGGCCAAGTGACCATCTTTCTCTAAAACGCTATAAATATTTCCATAAATACGCCTAATCATATCGTCTGAGAAGTAGATCAGAACGTTACGGCAGAGGATTAGGTCAAACTTACCCAATGAAAAATAGCTGTCTTTTAAGTTGAACAATTTAAAGTTAACCATACGCATAATTTTAGCGTCAATTTGGTATGTGCTATCTTTCTCTACAAAATATTTACTTAAAAATTCTTTACGCATTCCTCTAGTGATTGCTAGCTGGCTATACTGACCTTTACTTGCCATTGCTATAGCGGAAGGGGATATATCGCTGGCTAAAATTTTAAATTTATTTACCTGTGTAGACGCTCCTTTTAAACGTGCAATATTATCTATCAACATTGCTACGGAGTAGGCCTCTTGACCTGTTGAACTAGCCATAGACCAGATGTTGATTCTCTGTTTAGTACGAGCTTTTTCCAGCAGCATTGGTATGATTGAGTCTGCCATAGCAGCAAAAAATGAGTTATCTCTAAACCACAAAGTTTCATTTGTAGTAAGGGAGTCTATAACCTCAGAGCGCAAGCTGCCAGAAGAGCTTTTTTTAAGCATTGTATGAAGCTCAAGAAATGTCTTACACCCATTACGGCGCATTAAGCCTCCTAACCTGCTTTCAAGGAGGTATTCTTTTCCAGCAGCTAGACAAATACCACTGTGTTCTTTAACAAACGTACTAATAAGTTGGAATTCATTGGCTGTAATTGCCATAATTTTACGAGTCCTATTTCTTTATTATATATTTACTGTTGTTATAGATTTTAGCTACAAATATTCATTATTCTTCCACCTATAGCATTTAAAGTCTTGGATTCGTCGGAGAGCCCCAATTCATCAGTTGCTCTTGGCATACCGTAGACAACACACGATGCTTGGTCTTGGGTTATGCAGTAAACCTTATCTATAGAGTTTTTAAGAGCTTGAACACCATCAGCTCCGTCTTTACCCATGCCAGTTAAAATTACTGATAGCACCGGACCAGAAAACGTGTTTGCAACAGACTGAAACAGTACATCTACAGAAGGACGACACCCTTGTACCTTTTCGGTCTTGGTGAGAGATGTTCGCAACCCATTACCACCATGTCTTTTAACAGTAAGATGAACACCACCTGGTGCAATTAATATGTCACCTGGTTTAACAACCTGATTATCTTCAGCCACATTAACAGCACGACCAGAAGTTTTGGTTATTTGCGCTGCAAGAGAGTTCACAAAAAGTGGCGGCATATGCTGAACTATCATGATTGGTATATTAAGTTTGCCGCCAATATCAACAAGTACTTTACTTAAAGCCACTGGACCACCAGTGGAAGAGCCTATTAGTACCAATTTAGGGTTTAAGCTGCTGGCTGAAACTTTGTTTGCAGTTTCGCGCTTTGGTGCTACAGCAGCAGGTGTTGGTTTGGCTAATGGTCGTTTAATTGGTGTTTTTTGAGCAGGACTTCTTGATATACTAGCACTTCTCGTTGCTTTTTTCTCCCTAATTATTTGAAAAATGGGAGTTAGAGCCTCTTCTAAAGCTTTTTTTGATAAATCAACATTTTTTTCCAAGGGCTTTGTGACAAACTCCATTGCCCCAACTTGTAGGCACTCCATAACAATTGTTGCACTGGTGCGTGATGTAGCACTAACCATTATTACTACTAATTGTGGATAGAGCTTTCTCATGCTTTTCAGCGCTGTTAGGCCGTCCATCTCTGGCATTTCAACATCTAGCAGCACAACATCTATTGTTGATCTTGAGTTAGCAAGTTTTTCCAAGGCAATTTTACCATTTGCGGCAAATTCTGGTACTTCAACATTTGGTATGGATGTTACCGATTTTTTCATTATCATTCGGTAAAGTGTAGAATCATCCACCACCATAACTTGCAGTGGTTTGTCTTGAGTTTTGTTGAGCATAATATTCCTAAGTCTTATTTTCTTGTGTAGCAGTTAAGTAAGCTACAGATATTAATACTGTTTTTACTTAATTTGTATCATCATTAGCATCTATTCCAAATATACTGGCCATGTTCAATAGTACTAATAAATTATCTTTGAACTCCACAACACCTTCTACAAAATCAACTGAGATACCTTTAAGGTTGGCAGGGGCTGGCATTATCTCTTCTCTTGATAGTTCAAGCACATCTCCTAATTGATCAACCATCATTCCCACTGGGTCTTCCCACTGACATTTCTCAGCAGATGCTTTGTTGAGGCGATGCACTTCGTCGTGGGTTTTTAAAATGACGTTAAAAGGTCTAATGGGTTGTCCATTCTTGCCTGTAATAACACTATCGGTCTCATCCCACCCCAGCCGTTGCTTTAAGTCGTAAAGTGTGATGATTTTACCGCGGATGTTAAGCATACCCTTAATAAAAGGTGGCGCACCAGGAATAGGGGTCACAACCTTAGAGCGGTTGATTTCACGAATAAGTATAATGTCGATTCCCAAATGGAAATCACCTAGAATAAAAGTACTAACAAGCATGAGCAGTTTTCTCTCATTTCAAGTTGACGGTTATTACCGTCAGGTTAACCTAGTTTTGTCAGCTAGCGGTATTTATTGTTCGTTGTCCTACCTGATAGAACTAAGTTTTATGGGGTGTACCGCCTTGACATGTAAATGAGTTACACTAATTATAATCATGTCCGTTGCAATGTTGCCAATGTTTTTATCAAGCTATCTTTATCCATGGCAGGGACACACCCAACAATACCAGCTTGACTACAACGTATCTCCAAATCTTCGGAGGTTGATGATGATGTAGCAATGACCGGTATGGCAGAATTCTTAGTTGAGGAAACCTCCCTAACTAGTTCAAAGCCATCCATTATCGGCATGTTGATATCAGTAACCAATAGATCAAACTGTTCTTTGCCTAGTTGTGTCATTGCCTGCCTTCCATCTCCAGCTAGGCTTACTTCAAAACCTTCTTGACTTAGAAAAGAGCTGGTTAATAACTGTAAGAACGGCGTGTCATCAACAACCAAAGCCTTAAGACCTTTACAATCAATAGCAGGTGACGTTTGCGCAACTGGCACACCGGCCATCTCAAAAAGAGCCTGTATATCAGGAAAGAGAACTACCCGATCTTGAATCCAAGAAGAACCAAATAGCCCTTTCATTAATACTGTATCCAGATCTAGATCAATGGATATAGTCAATGAGTCTACAATCCGGGAGAAAACAAGACCTACCTGCACGTCTGGCATGTTAGGAATGAGCATGTAGAGATCTTTATCATCACTTTCATCTGCTTCATCACTTTCACTATTGGCAATTTTTTTCTTACTTATTTCTATCTTTTTATCCGTTGGCATGTCTATGAGATGTTCAGGGAATACAATACGGTAGGTTATATCTCCATAATGCACATATGGTTGTCCATTTATTATCTCAATGCTATCTTTTTTAAACTTACCAACACGGCGCACCATGTTGTTGACAATACCCATAAACAGACCGTTGCCAGTTTCTAGCAATATGATGTTCTGCATCTCTTTTAAAGCTGCACTACGGTCATTTTCAAGGTTATCTCTGAGAGCCTGTTCAACATTACCAAAATTGATGTTGGCTTTCTCCATTATACCAGCATAGTCGATAATAAGCGCAACACTACCATCACCAAGAATTGTTGTGGCAGAGAAGCGTGGATTGTCTTTTAGAACCGCAGGCAGAGGTTTAACAACAATCTCTTCACGATCTAGAATTTCATCTACAACCATGCCAAATTCATTGCCACCGACATTTATAACAACAATTCGTACAACCTGTTCATCAATCTCTTCAAGGTTCTCTTCATCACTTGAATCTTTTGATTTTTTGTCATCAGCGGAGAGTTGGGAAATCCAGTGTGGCCCTTGGACCTCTTCATCGTATGGAATGTCCAATACTTCAGATAAATCCATAAGTGGTAGCAGGATATTGCGCAACCTTAGAACAGGAGCATTGCCAACCATCTGGATTCGTTCACTAAGTTCAGACCCTACAATATGGACAACCTCAACCAGGCCAATTTCAGGAATTGAAAAGCGTTGTCCTGCAACCATGATTGTCATGGATGGAATGATGGCTAGGGTTAGGGGAAGTTTTAATACGACACTTGTGCCTTTACCAACATCAGATGATATATGAACGGTTCCTCGCATTTTTTCAATGTTGGTACGCACAACATCCATGCCCACACCACGACCAGAAACATCAGACACCTGTTTAGCCATAGAAAAGCCAGGGGTAAAAATCAAGGCGAGGATCTCTTCCTTACCCATGTTTTCTGATTCTCTTTCTGTGATAATGCCCTTTTCTATTGCTTTTTGCATAATGATCATCTGGTCTATGCCAGCACCATCATCAGTCAATGCAATATTTATCATTCCCTCCTCATGGTAGGCCGCTAACTCAACCTGACCAGATTCTGGCTTACCATCTGCAATACGATCTTTGGGAGACTCAATGGCGTGGTCAGCAACGTTTCTTATCATATGTGTTAGTGGATCGGAAAGATGCTCAATCATCGATTTATCCAACTCAACATCACCACCGCGCAATGAGAGGTCGATCTTTTTATCTAACTTTTTGGCTAGATCTCGAACTATACGTGGAAACTTATTAAAGACCGAGCTTACCTGCTGCATCCGCGCTTGCATCACCTTTTCTTGCATACGGCTGGTGACCGAGTCGAGGTTTTGTATAAGTGGTTGCACTTGCGGTGATAGGCTTTCTGAAGCATCAACAGCACGTGTTAATTGGTTGCGAGTAAGCACCAACTCACCTGCCATGTTAATAAGCTCATCGAGCAGAGTAACACTAACCCTTAGGGTCTCTTCCAGCACAGGTTTGCTAGTTTTTGTAGAACCTGTTGCGCTCTTTTTACCACTACCAGCTTTATCAATTTTTTCTGGTTTTAGTAGGCGAGGGCCAGTTTTTTCCTCAACAGAAGAGGCGACTTCAGTACCTCCTGGAGTGTTTTCGCTAACCATGGATTCTGGTATTGGCATAAGCTTTACCGAATCTTCTGGTAACTCTACCAGAGATAGGAAAAGATCTTTCTCCAAAACTGTGGTTAAGAGTATCGAGCTTTTGTCTTGGGTAAAACTGGCAGCTAAGGAAGGGTCTGCTGGTTCAGTAGCTACTATGTTTCCTACAGTTACAACCTGCTGTTTAATTTGATCAAAAGCAACTTTTTTTGCAGCAGGTTCTCCTTTTAAATCCAACACTATAAGAAGGAAGCGATGGCCGTGTTTAACAGCCATTTTTACTTCTTGTGGGTAGAGGAACAGGTCTATAGTTGCGTTTTTATTTGCATTTGCAGGGGCAGTTGGAACAGGAAGTGAAGATTCTGGAGCTGCTTCCTCTACTGCTTTTGTAGGCTCTACTGCTTTTGCAGGCTCTTCTGCTTTTGTTGGCTCTACTGCTTTTGCAGGCTCTTCTGCTTTTGCTGTTTCTTCTGCTTTTTCTTCAGCAGCAGGTGGCTCTACAGCTGCAGGCTCTGGGGTTGCATCAGCTTCTGCTGGTTGCGGGGCAGGCTCTTCGGCTGCTTTTTCTTCAGCAGGAGGGCTGGCATTAGGATCATTAGCATCAATAATAGCACTGATAACACGCATCTCTTCTGTTGCATCAACGTTATCACTTGCAGATACATCATCAATCATGGTTTTAAGTTTGTCTAAACCTGTTAACAAACTTGCTGTAACATCTGCATCAGCTTTGATGGTTTTTTCACGCACCTTACCTAACAGGTTTTCCATGACGTGACTTAACTTAGAAATCTTCGTCAATCCAAAAAAACCTGCTGAGCCCTTGATAGAGTGAACACTTCTAAATAGCCGATTGACGGTTTCAGCGTCGGTATCTTCTCCACTCTCTTCCATTTCCAATAAATCAGGCTCTACTGTCTCAAGGTGCTCTACAGCTTCTTGGACAAATAGGGCAATCAATTCGGCATCTTCATCTTCCATTTTCTGCTCTCCATCAGGGTGCGCTGCATAACTACAAAATTACATACGAAACTGTCCCAAAATATCTACAAGTTGATCAGCTAACTTTCTCATACCTGTAGAGCGGTCTGCAACTGTTTGGCTCATTTGACTGATATCATCCACTGATCCTTTCATTTCATCCATAGAGGCAGAGATAGTTTTAGATATGTTTGCAGTTTCAGTAATCCTATCTGATATTTGGGCTGATGCTTCGGTTACTTGGGCCACATTGTTAGACATCTCACCAGTACTTCTGGAGGCTTCTGCCACGTTTTGAGTAACCTCAGTTACCGCTAGGGATAGTTCTCCCATATTTCTGGTAACTTCAGAAATTCCTTTTGTAGAATCTTCAATTAACGATGTTACCTGCCCTGTCTCTTTTGATGCTGTACCAATGGAGGTCGCAATCTCTTCAACAGCTTTATTTTGCTCATCAACTGTACGGAGAATTTCCTCATTGGCCTGAGAGATAAGCTCAATACTATCAGTAACTTCGCTTGTAGCCCCTGTTGCATCGTTGGTGAGGGTTTGAATTGCCTGAATTTTATCGGATATCATCTGGGTAGAATCACCAGTTTGACTTGCCAGCTCTTTAACTTCATTTGCAACAACTGCAAAACCTTTACCAGCTTCACCAGCACCAGCCGCTTCAATAGAAGCGTTTAGAGCAAGCATGTTGGTCTGATCTGCAATGCGGTTGATAACAGCAACAACAGATTTAATCTCATGAGCAGCCTCAGAGAGTTTCTCCATTATTTCAGTACCGTTTTTAGCTCTGATAGATGCTTGTTGTGAAGATTTGCTGGCCTCTTCACATAGTTTTTGTACATTGGCAAACGATGTGGCTATGCTTTGAACAGAGTCTGATACCACGTCAACATTTTCGTTGGTGCGTTTGGCTGCATCATCCACCTGGATCATATTATCACTGGTTAGCTCTGTGGCTGATGTCACAGACCCCAGATTAGCATTGGCCTCTTCAGCTGCTGCTGCAATGGTGTGTAGGTTAGAGTCAGTCTGTGTCGCCATATCAGATACTGTACCAAGATCTGTACTATTTTGTGTGCTCGCATTTGAAATGGCTTCGATATCTGTATCCATATGTCGAGCATTTTGCAGTGTTAGCTCAGTGCGGTCCTGCATTACTGCTGTACCTTCAGCCATGCCAGATACCACAGTGTCAAGATCTTCAGAAGCAGCATTTAGATCTTTGGAAATATACCCTAAACCACGAAGTATAGTGCATAGTTTTAGGGATAAGTTGTTTATATCTCGAAGTATGCCAGTGGTGTTTGGGTCTAAATCTTCTTCATTACATCTTCCAACCAAATCACCTTCAGTAATTCGTTGTACAAGTTGAGCCACCACTGTTGGCTCTCCTCCAACCTGAGAAAAAATCTCCTTGGCTATAGATATGCCAAAAAACAGAGCTAATAATACAGTTGCTATTGTTGCAACAAGGTAAATAAGAAAAACTGTTTTGGCACTTTCTTTTAACTGGGTTGCAAGAGCAATAATATCAGTAGATATACGGTCTTCTACCTCTTTTAACAGGTTAATTCTGGCAGAAGATGTTCTAAACCAAGCTTGAGGATCAATGCCAAAGTCGCCTTTTATACCTTGTTTAAAGCCTATATTGCGCATCTGATTAACAGAATCAACTGTTCGACCAGATAGTTTATTATTATAAAAAGAGGTTAAATCTTTGTTAGCAAAGGAGAGAAATACTTTGGTGAAGGTGTCTTGTTCTGTAACTAAAACGTTGAATTTGCGTAACATGCCATTACCAAAGCCATTTCTGGCAAAGGTATTGGTCATAACAGCTCTTTCAATACCTGCTCGCTCTTTTCCTAATAGAAAATTGGTATAAGCATTGGTCAAATAGCTCATTTCCATATTATCTGCCAAAGCAGGTATACGACCAATAGATTTTAAGAAAGTAGCATTCATATTCGTGTAAAAACCAATCGCTTTTCCAGCAGGAATTGATTGGCCGTCAACTTGGCGACGAATATTGCTAATATTATTTAAATCCTGTAGGCCATCAGATAGAGCTGAGGCAAGTTGGGAGTCATAATCTGATGCTTTAAATGTTTTAAGAAAATCGTTTAGCTCGCTAATGCGACGGTCGCTATTTTCTCTTCTGTGTTCAGGTAGCTTTCTTGCAAAATTTTTGCCTTTACTACCTAAATACCCTGCTGTCATTCCACGTTCTTTTTGGGTTTCATGTAGAAGAGAGCTAATTTTAACTGCAAGTTGTGACAATTGCCCTACAGTTTCCATATTTGTGGAAAGCTCGTAACGGAAAAGCAGGCTCATACTGCTGAACCACAACAAACCTATTAATGGAATTAGCAGCATTACTGAAAATTTTGCCTTAAGGCTAAGATTTTTTAAAAACTGCATTATTTACTCCATATCCAAAATATTTCAGATAGTAGGGACCAAGTCTAATATATGGTGAGAAAAAGACATGTATATCATTTATTCAAAAAAAGGTTGTAACTTTTAAAAGGGCAGTTGATGCTAAGTGTTTAATACCAACTGCCCAATTAAGTGTTATTGTAAAAGATCTTCTACAACCTCTTTTGGAAATAACCAAACAGCCTGTTTACTAATATAGTCTTCTACTTGAATATCAACAGTTGCTGCGAGATATACATCGTATAGCTGTAGAGTATCAGGATGTTGACCTGACTCACAATAGCTTGTTGTTTGCAAAAATAGGTGGTGTCCCTTACCTAAATTTTCCATAACAGTGTTGGTAGCACCTGTTAACAGGTTTGCTACCTCTTGGAAACCTTCAGCAATTTCTTCATCAAAATTTCTTTTAGAAATTTTTTCATCTATAGACTCTTTCTCCAACATCATCATAAAACCAGATGTGGCAATACCAGTCTCAACATCAATGACTAGATGAACATGGCCTGAATCTTTGCCATCCTCTTTTGCTTTGGAAACCAAACAGCTATCCTTAAAAAAATGTGAAAGTAAATCTCCACTTTTTACCAGTACGACATCTCCACCCTCACACTTAACATTGGCATTTGTTATAATTTGCAAGTCACTGGCTAGCTGGTCAAAAAATGGCATTAGCAGAGTGCGTGATCTAGTTATCATCTCTTTTTGTTGTTCCATAAATCAAACTTTTAACTCCGTGAGCTATTGCCAGTTAGTTTGCCAGCATAATAAATTATGTTTGGTGACCGAGCAGCATAGTTAAGGGCCTATGAAAGAAATTTTCCTAAAGCATTTTGTAGGTCGTCGGTGGTAAATGGTTTTTTAACATGTCCGTTGGCTCCAGCAGCAACTGACTCTGCAACCTTTGCATCTCCACCTTCAGTAGTAACCATAATAATTGGGATAGAGTTGATTTCGTCGGAACCAGCACGTACCTCTTCTACAAACTCCAAACCATCCATAATAGGCATGTTCCAGTCACTGAGGATAAGGTCAACTTTACCTTCTTTGTTGAGAACTTCCATACCCTGCATACCATCGGAAGCCTCTAAAAATTCATCAACAGCAAAGCCTGCTTGTGTAATGCTTCTTGTAAGAATTTTCCGCATAACTGTTGAATCATCTACCAATAAAATACGCATAATAGTTTTCTTCTCCTTGTTAAATTTTCTTAAATAAACCAAAAACAAATTATTACAAACAGGTTAGCCATCTACACGACTATGCAGTAGTTCGTGTAAATATCCAACTGAGGCATTGTATAATTTAACCCCAATATAGTTTGTAAAGAATCGCCTTTACAATTATGTAAATGTACTGCAAAGCATTTGCCACATGTAAATAACTTGTAAATATCTAATAAAAACAAATACAAGTTAGCGTGTTTTTAAAATAATTTAAGATACAAATAACGTATACTTTTTGTGACTAGAACATTAAAAAAATACAAATAAATAAAAATAAACTGTAATTTCAAGGCCTTAAAATAATTAATAAAAAGTTTACAGGCCAAAAAGTTTACAAGGTTTGTTTAGGCAATGTTTACTCATCTAGGTGTTTGTCTCTAAAGTGTACGACTAAAGCCTGTAGGTTGGCACTACCTTTCTTGCTGAGGGTTTTAAACTGGGCCTCATACCATTTTTCACCGTCCTTCTCATATTCGCCTATAATTATACCATAAACAGAGACTTTTTGTAGACCAGCTGGTTCCATTTGAAAGCGGAGTTCCATGCCTAGCTTTAATTTAAATTTCTTCTTGGGTTCGTTAAAAGCTATACCACCAAAGCTTATGTCGCGTATATTGCCAAGAAAGGCTTTGGAAATGGAGACATATACTCTTGGCTTAAAGCCATCAGCTTTTGTTATGGGTACTCTGCTATAGGCTCTTTGGTCAGCTCTATCATATAGCTCTTTTGGGAAACCCAATTTGTAAACTTTCTTTTCACCTTCTCCTTCAGCTTCTATGAGAGGTGCAGTACAACGATAGTTTCTGGAAAAATGGAAAAACTGAAGCTCAGCCTCTTTTTTCTCCTCCAATAAATTATTGCCATCATCTGGGGTTAATGGGGCAATGTAGAGGCACTCTTTTTCTAATAA
>JADGBW010000226.1 GCA_015231305.1 Magnetococcales bacterium | reverse complement strand
CCAACTGCCGAATCTAGGTTTAAGAAATCATCACTTGTTCTACTGTATCACTTATTAACTCTTCTATCTGGTCCCTTAGGTTTTGTTTTTATAGTAATACGATATACTACTGGGTATTTGTAATATTTTATTTTGTTGTATGTATGTCTGTATCTTGGGGGTCAGCTTTTGCCTTGGTGTTTGTTTCCAAATTAGCATCAATTTCAGCAATGTTTTTAGGGCTAATAGGGTTTAGGGTTTGGTCTTCTGGTTTATTTTGCTTAATTTGTTTGTTGGTTAACTGCTCATAGAGGCGGCTCTTTTCATGCTCTACCCATGTTTCAATTTTGGCAATAGCAGTTTTTTTGTGAAGGGTTATATCATTTTCAACCCCTGCCATTTTCTCTTTTTGCGTTGATATTAGTTCTAAATTTAATATTTCTCTCTTATCATCAAAACTTTTTTTAAGGCGAGCCTCTTCTTGTTGGCTCCAAGCTTCTATCTTATTAATAGCTTCATTTTTTTGGTGGGTAGTCTCAGTTTCAACCTCTAACATCCTACTTTTACGAGCTAAGGCTATATCCTCTTCCATTGCATGTTCTAGCTTAGCTCTTTTGTTATCTATACTATTTTTTATGCGTGCCTCTTCATCTGCAACCCAATTTTTTATTTTTTCAACGGCATCCTTTTTTAGTTGGGTGGCTTTTGTCTCAACCTTGTGTATGCGTTTTTTACGAAGTGCGATAATCTCTTCTTGTAGCTCACTTTCTAGGGTTTCTCGTTTTTTATCAATAAACTCTTTTAAGCGAGCCTCTTCTTGTTCTACCCAAATTTTTATATCTATTACTGCTGTTTCTTTGTGTTTAATAAGTTCAGTCTCAGCATTAATTAATTTAATTCTACGAGATGTGGCAATATCTGCTTCCAAAGAGCTTTCAAGTTTAGCTCTTTTATTTTCAAGGCTTTTTTTAAGGCGGTTTCTTTCCTTCTCAGCCCAGGTTTCTATATCGTTTTCGGCTGCTTTTTGTTTTTGGACACTTAGGGTATCAATCTCAGTTAAGCGATTTTGGCGAATTGATGAAAATTCTAACTCTAATGTCTGTAATATATCATCATATAGTTTTTGAAAGCGTACGTTTTCATTTTCTTGGGGAATTGTTGGTGGATTTGCAGCAGGAGTAGTTAAATTAATTTTTTCTATTACATCATCCTGCAAAAGTGTCAGGCTGCTTGGGTCATACTCAGCTATACTTTCTTTTGTATCAACATGGGGGTTGCTGTCTATGTATGACGTGTTTACCCTTATATAGATGGTTTTATTTCGTGAGAGACAGGCAATTTTATCGCAAGAGACCTCAACCAAACTATTATTTTGTAAATCTATTATATTGTCGTGTCCTTTAATAAAAACAGTAAAGAACATGCTAAATGTATCTGGTTTTTTGGTATCTTGGTTAGTATGTATTTCTATTTTATAAATATCATCAGTTGCGCTGTATAAATTTATGCTTTTAATCCGGCATAACAATTTATTTCCAGTGTATGTTTGCTCAATTATGGCTGAATTTTTTTTCGCAGTTTCTAAGAGGGTATCTATAACAACTCTGTTTTTATTGTTCATTTTTAGATAGGTCCTTTGTTTACAACAACCATTTCATCAAGGCGAGTCATTAGCTCAATCCAACGCATCCAATCTTCAGTATCATTTTCAAAAACTGATATAACTGCGATTATCTCTTTATTGTTTTGATGGTGGATTCCCGCACGTTTTACATTAAGAGTAACATTATGGTGTGGGTAGGAAATTTGTGTGATGCACTGTACAGGTTTTCCAGGGGTAATAAAGCTTATCCCGTTCATAGAGATATCGACCCCTGATACTTGGAAAGGTTTGTCATCGGCATCCAGACCGTGTACTACAATAGCTCCTTTAGGAATGGAGATACGCATTGAAAAGATTTTATCATCTTCACTGTTATCATTGCTTTGTTCTCGATTAACATCATTATCAATGTCAACGTTTGTTGCTTCTTGTATACTTTCTTCAAAGTTTAAAGGCTCATCGTGCTCACCTTTTGCAAGTATTGCTTTTTGTAGGGGTTTTGCCATTTTAAATTGCACATCTTTTTGCTCTGGAAAATAAATAATTTCTCCAGTTTTAGGATGAGTTTGTGTGGCAGCTTGTTGCGTGATAACCTTTAATTTTCCAAGCTCTAAAAGGTTGACAGACTCCCCTTTAATTAATTCCTCTTTAACTGTATTAATAAATGCAAGCAGAGTTTTCTCGGTATCACCATCAGTAATACCTGTCTGTTTTGCTACTGCTTTTGTCAGTTCGGTCAAATTCATCAGCCTCCCCTTGTTCACCTAAATACAGCAAGTTACAACACTATTAACACAAATATTCAATTCATTTGGAACCTAAGAAAAATATCATCAAAAATACTTAGTTCGGCTGTTGTTGGCACTTAACTTACACAACCTGTTGGTTAATACTAAGCATAACGGCAGAACATCTATTCGGCAATAAGTTGATGGTTTTGTTTATGGTTACACTAGTATAGGTCAATTTTTACGCCATTAACGTATCATTAACCGTTATTTAAAAGTGAAAATAATCTTCCAGTATGTTGTATATATAAAAATTACAATTAAATATATGTATTTATGTACATATTTACCATGTTTGTCAAGCAGCCTATTAACTGCCATAAAAACAGAATTTAGATCAATTATTGATGGTGAATTTTGTATAGTCACCCCAAAAACAAACTTCCCATAGTTAATTGTTAATCAATTAACCTAATAACGGGCTTGCTTATCTAATATTGATAATACACAACCAATAGTGAGCAAGTTTGTTATATAGATTTTGGGTGGTTAAAAAATTAGAAGAACTAAAATATGAAAGATTATTATACAGTGAATGAGAATGGGGTGTTTTTAAAATTTGTAGTTTTTACAATAGCTTGACAAGCTATTTACAAATCACTGTAAAAACGTAGCTGGGTAAATTTAATATTACAGTTAATTTTAGTAGCTTTTGTTTGTGAACTTTATGTTGGGTTAGTCCTCTTTTGGTAACCCAGCATTAATAAAGTTTATTTTGGTTGGGTTGTTTCTAATCCAATGAGCAGCCTCCATATCGCTAACTGCAATATGACTAAGCAACCATCCACCTAACATTTCATTTAATTTTTTAGCTTCTATTGCACCTTTTTCATTATGGTAAGTTCTTTTTATTAGCCGTAAATTTTGTTTAAACTCAGAGTGTAACTCTCTATGTTCTTTCAGTTTAGGATAATTACAGCGTTTATAATAATTTTCTTCATATGTAAGGTGCTCTTGGGTGTATTGCATAAGAAAGTCTAGAGTGGTTTTTAGCTGGTTGGCTGTATTATTACCCCTGGAGGCAGCAATGAAATCGATAAAAGTTTGGAATAAGCCAATATGTTGCTCATCAATCTCTTTGTTGCCAGTAGCTATTTTTTTGGACCATTGGGTTAATTGAACACTCATATCATTCCCCTAGTTGTAATAAGGATGTTGCTGGTTTCAACATTAACAAAAATTATTAGCATTATCAATACAATTGGACAAAATCTAAAATATCTTAATAATAACTAAAAAGATTTTATGTAATAAACCCCTTCATTGCACGCATTTAAATAAAATATAGAAATTTATAGTATTGAGATTAATTTGAGTAGGCCATAT
>JADGBW010000107.1 GCA_015231305.1 Magnetococcales bacterium | reverse complement strand
AGGTTTTTGATTGAATGTCAAATTTTAACACTATTGAAGAAGTGATCGAAGATTTTCGCCAAGGTAAGATGGTTATTTTGGTTGATGATGAAGATCGAGAAAACGAGGGTGATTTAGTTATTCCAGCCGAGTTTTGTGATGCTGCTGCTGTAAACTATATGACTAAACATGGCAGGGGTTTGATATGCCTTACCATGACCAAAGAGCGCATAAAACATCTTCAATTGCCGTTGATGGTGGTTGACAACAATGCCAAATACAAGACGGCATTTACTGTCTCCATTGAGGCAAGTACTGGTGTTACAACAGGAATTTCGGCTCAAGACCGGGCAAGAACCATAGAGGTGGCTATAGATGATAAGTCCACCCCATGTGACCTAGCTCGCCCTGGTCATGTTTTTCCTTTGATAGCTCGTGATGGTGGTGTTTTGGTAAGGGCTGGTCATACTGAAGCTTCGGTGGATCTTGCAAGATTAGCTGGAGCAAAACCAGCAGCGGTTATTTGTGAAATTTTAAAAGATGATGGCACAATGGCACGTGTACCGGATCTGCTTCCATTTGCTAAAAAAATGGGTTTGAAAATTGCCACTATTGCCGACTTAATCTCATTTCGCACAGAAAATGAACGTTTGGTGCATAAAGCTGTCGAAACGAGGCTTCCCAGTGTTTTTGGTGGGGAGTGGCAGTTGATGGTCTACACCAACGATGTAGATGATTTTCAACATGTAGCTCTAGTAAAAGGGGATATAGACCCAGCTAAACCAGTTTTAGTAAGGGTGCATTCAGAGTGCTTAACGGGGGATCTATTTGGCAGTTTACGTTGTGATTGTGGCAGCCAGTTGCAAGCTGCCATGAAGCAGGTTGGAGACGAGGGCACAGGAATTGTGCTATATCTACGGCAAGAGGGTCGTGGTATTGGCTTGATAAATAAAATGCACGCCTATAATCTGCAAGATGGGGGTATGGATACTGTCGAGGCCAATGAAGAGCTTGGCTTTGCCCCAGATTTACGAGATTATGGCATTGGCGCACAGATACTTAGAGATATTGGTGTTAGGCAAATTAGAATTTTAACAAATAATCCCAAAAAAATTATTGGTCTTGAAGGTTATGGACTAGAGGTAGTTGAGCGAGTTCCTATTGAGATTGCTGCCAAAAAGAACAACGCTAATTATTTAGCTACTAAACAGAATAAAATGGGCCATTTGCTAAAGCAGTTTCCCTCTAAGGAAGTAAGCAAACATTAATAGTGTGATATATATTAACTCCATATCAAGAAACCTAAATTGGTATGAATAAGATAGCAATACTACAAAAAAAGGTGACATAAGCTACTATGGACAAACAGACACAATATATAGAGGGTAATTTGGATGCTAACGGCACAAAGTTTGCCGTAATTGTGGCCCGTTTTAACAGTTTTATAACCGAGCGTCTATTGGAAGGGGCTTTGGATTGCTTAGTTCGCAATGGTGCTGCTGCTGAAGACATAACTGTTGTTAGGGTTCCGGGTGCTTACGAGATACCCATGGCTGCTGCTAAACTAGCTAAGAGTAAAAAATATGATGGTATTATCTGTTTAGGGGCGGTTATTCGTGGTGCGACTCCTCATTTCGATTATGTCTGCTCTGAAGTCACCAAGGGTGTTGCGACAGTCTCTTTAGATAGTGGCATACCTGTAGGATTTGGTGTGTTAACTACAGACACAGTAGAGCAAGCAGTGGATCGTGCAGGGGCGAAATCTGGAAATAAAGGTTGGGAGACAGCTCAATCCACCATGGAGATGATCAACCTATTCAAGAAGATTTAGGGTAAATATATTAATATGGTACAGAGTTTAAAAAAAGAGGGCCAAACAGAGGTAAGTGCTTTAGCAGATCCTCGGTTGCAAAAGCTAGGAGCCAAGAAGCAGGGTCAGGGTAATCGTCACAAAGCACGTGAGTTAACCCTGCAAGCTCTATATCAGAGTGATATTTCTGGTGATGACATTAGCAACGCTGTTGATCAGCTCTGCATTGAAAACCATGGAGGCCGGGCTGACTTAGTATATTTCAAACGCATTGCAGAAGGAACATGGAGTAGGCTAGCTGAGTTGGATCTACTAATTGCTGATGCAGCTGTTAACTGGACTACTAAAAGAATTGCCACCATTGATAGAAATATATTGCGTCAGGGAGTATACGAGCTAATAGCAGAGGTAGATTTACCTGAGAGGGTTATTATCAATGAGGCTATTGAGTTATCTAAGCGGTATGGTGGCAAGGGTTCTAAATCGTTTGTGAATGGTGTTATGGATCGTTTAGCCAGAGAAATAAGAAAGAGTTGAAGTGGTTTCAAAGGTAAAACACACCTAGACAGCATTTTTATTTTAAAACTAGTGGGGGTCCAGGGGAATGATTTCCCTGGACCCCCAGACGTTTAACGTAAAATAATAGATATAGTGACTTTAATTAAAAACTGTACACAATCAGAGTTGCATGTCATTCCCGCGTAGGCGGGAATCTAGAGCGACGACGTGGAACTCCCTGGATTCCCGCCTACGCGGGAACGACGCCAAGTTGGTTTTATAGTGTCTGTTTATGGATTGAAATCACTATACTTATTGCAATTTGTCTGGCACTTAAAAAAATGGATAAAAAAGATCCCACCATAGCCTCACTGGGTGAATTCGGCCTAATCCAATCCCATTTTGCCCCCCTGTGCAGCAACAAAAAAGGTATAACAGTTGGCATAGGTGACGACGGCGCAGTTCTAGCCGTACAACCCAACCAAGAGCTAGTAGTTAGCACCGATACCCTGGTAGAACACATCCATTTCAGCAGCAACGATAATCCATATCAACTAGCAAAAAAATCATTAAGAGTAAATCTATCAGATCTAGCAGCCATGGGTGCAAATCCCAATTGGTACCTGCTAAATATTGCAACTCCACCATCAACCCAAATAGAGTGGATAAATGAGTTCGCCCGTGGATTAAAAGAAGATGGCGAACGATATTCCATAGTGCTAACAGGTGGTGATACCACCAGCAGCAAAAGTGGTCTGGTTATTACCATCACTGTAATGGGAACAGTTGATAAAGGTAGAGCTATTTTGCGTTCAGGTGCAAAACCCGGTGATAAAATTTTTCTCTCCGGCACTCTTGGTGATTCAACCTTGGGCCTGACTTATCGTCTTGGTTATTTAAAAATTTCTAATCATCTAGATGCAGAGTTTTTGCAAAATAGACACCTAATACCAGAGCCGAGGGTTAGCTTGGGGTTAGCCATTCTTACTGAAAAAATTGCCCATAGTGCTATTGATATCTCAGATGGTCTAATTGCAGATCTTAAACATGTTTGCAGTGAGTCTAATGTGGGGGCAGAGGTTGATGTGGATAAAATACCTCTGTCTGGTGCTGCTACAAGGTTGTTAGAAACTGGTGGTAAAGAAATTCTTACCCAAATATTAACTGGTGGAGAGGATTATGAGCTTCTGTTTACGGCTGATGCTGCTATGGTTGATAAAATAGCTAGTATTGCTGATAAGGTTGGGGTGGGGGTTACTGAAATTGGGGTGGTTAGTTCTGGTAGTGAGGTTAAGGTATTACAAAATGGTAGTCAATTGAAGCTGGACTCTGGGGGTTGGACACACTTTTAGATGCTAAAATTGTTTCATTTGTAAATTATAAAAAGCTTTTGTTATTATAGTTAAAGGGAGATTATCTCCCATATGGGTTTGGGCAAAGCCCAAGGTTTTGCTTTTTGTGAAAATTATTAATAAAATGACAATAATTTTTCCGACCATTGGTAAGTAAAGGACATTCCTCAGCAGTAAAAAACCCAAAAATCCGGGTTTTTTACTGCTGAGGATTTAATATACTGGCCGGGGTTTTTTTAAATCCGGCCCTTTAAGCAAAGCCTTGGACTTTGTCTAAACCTATGAGGGAAATAATTCCCATCAACCCCTGATAGTTAAAAATAATCTACTTCTCAAACGGGGTTTTACTCATACTTTCAGCCAAGCCAATATACGTAGCAGGGGTTAGCTTTATAAGCTGCTCTTTACTTTCTGCCGGAATATCCAGCCCTGTGATAAATTTAGCAATCCCCTCCTGTGTAATAGCATTTCCACGAGTTAACTCTTTTAATTTCTCATAGGGCTTCTCAATACCATAACGGCGCATAACTGTTTGTATAGGCTCTGCTAAAACCTCCCAGTTTGCATCAAGATCCGCCATTAAACGATCTGGGTTAGCCTCCAGCTTACCAATACCTTTTAAAGCCGATGAATAAGCAAGAAGCGAATAGCCAAAACCAACACCCATGTTTCTAAGAACTGTAGAATCTGTTAAATCACGCTGCATTCTTGAGATAGGAAGTTTTTCTGCTAAATGCCCTAAAATAGCGTTGCCTAAACCTAAATTACCTTCCGAATTTTCAAAATCAATAGGGTTGACCTTATGTGGCATTGTAGATGAACCAACCTCACCAGCCTTGGTTTTCTGCTTAAAATAACCCAAAGAAATATAGGTCCAGATGTCCCGGTTAAAATCAATTAATATTGTGTTAAACCTAGATAAAGCATGAAACATCTCCGCCATGCCATCGTGAGGCTCTATCTGTGTTGTCATAGATTGATGAGTAAGCCCTAAAGAGGTAACAAACTTTTTAGAAAAATTAGGCCAATTTACCTCTGGATAAGCAACAATATGAGCATTAAAGTTACCAACAGCTCCATTTATTTTGCCAAAAATAGGTGTAGCAGCCATACGTCTACGCTGTATATCTAAACGATGAGCTACGTTTGCCATCTCTTTGCCCATGGTGGTGGGTGAGGCGTTTTGCCCATGGGTTCTGGCAAGCATGGGTAGGGATGCATGTTGCTCAGCTTGCTGGCTTATGGCTGAAATTATTTCTTCTAAAGCCGGAAGCATAACCCCTTCACTTGCCTCTTTTAACATTAAACCATGGGAGAGATTGTTAATATCTTCTGAAGTGCAAGCAAAATGGATAAACTCGCTTACAGAAGCTAAGGTAGTTCCATCTAACTTCTCTTTTAAAAAATATTCAACCGCTTTTACATCATGGTTGGTAACACCCTCAATCTCTTTAACTCGCTTTGCATCATCACTGGAGAATTGGCTTACAATATTAGCAAGTAGTTCTTTTTCTTGCTGGGCAAATGGGGCAACTTCTGGTATTCCCGGCTCGTCTGCCAACGCCTGTAACCATGCTGCTTCCACCTGAACTCTAAAACGAATTAGACCATATTCTGAAAAAATAGGTCCAAGATCAGCAACTTTTGCTTGATAACGCCCATCTAAAGGGCATAATGCTTTCAGTGTATCAACGGTCATAATTAGCTATTTCCTAAATTTCTAAGTGAAAAAAGCAATGGTACATTGGATAGAGTTAAGCTGCTAGAGTTTGTATAAAACAGCTAGTTTTAAAATGCTGTGATCAATTAAAAGGCAAACAAATTGTTAACAAACGTTGAATTTTCATTGCAAACATAAAGGGAACCATTAGTTTATCTACGTAATTAATCGAAATATTAAAAGGATTATTAAAATACTAATATGCAGAAAGACTCATCAAATACCTTAGTAACACTAGTTCAAGGTTTTGCGCTGATCTTACTATTAATGGCTATTTTTTCTATAAGTGCCATCATTCAGAGCGACTCCCTTGCTGAACTAACCGTTAAAATGTATCGCCATCCTCTTACAGTAAGTAACGCTGTTTTAGAGGTCGATGCCGATATTATAGCGATGCATAGGCACATGAAAGATGTAGCTCTTGCACGTAATAATAGCGATTTAGAGGAGGCAATTGCTCAGGTTAACCATTATGAAGAGCTGGTCAATGAGCGTTTTAAAATTATCCGTGAAAGATATTTAGGAGAAAAAACAACAATTGATGCCGCCCAAACGGCATTCATAGATTGGCGGCAAATTCGTGCTGAGGTTATTGCTTTAAGACGGTTGGAACAACATGAAAAAGCAGCAGAAATCACCAAAGGTAAGGGTGCTGAACATGTTAAACTTTTAACCAAGCGCATGGAAGCACTGATAATTTTTGCTCGTAAAAAAGCAGAAGAGTTTTTAAATCACTCTAAAACAAAACATAGAAACAGCCGCTTTTCACTCTATTCCATGATGATTTTGGGTATAATTTCCGGCTCTTGGATTGCTTGGTTTACCATAAGTCGCATAAGACAAGCGCAACAAAAACAGTTTATAAGTGAAGAACGCATCCGCACCATAGTAGAAAATGCCAATGATGGTATTATAGCCATAAACCAACTTGGTATTATTGAGCTATTCAGCCCGGCTTCTGAAAAAATGTTTGACTATAATGCTAAGGAGGTCATAGGAAAAAATGTTGAGCTTCTCATGCCCGAACATATCAGACCCCACCACAACGGTTACATTAAAAATTATTTAAAAGATGGTAAAGGTTTAAGGGGCGGAAATAGCCTAGAAAGTTACGGTGTTCGTAAGGATGGGTCTACATTTCCTATTGAGATATCTGTTGGTGATGCCAAATTAAATGATCAATATATTATCACAGGTATTGTTAGAGACATTACAAACAGAAGAAAGACTGAAAATAGACTACTACTAGCTAAAAAAGTTATTGAAAATGCAAGTGAAGCTATTCTTGTTACAGATGCAAATTCTAATATTACCGATGTAAACCCGGCATATGAAAAAATATCAGGTTATAGCCTGGCCGAAGTGTTGGGTAAACACCCTAGTATAACAAAGTCGGGTAGGCACTCTAAAAGCTTTTATGAAGATATGTGGAACCAAATATTAGAACGTGGTAGTTGGTCTGGTGAAATATGGGACAGAAGAAAAAGCGGTGAGGTTTACCCAAAATGGCTAAGTATCTCTGCTATAAAAAATAGTGCAGGTGAGGTAGAAAACTATGTTGGCCTTTTTATGGATATAAGCCAACAAAAAGTAGCAGAAGAAAAATTAGAAAAACTTGCTTTTTATGACCCTCTAACCCAGCTACCAAACCGAGCACTATTTCGCGACCGCCTTAACTTAGAGATTCAAAAAAATAGAAGAAATGGTAGCCAATCTGCCCTGTTTTTTATTGATTTAGACCATTTTAAACATGTAAATGACACTTTGGGCCACGATTATGGAGATAAACTTCTTATTAAAGTAGCCCAACGTATTGGTTCGTGTTTAAGAGAGAGCGACTCTGTTTGCCGTTTGGGTGGTGATGAGTTCACAGTAATTTTGGTAGGGCTACATAGAATTGAAGACGCTGGCAATATAGCAAAAAGCATTATAGATAAACTCCACACTGCTTTTGACCTTGATGGCTCAGAAGTATTCATCGGTGGAAGTATAGGTATTGCTTTATGCCCAGTTAATGGCAATGATTATGAAACTCTAACTAAAAATGCTGATATTGCAATGTATCGAGCAAAAGAGTCGGGACGGGGCAACTATAAATTTTTTACCCAGGACATGGACGAAAAAAATGCCATTCGTTTAGCACTTGAGGGAGATCTGCGTAAAGCTGTAAATAACCTAGAATTTACAGTCTACTACCAGCCGAAAATTGACCTAAAAACTGGAAAAATAAACGGTATGGAGGCTCTAGTAAGGTGGATTCACCCTATAAAAGGGATAATACCACCAGGAGACTTTATCCCTCTAGCTGAAGAGACAGGTTTAATTATTCCTCTTGGTGAATGGGTGTTGCAAGAGAGCTGCATACAGGTAAAAAAATGGTGGGATGCAGGGTTGCCACAACTAAGGGTAGCTGTAAATTTATCGCCTTTACAGTTCCAAGCCCCAAACTTAGTTGAAAAAGTTCATGCTACCCTTACACAAACCGGCTTAGACCCAATGGGGTTGGAGCTGGAAATTACTGAAAGCATGGCTATGGATAGCGTGGAAAGTGCAATAGAAAAAGTAGCATGCTTACGTGATTTAGGGGTACAGATATCAATTGACGACTTTGGAACTGGATATTCATCCCTAAGCCATCTTAAAAAATTCCCCCTACACGCTTTAAAGATAGACCAATCTTTTGTGAGAGATCTAACCATAGACTCCGATGATGCAGCAATTGTAGCTTCAATACTCTCAATGGCAAAATCCATGAACCTTAAAGTGGTGGCAGAAGGGGTAGAAAATATCGAGCAGCTAAACTTCTTAAAAGATAAAGATTGCCAAGAGGTACAAGGTTTCTACTTCAGCAGGCCAATTTCTTCCCAAGAGTTTGAAAAACTTTTGCAAAAATAACTGTGTATTTCTGCTGTACAAAAATAGTTGAATATTTTTTCATTCCTATGTTTTTTATCCATAATAATCATAGGGTATTAGGCAATATGTGCTTTTAAATAACAAAAAATAATGAAAAGGATATAATTAATGAAAAAAGCATTGTTTATATTAATTCCTAGTATTTTTTTATGGGGGTGTGCCTCAACAGTAAATATTAAGGATGATAATGGGGGTAATAATAAAATACAGAGTTTAGCATGTGGTGATTCTCAAAAAGTTAAAGATGGATCTCCGTGGAATATTACAAATTTATATGACTGTCAAAAGAAGCAGCTGTTTATTCCCTATCAGCTCTGGACAGGGGTTAAGTGGGATGGTAACAAAGATAGTAACTGTATACATAAAGCAGACTCTACCTTTTGGGTAAATGATGTAAGCGGTACCACGATTAAAGGCCCTAAAGAGTGGAAACATCCTGAAACTGATGAAAACATGGCTATATGGGTTAGGGCAAAAATTGATGGCTCAAAGCAGCAGTACTTCGTATGCCATGAAAAAGGTATTGGTCGGGTATATGATAGTAGAAAACCAAAATATTATGAAGTAGGGAGGTGTAAATTTCCCGCTGGCTTTGGTTGGAAAGTTGGTAAAAAAAGAAGCTGTGACTCAACAGCTATCGAAATAACTAATATCGAATTAGATGATAAACACAATTTACAAGCAATTTATTTTAATTATTGGAACATCGGATATTCAGGTTCATATGTACTTGACCATAAATACCGCTATGTTCCAAATAAAGGCATGACAAACGCTTGGAAGCAATAAAGTGTTTATTGACAAGGACTTTTACCCAAATTTAGATTAGAAGTTTTTTTGAATTTGAGGGGATAATGTGCTGCCTATTAAGAAATATAATGGCAAAGTCCCGATAAATTTCATTAAAAGAAAAATATGCTCTATTGGGGGTATTATTGGGGGTTAGAATCGGCTATACTGAGACGTTCATTAATTGGCATGTGTTTACCATTTGATTAATCAGTAACCAACTAAAAAGAAGAGCTATTTAGTTTATGAGTGACGACTCCGTAATTATCCCCATAGAACAGCCCATCAACATTGAAGATGAAATGCGCAACTCATATCTCGATTATGCCATGAGCGTAATTGTGGGCCGTGCGTTGCCAGATGTTAGGGATGGTCTGAAACCTGTACATCGTCGTGTTCTATTTGCCATGCGAGAGCTAGGTAACGATTGGAACAAATCTTATAAAAAATCGGCCCGTGTGGTTGGTGATGTAATTGGTAAATATCACCCCCATGGTGATGTTGCTGTTTACGATACAATTGTCCGCATGGCACAAGACTTCTCCATGCGTCATTTACTTATAGACGGTCAGGGTAACTTTGGCTCGGTTGATGGTGACTCTGCCGCTGCTATGCGTTATACCGAGGTCCGCATGACCCGCTTGGCTGGTGATCTGCTGGCTGACCTAGAAAAAGAAACTGTAGATTTTATACCCAACTACGATGGCTCTATGACTGAGCCTAAGGTGTTGCCAGCTAAGTTTCCTAACTTATTGGTAAACGGCTCTTCTGGTATTGCGGTTGGTATGGCTACTAATATTCCTCCCCATAACTTGGGCGAGGTTATCGATGCTACGGTTGCTGTAATTGAAAACCCAGACATTGATACATTAGGTTTAATGGAGCACATTGCTGGCCCTGATTTTCCAACCGGGGGAATTATCCATGGTAGGGGTGGAATTCAAAGCGCATTTGAGACCGGGCGAGGATCGGTAGTAGTTAGAGCTAAAACTGAAATTGAGACCAAAAAATCTGGCCAAGAGGTAATTGTTATCCACGAGCTGCCTTATCAGGTAAACAAGGCTAAGTTGGTGGAGCGTATTGCTGAGTTGGTGCGAGAAAAACGTATCACTGGCTTGTCTGATCTGCGTGATGAGTCTGACCGTCAGGGAATGCGGGTGGTAATTGAGCTAAAACGCGATGCTAATGCCGATGTACTGTTAAACCTGCTCTATAAACACACCCCAATGCAGTCTAGTTTTGGTGTTAATACCTTGGCTTTGGTGGGTGGTACTCCTGAAACTCTACCTTTAAAAAGAATTTTAGAAGAGTTTATTAAACATCGTCGGGAAGTTGTTACCCGCAGAACTCTATTTGAGCTGAAAAAAGCTCAGTCTCGTAGCCATATTTTAGAGGGGCTTTCTGTTGCTCTGGCGAGCATCGAAAGAATCATTGAAATTATCCGTGAGGCTCCAAACCCTGCAATTGCCAAGGCTAACTTGGTTGCTGAAAAGTGGGATAGGGGTCCGGTTGAGGCTATGTTGCTAAGGGCTTTAGGAGAGGGTGACGTTGCCTCACCACAGTTTGTTGAAGGTGGCTATCTTCTCTCAGAAATTCAGGCCCAAGCTATTTTGGATATGCGTCTTCACCGTTTAACAGGTCTAGAGCAAGATAAAATCCATGGTGAGTTTGAGGAAATTTTAGCAGAAATAGCTCGTTTAAAGAAAATTTTAGCATCTGATGCTGTATTGATGGGTGTGATTAAAAATGAGCTAGCTTTAATAAAAGAGATGTTTGCTGACCCACGGCGTACACAGATTGTTGGTAGTTTGGGCGACTTCTCCATGGCTGACCTTATCCCAGAAGAGGAGATGGTGGTCACAGTTAGCCATGCAGGATATATCAAACGCCAACCAAGTGTAGAGTATCGTACCCAACGCCGAGGTGGGCGGGGTAAAAGTGCAACGGGAATGCGGGAAGAAGATTTTATCGCCCAGCTTTTTGTTGCCTCAACCCACGATACTATCCTCTGTTTTACTGATCAGGGCCGGGTATTTAAACTGAAAGTATACGATCTGCCTGCTGCGGGTAGGGCAGCAAGAGGCCGACCTATAGTTAATCTGCTATCGTTGGTAGATGGTGAGAAGGTGCGGCAGATTCTCCCGGCACCGTTTACTACGAAAGAGTGGGACGAGTGGGAACTATTATTTGCCACCAGCCGGGGTTTAATTAAAAAGACCCTGCTATCTGCTTATATAAACATTCGAGTTTCAGGTATTAGAGCTGTAGACCTTGTAGAAGGTGATGACTTAATAGGTGTTGCTCTACTACCGGTATTACCAGAAGAGAAAGAAGCAGCAACAGGCGATGAGATAGAAGGTGAAGTTGCTGATGAAGAGATAGTAGCTGAGACTCCAGAAGAGGCAGAAACAGAAGGTGAAGATGGTATAGAGAAACCTAAAGCACCTGGCCGTATTATGCTCTATTCTCGCAGTGGAAAAGCGGTCCGGTTTAGAACCAGCCAAGTACGCAGTATGGGCAGGGTAGCCCGTGGTGTGCGTGGTATGCGTTTGAAGGGTGATGATAGGGTTATAGCGCTTAATGTTCTTATGCCCGGCTCTGGCTGTCAGGTTTTGACCATCACTGAAAACGGTTTTGGCAAGCGTTCAGAAGAGTCGCAATTCCCCACTAAAGGCAGGGGCACACAAGGTGTTATCGGCATTCAAACCAGTGAGCGCAACGGACAGGTTGTAGCAACGTTGACTGTATGGCCGGGAGATCAGGTGATGTTAATTTCCGACCAAGGCACAGTTTTACGTACAGGTATGGATAGCATACGTTTAACAGGAAGAAACGCCCAAGGTGTTAAGGTATTAAATGTAGGCAAAGGTGAACGTGTAGCATCAGTGGCTCGCTTGGCAGAACCAGAAGAGATGGACGATGAGCTTGATGGCGAGTTGGCAGGAGATACAGAGGGTCAAGAAGGCGAAACCCCAATTGTTGATGATGCTAGTACAAGTGAAAGTGGAGATGATGCAGGAGTTGACGAGCAGGGAGATGACTCCACTGATGGAGAGGAGTAGACCATGCTTGATATTAAATTAATTCGTGCAAATCCAGAGGTTGTTCAGCAGGGTCTTGATAATAGAAGTGGTCAATATGATTTGACTAACTTTTACTCTCAAGAGGAGAAAAAACGAGAAATTCAGGGGCAGGTAGAACAGCTGCAAGCAAGGCGTAACGAGATTTCCAAAGAGATTGGACAACGTAAAGGGGCAGGGGAGGACGCAGCCGATCTTTTTGCCGAGATGAAGGAGTTAGGGCCAAAGCTCAAGGTTTTAGAGGCAGACTTTAAAACCCAGGAGCAAGAAGTAGAGGCGGTTTTAGCAGGTCTACCTAATTTACCTCAGGAAGATGTACCCATAGGCCCAGATGAAAGTGGCAACGTAGAGTTACGCCGTTGGCCAGCCCCAGGAGAGCCAGCAAAATTGGCATTTGAGGCAAAAAACCATTGGGAGATAGGTGAAGAGCTAAATATTTTAGACTTTGACGCTGGAGCATCCATTGCTGGCGCAAGGTTTACAGTATTGCGTGGTGCAGGAGCAAGGCTATCGAGAGCACTGATTAACTTCATGTTAGACCTCCACACTTCAGAACACGGCTATACAGAGGTTATGCCGCCACTGTTAGCCAACAAAAAAACTCTTTTTGGTACAGGTCAGCTACCAAAATTTGAAGAAGATCTTTTTGCAGCCAAGGATGACCCTCTATACATGATTCCAACAGCAGAGGTTCCTTTGACCAACCTTGTTGGCGATAAAATTTTGGCTGAAGAAGAGCTACCTATGAAAATGACCGCCTGGACTAGCTGTTTTCGTCGTGAGGCAGGGGCAGCAGGTAAGGATACAAGGGGTCTTATTCGCCAGCATCAATTTGATAAGGTAGAGCTAGTCTGTATTTCAAAACCCGAAGATAGCGAAGAAGCGCTAGAGCAGCTAACAGCCAGCGCAGAGGAAGTATTAAAACGCCTTGAGCTACCGTATCGGGCTGTATCATTATGCACTGGCGATTTAGGCTTTGCCGCGGTAAAAACCTACGATCTTGAGGTGTGGTTACCGGGTCAAAACTGTTACCGGGAGATATCTTCCTGTTCCAATACAGGGGCATTTCAGGCAAGACGCATGAAAGCCCGTTTTCGCCGAAACGGAGCAAAAAAACCAGAGATGGTCCACACCCTAAACGGCTCTGGCTTAGCAGTAGGCCGAACCCTAGTAGCCATCCTAGAAAACTATCAACAAGCCGATGGTAGTGTGGCTATTCCAGAAGCATTAAAGCCGTACATGGGTGGTTTAACTGCTATTACCAAAGATAAATAGAAAAAAAAGACCAAAAAAATATATTCTCACTGGTAAAGGCAGGTTATCTCCCAAGCGGGTTTAGGTAAAGCCTAACCTCAAGCTTATACCTGTGCTGTAAATTAATCCCCCACAACATAAAACCCTAAAAATTGAGGGTTTTATGTTGTGGTAGTTATCAAGCAGTAACCAAAGGTGAAGTATATTTAAAGTCTTTTGAGATCTCCTCCAAATTAAAAGCAAAAAAATAATAAAGAAAACTCCCCAAAATACTTAAAACAAATCAATCATTTAAACAAATAACCAACTATTTTTTACAAAACATGCGTTTAGCCCCTGTCATCCAACGCCCATTTAGGGTAGATTATTCGGCGGATGGGTGGCCGAGTGGTCGAAGGCAGCGGTCTTGAAAACCGCCG
>JADGBW010000106.1:280-13861 GCA_015231305.1 Magnetococcales bacterium | reverse complement strand
CTTGCATTTTCAAAAATAGCGTAAACTTCCATAAGACCACTGGCAGGGTCAACAATAGGTGAGATGAACATTATTGTTCCCTCACGAGAAATTTTGTCGTCTCCTACTTTTATATTTAGGATAATTGTTTGTCCTTCATGAAACTGCCTTCCAATTCTCTCTTCGATATTTGTTACAAATATGCTATTTGCAGTATCTACTAATTGCACTACTGGTTGGTTTGCACCAACGCTCTCTCCTTCATCAAAAAGAAGTTTTGTGATAGTGCCTTCAAAAGGAGCACGTAAGATACGACGTTCTAGGTTTTCACGAGCAATTCGGTATTCAACTCCTTCACGTTCTTCTACTATCTGAAGCCTTTTGCGGTCTACAACGGCGGCTAAATATTCAAGCTCTTTTTTGGCTAACTCGTCACCACTAACAGAGCGAGTTTGTTTATATAGACGCTTTGTGGCTTCTAAGCGGTCTTTAAGTTTTTTTTCTCGCTCTTTTGCTCCATGCAGTTCTGACAGGTCTTTTAATAAAATATGGCGGTGCTCTACCTCCAGGCTTTCCAGGCGATTTTCTAAACTTAGGATAATATCTCCCGCCTTAACCCTGGAACCTTCACGGTAATGAATTTTTTTAATACGACCCGTCACAGGCATGCTTAAAGCTACATCCTTTTGCGCCTTGGTAATTCCCGTTATTTCGAGAAAACCAGCTCTCATCTCTGCAAACTCCTGCGCGAGAGCTGAGCTGGGTTTTGTGAAAAAAACAATCCCCATTACAAACAAACTAACTGTAGCCACAAATAATCGACTGAATCTTAGTTTCATATTTCTATTATTCACTTAATTCACCGTTATCTCTGCGTTGCTGTAGGGTTTTTAAGCCATCGGTGAATTTTGTTTCGTGGGGGAAAAATTTTATTGCATTATTTAATAAGCCTGCTGCTCTCTCCCACTCCTTACGCTCTATAGCCATTTCACCTAGTTCGAGAAAACGTTTTTTCACCATATTTTGCCCCTGTATGGCCTCTGGGTTGCTAGGATCTAAAGACAGTGCAATTTGAAAGCGTTCTAAAGCGTTTTGACCAAATGGAGAGACAAGACGCAACTCTTGCAAATCTTTATGAGCCAAATATACCAACTTTTGCGCAATTAACATTATACCTTTTTTAGCAGCATCGTTGTTGGGGTTTATTTCCAAAGCCTTGCGATAACGCGCCAGAGCATTTCCGCTTTTAGGTCTGGTCAATCGCATATCCCGCAGGTTTTCTGAAGCAAGCTTGGTAATTTGGTCTGATATATATTTCAAACCCCGCAATGCTCTGACATTATCTGGGTCTTGATCCAAAACCCGCCGATATTTTTCTAAGGCGTAGCCATTTAAACCACGGGTTAAACGGGTTGCCAGAATATCCTGCTCGGCCTCTTCAAGTAACTGAGCTATATCAGAACTGCCTAATGTAGTGGTAGCAGCCACCATTGCTTTATCATCTATTACAAGAGGTTTTGATACTTCATCTGCTATTTGCTTTTGTACTGTTATTTCTGGATTATTAGTTGGCGGTATTTGATCTGCGACAACCTCCTGATTAATGGTTTTTTCAGAATCAACAACAATTGCTTGAGAGGTGTTTTTATTTGACGTATCAATTTCTAGACCGCCCTTATCAGTAACCTGTGGAGCACCAATAAGCTTAGAAGGTTCTTTTTCTTCATCTAATTTACTAACATTATCAATTGATGGTAACGATGGCTCTGACATAACCGGCACATCAGTAATAATTTCATTATCATTAAGGCTCACGGTACTTTCAGGCTCATCTTTGTCTGTTTTATCATCAACTGTTTCTTGGGGTTTTTCTATCCCGAATTTTTCTAACAAAGACCCCTCTGCTAGATATATCCCCAAGATAGCTTTTTTATAGGCGACTAGCTTATCTAGTGCCTCTTCTCTTGCGACAATCAAGGCGGACTCACGTTGCAACACTTGGCGGCTGTTACTTCTACCCTCTTTAAGACGATCTTGTTCAGTTTTTAGAAGTGTTGCTTCGTTTTGGGCAACTTTTTGTGTTTGCAGCAACTGCTGATATGAGTTCTCTATTAAACGTGTACTTATATCTATATTGTTTGTAATTGCAACCTCAATAGCCTTAAGGTCAAGCTTTGCCTGCTGCTGGCGATGTTTGGCAGCTTTATATTCACTTATGCTCTTTTGCCTACCTAGGGGCATGGTGAATTCTACCCCGACCTTCCATGTATTGTAATCCTCGGTAATCGCTGTATCAGTCGAACTATCTAGACCATCGCCAAATCCATTCATTGTGAAACTGGCAGTTAGGTCTAACTGTGGTTTTTTCTGGTTTTCGGCATATTCTACACGGATACCCTCACGTTGGATCCGGGTTTTACGAGATAGATATTCTGGCTGTTTTTCAAATGCCTGTTTAAGGCTGGCAGTAGCATCTGCTTTAAATGGTTTTGCAACTTCTAGTTCATCAATAGCCTCAAGGCCAAGGCTGTTTACAGTTGCAGGTAATAACAGTACCTGACGCATCGCATTTTGGGCTACGTCTACCTCCTGTTGGGCTGTATATTCGTATGATCGGCGTTTAGCAAGACCGCTTTCGGCCTCTAATACTTCTGTTTCTGATACTAGCCCCAACTTAAAAAGCCGTCGGTTATCCGCAAGCAACGCATCTGCTAACAGAGTGGAATTTTTACGAGTTTTTAGTTTTTCCTGGGCACGTTGCAAATCCATATAGTCTTGTACCGCATTAAAAACAACCTCTGTTAAGGTCTGGCGAAAGGTCTGCTTTGCGATAAAAACATCTTCTTTAGCAATACGAATATTAGCATCTACTACCTTAAAACCAGCACCCTTGAGAAGTGGCTGGGTAAGGGTTAACCCCAAGGCTGATTTAACTTCATCGCCACTTAAGGATGGTGTTTGCAGATTGCTGACTATATCCTCTAAGCTATAGTCAATTGAGGCCCTTGCTCCAGTGGGTAGTAATCTTTCCACACCAGCACTAAACGTGTTGGTTTTGTTTATATATTCATCGTTTGATGAACGGGCCAACGCCTCCTCTGCCGAGTTTAGCTCTCGTATAGACTCTCGCTCCAACTTAATGTTAACCGTGGGATCGAAAATAGAGAGGGCGTTAGCCTCCGATGCTAGGGCAATTTCTTTTTCTAAATTCTGGAAAAGGATCTGTTCATTTCTCTGTCTGGCAATGTGCAAAAAATCCTTTAGAGAGAGTTTTAAACGTTTTTGGCTGGAAACCTCAAGAAAACCCTGGCCATTAAGGCCAGAAGCATCTTGAGCCACCGCCCCTTGGGGCAATAGAAAACTACTGCCGACTAAAAACGCCCACAGTACCCCTTTCCCAACTGAACTGGTTCGTTCAAACTCCTTTAGGACATACATAACTATACACCACCGTCAAACGTTAACTGCTTTTGTCGTTATCTTTTTCATGATCCGACAGAGTCTTTGATAGCAGTACCAAAAGGCGTTTTGCTGCCCTTGGTGTCATGATAATGCGGTTGGTCAACTCTACCACCACATCCTCTTGTTTATTGTTCCAAACCTGGTTCATACCAAATAACAGCATCACTTCTTCTTTGGTACTGGCTACATTGCAAACATTAGAATAACTGCTTTTCATCTGGGAATCATCCCATTGTATTGTAGGCTGTTTGCTTAATGTTTGATTTTCGTTTTCAGATTTGCCTGATTCTGGCTGTTTTTTATCAGTTGCCATGGTGTTAGTTCTCCTAGTTGTTTGGGTAAATATTATTATTATTGATCACAAAAAAACAGTTGTTACACGGACCATTTTTGAATTTACCAAACTAATTCATGTGATTAGAGAACCCTAAATTCTAAGGAAAGCTATTTAATTGTGTAAGCATAAAACGCGCCAATAAATAACACAAAAACAACACTTACATATAGCCTGTCTCTTATATCACTCTTTTGAAAAAGTCATGGAATCCTCTAACCATTTATCCGTGCTAAGTATTTGAACTCTCTGTTTAAAACCTTTTTTTTCAGCTTTGTTTTGCACCCAGTCTAATACTTTTCTGGCTAAATTTTCTTTTCTTGGCAAAGAGATAGAAAAATAAGATACCAAGAAAAAAAGAATAAATTTTGGCAAAAAAAGTTTGAAGATAGGGTCATCTAAACTAAAAAAAAGCTGGGCAGACCCAGGGTCTCCTTGTCGTCCACAACGACCATAAAGTTGCCGATCAACCCTTTGGGATTCATTGGGTTCTGTAGCAATTACACACAAACCTCCCATCTTTTTTACATCGTTGGTTAATTTAATGTCTGTGCCTCGCCCTGCCATGTTCGTAGCGATTGTAATTCGGTTTTTATGACCTGCATCCAAAACGATGCTAGCCTCATTTTGATGATGAACAGCATTTAGAAGTTCACACTCCAACCCATGTGAACGGATTTTTTCAGCTAACAGCTCACTGCTATCTACGTCGCGAGTTCCCAGCAGTATGGGCCGTCCTGTTTTGTGTACTTCAATTACTGCCTCAACCACACCTTGCCATTTACTGTTCTGGTCTATATACGGCTGGGCGGGTAGTTGGATTCTTTGTGGAGTACGGTGGGGGGGAACAGCAAGAACTGGCAGACCAAACATGCTCCATAGTTCTGATGATGACTCCTCGATAGTACCACTCATTCCACACAAAAAAGGAAATAGTCGAAAAAATTTTTGGTAACTAAACCGGGCCATTGTCTCAGTTGGTGGAGAAAGCTCCACCCCAACATATGCTTCTAATGCTTGATGAAGCCCAATACCCAAACTACGGTTGGGGGTCAAACGGCCTGTTCTCTCATCTACCAACACAATTTTGTCGTCCAAAATCACAAAATGTTTGTCTTTTTCGTACATTTCACGAGCTCGTAGTGCATGTTGAACCAGCTCTTGTCGTCGCTCTCTTCCTCGCCACATTCCCGGAAGATCAGATGCCAAACTCTCAAGGCGTTTGCGCCCTTCATCGGTTATTTGGATAACTCCTAGTCGTTTTATTACCCGGTAATCCTTATCCTTAATTAAATGTTTTACCAACTCATTAGTGGTTTTTACTGCCTCTACCAACACCTTGTTATCTCTTGGAGCAGCAATAATAAAAGGGGTGACCGCTTCATCAATTAAAATACTGTCGGCTTCATCTATAATAGCTGTATGCAGCCCTTTTAGAACTAAGTCTTCTCCTGGTTGTTTTGGCCAGTGAATTAAACGTTGTATCAAACGTTGCCCTACTGCTACATTTTGACCAAGCTTTATCCTGTCCCTTAGAAAATCACCTAATAACTCTTTGCTCGTCGTATAGACCACCTGCTTTTCATATTGTGCTGAACGCTCTTGGGGTTGCATCTCTTCTGTAACCCACCCCACAGAGACCCCACACATATTAAAAAGTGGAATTAACTCTTGTGCGTCCCGCTGGGCTAGATAATCGTTTGCAGTTAAAACATGACAGGGCCGACCGCTCCACCCCGCCAAAATTGCAGACAAACCCGCAGTTAAGCTTTTGCCTTCTCCTGTTGCCATCTCCGCTAAAAAACCTAGTGAAAGTGTCAACACCCCCATAACCTGAACAGGATAAGGCTGCATACCCATGCTACGTCGTGAAGCCTCAGACAAAATAGCAAGTGATGAATCATATATTTCATCACTGGGTTTTCCCAAACGAAATTTACTGGCTATATCTCTTAACTGTTTTGTAAGCTCCTCATCAGTCAAGGTGTGCAGTTTTAAGGCACTATCTACAATAGATTTGGACCGCTCCATTAATACATTTACTTGAGATTTTCGCACAGCCCAACGCCCTGTCACGTTTGTGGCTATGGAGTCTAGGCCTGACGAAACCTGCCGCATTTTTGGCAAACTGGTACTATGGTAGTCGTCAGCAGGTAGTATCATGCACTATACCTCTGCTGAAGAAACTGGCGTAGCTTGCGTTCTAGTTGCTCCCACAAAGGTTGCGGTTCCATAGAGACCCGTAATTTTCCTGAGTGACCATGTAACATATCAAACCCAGATGGTACGGATAAAACAGCGCGAATTAGGAAAAATGGCTCTAGAGATTGACGACCTTTTCCATCTCCAGCAGTTACTGCAACCTCCCCTCCTCCCATCCAACCCAAAGCTGCCGAAGGTAGGTGCTCTTTTTGGAAAGGGATAATTTGGTAATCAAGTACATCAATAGTCACGTCAGCACGACCATTTAGTCGTACCTCCAAATGGCTTTTATCTTGTTGTTCAAATAGTGATGCTGCCTCTTCCTGAGATACAACAGCGACGAAACGAAAATGATTAGGGTCCAGTATCATACCGAACTCAGTTCCTCGTGCTAACCAGCTTCCCATTAAACCATTTACTTCGGGGGCCATCCATATACCGGACTGTCGAGCGTATACAGTTAAATTTTTTAACTGTATATCCAGGCGGGCAAGATCAGCCTTTATGTTTAGTTTTCTTTTTTTGACCGACTCCAACTGTATTCCATGACGACTACGAGAAATTTTCTCTTGGATTAATACCTGTTTGTATTGAGCCTGTGTAACCCGTTTTTCCCACTCCAACATTTTGTTATTCAGACGAATGAGCGGGTCACCTTTTTTAACTGCAGAACCTGGTTTTGCGACAATCTCAACTATCTCTCCTGGGGTAGGGTTGAGTACCTGATAAAACTCAGTTGATTCGGTAATGCCCGGTGCTTTGAAAAAGTTTGGAATGGAAATTAATGAGGATAGAGAAACAACCGTAACCAACAAAAAAAGGGAGACGCCAATAGCCCGCCCTCTAACCAGAGTTAACTTAGAGCTACCAAACAGATAGCGCAAAAATTTATAAGGGGGAACAACCAGCCATTGAAACAACATGACAACCCCCATAAACAGACCCAACACCAAATATTCGTCCATAACAAAAAAGACTATAAAAGAGGTGAGAAACACCTTGTAAATAGCAGAACCAATACCGTATGCCACATACCAGGCTGCCTCACGAATACGGTTGGTAATTTTCGTAAGCTCCTGAACACCAAAAAGATAGCGTTCTGATAAATAACGCAACTGGCTTCGGGAGTGAGTTTGAAGATTGGGTAGATCTAGAAGATCGGTAAAAATAAAATAACCGTCAAACTTCATTAACGGATTTAGGTTGAATACAACAGTGGCAATAGAGGCAGAAAACATTAAATTGTACGCTACCCCATTAATAACACCTGGAGCAGAATAAGCCCAAACCAAAGCAGCCAAAGCAGCAACAAACAACTCGAAAATCATGCCAGCACTAGCCACCATCATCCTCTGCCATCTACTGCGGAACCCCCAACTTGAGGTAGCATCTACATAAGGCATTGGTGTGAAAAGAACAAACATAACCCCAGCATTATGGACTTCACCACCATAATGCTTACAGGTGGCAGCATGGCCAAATTCATGAACAAATTTAGCTAACACCATACCAAAATATAGCAGAAGCAAATTGTTGGGTGCTAAAACTGAACTGGACTGTTGCGCCAACTCCGGAATACGACCTACTAAAACATTGCCAGCTACCATAAGCACAAGCAACCAGATTGTCATGCCAACCCAGCTAAAGAGCACGCCATATATTGGTTTTATACGATCAAGCCACTGGTTAGGATCAATCAACGACATTCGCAGAAAGAAAAAACTCATAAGCTTGGAGCGAAGCTCCTGTTTTTTCTTACTCTGCTGCCGAGAATATAACTTGCCACTATCTGTAGGAGTATCAAAATATAGAAGATTGTCGTTATTAAACTTAGTTAATAGTTGCAGAGCAACTACCTGCCCCGGTGCATTATCCGGGTCGGCTTCGATACACTCCAACCAAACCTCATCCACTGTTTGTGATAGGTTTAACCGGGAAATAAAAGCGTAGGATTCTGGCCTTAGACGAAAGAAGGCATTATTAAATACGTCGTGGAGAACATACCACCACTCACCACGGAAAAGCTGCTTGCGGATATGGACCGTGGGCCGAAGTGCAGTTCTAACTTCTGACACTCTATACCATGACTCACTGAAGGTTCCAGACATAAAAGCCCCCTACCACCAAGTCAACATACGGAGAAACTCCACAGTACGATGGGTCAGTATCCAGACTATACGCCGATCTCCAACATCCAACTTTACCACTCCACTCATACCCGGTCGCCACCAACTAGCAACTTTTTCTTCAGTTATTTTGGCGCGTACCGTAAAGACATTTCGTCCATCACGTACTTGTGCTACAGATTGGATCTTCTCAACTACGATATTAAAATGCTCTTGTGGCCGACCAATAAAAGCAACCTGCCCAACCATGCCTACCTCAATTTCATGTATATCCCGTTCGTCCACATCAATGGTTACATACATTTTTTCTAATGATGCTACCCTAAACAGCGCATCACCTTGGCGTACGGGAGCCCCTAACAATTTTTGCAAGTCTCCCTCTACTACCACCCCTTGTATCGGGCTTCGTATCAGGGCTTTTTTAATTTGATATGAGACTTGATCAAAACGAGATAGAGCCTGTTCTTGCTTGGCTCGTGCAATACGCATTTGGGCAAGGTCTTTCTGGCTACGGAAATTTTCTGCCTCAAGGGTATATTGACTGATTTCTGCTAGAGTAGAAGATTTTTCCATCTGCAATTTTCGTACATCTAACTTAGCCAATATAGATTTTTTTTGAACCAAATCACCCTCTTTCACTTTGACATCATCTATATAGCCGTCAAAAGGAGCAGGTGTGGTGTAAGTGTCATCAGTTTTTAGTAAAAATGGCGACTCCACCCGATAGGGCCAAGTGGTCATAAGAACAATAATTAATATAGATGTGGTAAGAAGGCCCAAAATTTTGGCAACAAAATGCTCTGCCCCCCAAATAGGAGCAGTTAACTTGCCCATATATTCTGCTACTTTGGCCCCTATCCAAAGATCGTTACGTTTTAATTCAACCAACCTAGATGCGGTGTGATCGACAAACAAACGAAGGCTCCAGATATCAAACTCCACAAAGGGTTCGTCGGTTCGCTCACAACAAAAAACCCCAAGCTGATTACCAGAATGGCGAATAGGCAAGGTTACTACATATTTAAGGGAACGCTCTCGCGCATAAGTATCATGAGCCAGAGTTACTTCGGTTCTACCATCTGCTTGGGGTAAGACAATTTCGGTATCTTGATCAAGAGCCTCTTCCATTGCTGACTCTAAGGCTTGAGCCATAACCATTTTACGATCAAACTTCCACATGTGGCTAATGGATTCCAGGCTTACATACTCCTGATCATCCACCCATCCCATGCTTACTTGGCTGCACTTAAACTTGGCGGCTAACTCATTACAAATGGTCATAGCAGCTTGTTGGTAACTGCTATCTGCCTGAAGCCGTCCGGTTAAATCCAACACCTCTGCAACACGAACCACATCCCGGCGGGCTTGCTGGTACTCTCTGCTAAGTTGATATGCAGCGGGAATATCCGCTACTAGTTTTAAACGAAATATCAGCTCTAAAGTTGACTCTTTTGCAACTAACGGTTGCCTTGATACTAGCTCCATAACCACTGAAGGCTGACCCGGTCCAATATCAAGGCGGATAAGAATACGACCAGGACTAACTGAGGCTGGGTTGGTTGCTTCTCCTGTTGAGTTTGCAGACTCAACAACCATACCGTCTGCCATAGCCTTGTTAAGTAAAGTCTGTGAAGGCATGGGAAGCTTCATGTTGTTTTGGGAGTCGTCATTCCAGGTTGAAAGAACCTGCCACCCGGCCTCTTTTGGTGCTTCACCATCCTTAATAGCAGAATTATCGGCTTTGCCTGTTAGAATGGTGCAGCGTTGAGCTCCACACAACCCCCCAACACCCACCAGATAATAGGACCAAAACTCTCTAGGTGCACCTGAAAACTGCCGTAATGCCCGAAGCTGGATAATGCCATAATCCACACCTCCAGAACTATTTTTTGCTGGGCGATTTACAGGATCTCTTTGTTTTAATTCAGTCACTTAATCAGTTTGACTTTTCTAACTAGCATTATTCTTAAAGCCTCCTTCAACTGGCCTGTTTGGGTGTAGAGTTATCTACCATCTGTTCAGGAAAATCCGAATCAACCGAAGCTGATGGAACTCCTTCTTGATTCTCTATTCCTTCAGATAGTATCTCCTGCTCAGGCTCTTGAGTTGGCTCATCATCTTTTATCTGGTTATCTAGTTGATCTGCAACAGATTGAGTATCGACATCAAGAAAAGCCTGATCCTTTTCTTCTAAACCATCGCTATTAAATAGATTATTTTGCCCTAAATCATTGGGAGTTCCAGTGTTTAGTGGATCTACTTGGCTTATGTTAAGAGGAGAGATAATTTCATTTAATATAGCATCTGTAGAGTTGCTTGGAGCTAAAAGTCCGTTTGATTGAGTGAAACTTGGAACTAGAGGTTCCATTTTATTAGAGTCAACTAAAGGCTCAAATACATTTTGGTTTGTATTATCTGAGGTATCAGCAGAAAATAATGAGCTATTTAAATCGAACAGGCTAGATACATTAGACTGGTCTGGATTGTCAGCAAAAGATTTTATCAAACTTGGCTCATTGTTTGTTGCACTATCATTTAGCTCATGATTGCTAGCACTTTGCTGGGATAACTCATCTCCCAAGGCATCCTCAAACAGGCTGTCTAATAAGTTGGAAGAACTATTACCAAATAGTGGTTGTCCGAGAATGTTAACATTATTGAAAACAGTGGTATTCTCAAAAAATTGATCATTTTCTTGTTGTACTGTGTTTGATTGCTGCTCTGAGTTTGTTAGTTGATCTGTTATTGCAATTTGGTCTGACCTTGAAAGCTGGGTTGAACTTGAAAGTTGATCTGTATTTGATAGTTGATTAGCGTTTGCAACATTAACGTCAGAATTAACGACCGTATCAGCTAGAACATTACTTGTAGAGCTATTAGAACCTGATAATTCCCATGGATATAGATGAGATGCGGTAAGTATTTCTACATTTCCTTCACCACCAACCCCAACTTTGCCACCTTGAACAGATGAATTGACATTATGTTCAATACCAGTATGAGAGACTTCATTAACCGCTGTCGCAAGAATTACCTCACCTTCTTCGTTTAATGATAACACACCTCCCTGCCCAATTGTCATTCCGTCATACTCTTCTATAAAAATACCACCATCGGTTGTATTTATAGCTTCTATGAACTGCACTCTTGTGTTTATACCATCATGATATGGCGCACCAATACCATTTGCTGCTTGTAAAGATGCGCTCTTAGCAAAAATATTGGTTGTCATATCATCAGTAACACCTGCCCCAAGATTATCAACCAACGCACCTTCCATACTACTAACAGATACTTTACCCTGACTATTTAGAACACTCAGTAGAAGGTCTCCTCTGGCAGTGTACTGAATATCTCCTGATCTGGCTAATGTCACCAAACCATTATCCATTGTGATAGCACCCATTTTAGAGGTCATGGTAAAGTTGCCATTGGCAATCAAATCGCTATGTTGAGCAATATCATTATCTACTTGCACCAACGCCGAATTGGCAGCTATTATTTTTGCACCAATGTCTAAACTTCCACCACGAACTATCAATGCAACATCACCCTGATTACCTGATTGCCCGCCTTGGTTATGTATACCCTCTCCAACAAGGCGTAAATCTCCAGTTTGATCCACAAATATACCACCGGCCCCGGTGTTGTTAGCAGATAGGTTATTTGTATTAATATTTAAGAAGTCGTTATGGGTTCCTATACCACTTCCTGACTCTAAAGCGATATTTTTAGAGTTAAGATTGAAAAAACTATCAGGGTTTAGAAGTTTTTGCGCCGTTGTTAAGGTAGCCCCGTTTGTTAGCATATGGTTGTTAATTATTGCGCCTAAATTATTGCCATCACTGTCTGCAATAACTGAAATTTTAGAACCACTTTCAACATAGCCCAAACCAACATTTCCGCTAGCTGCAAGAGATATTAGGTTTGATTTAGTCATAAGACTAGCATCATCAGTCATATTAATATCTCCTCCAGCAGCCTTAACCAATATGTCTCCGGCATTGGATGCGACATCTCCACCCATTGAAACAGAACCATTTTTAGCTAAAAGAGAAATTTCTTGAGTGGAAGCTACATTTTCAATTGATATCGAGCTTGCTTTCATATGCACACTACCACTATCGCCTTCAACATCACCTGATAGCTTAATGTGAGAGCCTTCAGAGTTTATTATGACAGACCTAGCAGCAAAGAGTGATCCCGATGTATCTAGAGTAACTTCACCACCTTGTGCTAATAGGTCGATATCTCCCACATCAGATTTCATATCACCTGTTAATTTAACCGAGCCATTGCTGGAATCTAAAGTAACAGTATCGCCCTCAACATCTGCGGCTAAAATAGTAGTTCCACTAACTGTAACAGAACCAGCTTCTGCCAGAAGTGACCCATGTATTGTGACCTCATTGTCAGAATCAAGGTTAACCGAACCAACGGATGTCACACTACCACCACTAGCTTGATTAAATGTTCCACCTCTAACAGTAAAGTCTACATCCCCACTATCTGTAGTTACTGCACCATAAAGATGCATGGTTCCATTATTGGATGTGACAGATATATTTTCGCCTCCAAGATCTGAGACTTTCACCGAATCAGCTTCGATGGTAATATTTCCGAGATCTGAAACAACACTATCATACAAATGTACAGAATCATCACTGCTAATATCTACATCCATACTAGCAGTAATCAAGCCCATGTCAGCAAGAACAACACCTCCACTGGTAGCTGAAATATTAATAGCCCCATCTTTAGCAACTATTTCACCATTCATAACCACAGAACCATTAGTGGCAGTTGCAGTAACATTGTTGGCTTTAACATCGCCTAATAAAACATCAATGCCTTTAAATGTAGCTGCTTGAGTTTGTGCTTCTATAGCTCCATGGAAAATAATTCTGTTGTCTGACAATACATCCACTGCACCACTTGCAGTTAGGCTGCCACTGCCTGCAAGGGTTAAGTTTCCGCCCTCATTGGTTAAATCAATATCACCATCATCAGCAGTAACCACACCACTTATATTCATGGCTCCTTGGCTAGCATTTATGGATACATTATCACCAGCAATAGCTGCTCCATCTACTGCTAAGGCTTCTATGGTTACATCACCTTCATCCGCTGCCACACTACCTGCAAGTTGGATTGTTTTATCACTGTTTAAATCAATATCTGAAGTAGCTGTTATTGTGCCAGCACTTGTTTGTGTGATATCGCCTCCGGTGACTGTAATATCAACTGTACCGTTATCGGCTGCCACTGCACCACTCATTGCTACAGATCCAGCAGTTGCGGTTGCTGTAACACTGTCGCCTGCTACATCAGCCATTGAAATTGCTGTGCCTTTAATTGTGGCTGCATCAGTTTGCGCTGTTACTGCGCCACTTAGGGATATTTGTTTGTCTGATGTTATATTTACTGCACCACTTGCAGTTAGGCTGCCACTGCCTGCAAGGGTTAAGTTTCCGCCCT
>JADGBW010000106.1:0-180 GCA_015231305.1 Magnetococcales bacterium | reverse complement strand
CTCCGGTGACTGTAATATCAACTGTACCGTTATCGGCTGCCACTGCACCACTCATAGCCACTGAGCCAGAAGTCGCCTTAGCATTAACGCTATCGCCTGCTATATTAACCATGGATATTGTTGTGCCTTCAATTTTGGCTGCACCACCTTGGGCTACAACTGCCCCGGTTAGGGTTACGG
>JADGBW010000105.1:12520-13881 GCA_015231305.1 Magnetococcales bacterium | reverse complement strand
ATGGAGATGTAATCGATGGCTGCCCGTAGTAATCAATACCGTCACAAAAAAAATGCAGTACGCCAACGTCGTCAAACTAGGCTCCGAGAGGGTCTGGGAATAGTTCTACTCTGTTTTACTGCATATTTAGCCTTATCCTTGTTCTCCTATTCACCAGAAGATCCTTCATTTAATCAGACTGGTGATGGACCACTAAATAATTTAGGTGGAGAGACGGGCGCTTATATTTCTGATTTGCTATTACAAAGCTTTGGTTACTCTGCAGGTTGGCTATTGGTTTTTGGTTGTATTTCAGGAGTATTGCTATTTCGCCGGGGTAAAACTTTACAATTTTGGGATAGATTAGCAGCCCTGCCTATGTTAGCGGTAGTAACGGTTCTTCTCTCGTCTCTCTTAGCAAATAATAGCATTCCATCACCTTTGCCAGCCGGTCCTGGTGGAGTTGTTGGTTATATGAGTGCGCAGGCTTTAATACAAACTATTGGCTTGTGGGGTAGCCTAATTTTATTGGTTCCTTTGGGTGTTCTGGCAATAATGGTTTTGAGTCGTTTTTCTATTATAGACTTTATAGAGCAAAACCAAGCTCGCCGTCAAAAACGCAAGGAAGAAGAAGCTAAACTTGCAACTGTAGAAGATCCTAACACTATTGAAAATATTGAAGAACAAGAAGAAAAAACACCACCAGTAGAAATTATATCAAATACAGCACGTAGCTTATTTGATGGTGTTGCTATTGTACCAGCTATTGTGCAGCGTTTTATAAGTAAATTATTTCAAAAAAGCTTTGCTAGAAAACTTGATTGGATGTCTCCAATGCCTGCTGATCCGGTAATTGATGATCGTCCTGTTCGGGTAGAACCAGAGATGGATTTTAATGCTCAAATGCGCTCTGAGCCAACTATAGAGACTCAATTAAATGAGCAGGTTTTAGTTGAAGAGCCTCAAATTGAAAAGCTTAATATTAATACGCCTCTTAAAGATGAAATTGAAGAGATTGCAGAAATAGAACTCTCTGATATTGATGTAAATATTAAAGATAATTTTGAAGATGAAGTATATATTGAAGACAAAATTATTGAAGATGAAGTAGTCAAAGAAAGTGTAACCCAAGACTTATCCCAAGATGAAATAGTTGAAGATGAAATTATTAGTGATGAAATTTTAGAAGAAAAAACAATTGAAGAAGAGTTAGTTGAAGATACTCCTTATGATAATACCCCTATTATAGAACCAGTTATTAATGATGCAGTAGAAGAGAATAATAGCTTTGAGCCAGTGGTTGAAAAGGTTGAGGAGCCTATAATTGCACCAACACCAACACCAACACCAACACCAACACCAACACCAACACCAGTTCCTAA
>JADGBW010000105.1:0-12420 GCA_015231305.1 Magnetococcales bacterium | reverse complement strand
CACCAACACCAACACCAACACCAACACCAACACCAACACCAACACCAGTTCCTAATTTAACCCCATTACAGGTTGAGCCAGAAGTTGCTGAAAATATTGATGAATATATAGACGAGGAGGGGCCAGTATCTCCTGTAGAGATTCCTGTTACTATGCCGAAGCCCATGACAGACACTCCTTCTAGTGGCACTTTAGAATCTGAAGAAGAGGAAGCAAAGCAGGATATGCCTTTGCCATCTTTGGATATGCTGACCGAACCTCCATTAACCAGACAAGGCCCAAGCCAAGAAGAGTTGAGCGTTATGGCTCGTCTTTTAGAGCAAAAACTGGCTGATTTTAAAATTAAAGGTCAGATTGTCGATGTAATGCCAGGTCCAGTTGTAACTACCTTTGAGCTTGATCCAGCCCCTGGTTTGCGGGCTTCTAAGGTTGTGACTATCTCTGATGATTTAGCTCGTTCTATATCTGCCGAATCTGTACGTGTAGTGGGTAATGTGCCTGGTAAAACTGTTATAGGAATTGAGTTACCAAACGAAATAAGGGCAACTGTATATCTGCGAGAGGTTTTACAATCAGAAGGGTTTAAAAAATTAAACCATCCTTTGGCTGTAGCGTTGGGTTCGGACATTAACGGTGTTCCTTTTTCTGCCAACCTAGCTAAAATGCCCCACCTATTAGTAGCTGGTACAACAGGGTCTGGTAAGTCAGTTGCAGTTAATGCCATGATCTGTTCTATCTTGTTTAATGCAAGGCCTGTAGATGTTCGCTTTTTAATGATTGACCCAAAAATGTTGGAGTTGTCAATCTATGAAGGTATCCCCCATCTTCTAGCTCCTGTAGTTACAGACGTACACAAGGCAGCAAACCTGCTGAAGTGGGCAGTTGCAGAGATGGAAGAACGTTACCGTTTAATGTCTGAACTTGGGGTGCGAAATTTAGTTGGTTTCAATGAAAAAATAGAGCGTTGTATAGCTAATGGCGAGCAGCCAACAAGGCGGGTAAAAGTTGGTTTCGACCCTGAAACAGGCGCACCTGTTGAAGAGGAAGAGCCAATCTCATTAGAGAGAAAACCTTTAATTGTTATTGTTATTGATGAGTTAGCAGACTTAATGATTCAGGTAGGTAAAGAGGTGGAACCAGCAATTGCCCGCTTAGCCCAAATGGCAAGGGCAGCAGGTCTACATCTAGTTATCGCCACCCAAAGACCATCGGTTGATGTTATTACCGGCCTGATTAAAGCTAACTTTCCTACAAGATTAGCTTTTCAGGTTTCATCAAAAATTGATTCCAGAACAATTCTAGACTCCATGGGCGCAGAGCGTCTACTAGGTATGGGTGATGGCCTCTACCTACCACCAGGAACATCTCTACTTAAAAGAATACATGCGCCATTCGTTTCAGATGAAGAGGTAAACGACCTAGTTAAATACCTTAAAACAACTGGCAAACCACAATACAACTCAGAAGTATTAGTAGCCAGAAGTGAAGAGGACAGCGCCCCAGACCTACCAGCCAGTGACCCTCAATCAGAAGATTACGACGCTCTTTACGACCAAGCAGCAGCAGTAGTAGTAAAAGCTGGCAAAGTAAGTACCAGCATGGTGCAACGCCACTTTAAAATAGGCTACAACCGTGCAGCAAGAATAGTAGAGCGCATGGAGGCCGACGGCTTAATTTCTGCCGCCAACGGAGCAGGAAAACGCGAAGTCTTAGCCCCTGACCCTGGAGATTTTGGTTAAGCTAATGATGCTGGTGTTACTCTACCTGATCAATTTAGCATACTCCTAAGTTATTCGGATTTTGCTGTAATGTTTCGTTATGAAGTATTCCCAGATTTTGAAGCTGAAATTGACCGAAAAGTTACAGCTGTTTTGGTACAAAAGTTAATAAAACATGTCGATGGTTTGGTTAACAGTGAAACAAACTCTTAAATTATCAAGTCTAACCAAACAAAGCAGTTTACAAAATATTATAATCAAATGCTTTGTTTGGTTAGGTTAAAAAAGCTCGCCTGTATAACCTTTGCCCGCTACTAAAATTGAGGCCCCTGTCTCTGCAAAAACTGCTCCGCTTAAAAAGCCGTGGGGTAGCATTCTGCCCTTGGAGGCTCTTGCACCTCGCCAGTTGTCTAGTTCGGTTATGTGGCGTTTACGCTTGCCGGAGTCTAGAGTTAGACCGTCTTCCATGTTAAAAGTGGTAGCGTCTACTAATAGCTCGTCTTTTGATAGACGTTGTATGCGTACGCCTTTGCCTTTGGATAGCTGTGGATATTCGTCTAATGTGCTTATTAATAACAAGCGACCACGGCTAATTGAGGCTACTAAATTACCTTTTACTGGGTGTAGATGTATTGGATAATCTTGAGGCTTTTTAAATGATATGGCCTGTTTGCCAGAGCGGTGGTTTGTTACTAAATCGGCTCCTTTAATGCGGAATGCTTGGCCTAGTCTGGTTACTACAAAATACTCTTGCTCAGGTTTTATCTCCATAGCCCAAAAGACTTGGTCGCCACCTTCAATATCAAATGTAACTGTTAGTGGCTCGCCAAAACCTTTACCTGACGGTAGTTTGTCCGCCAAAATAGAGAACGATTTACCAGAAGTACTAACAAAGGTGATGGTCTCAGTTGTATGGGTTTTTACCGCTTTTAGGAGTTCGTCATCGCCCTTAAAGCGGATTTTATCTAGCTGATCTTCATGGCCTCTAATGGTTTTTACCCAGCCCCTACGTGAGAGAATGATTGTTACTGGCTCTCTCTGTACTAAATCTTCTGGTTTTATTGAAATTGCCTCAGGAGCACCTGCCAAAGTTGTTCGACGTTCATCGGCAAACTCTTTTTTGGTCTTTTTAAGCTCTTTTTTAACCTCCCGCCACATCAATTTTTCGCTGGCTAACAAAGAGCGAAGATGTTCGGCTCGGCTCTCTTTTTCTTCAATCTCTTTTCTTATGCTTATCTCTTCTAGCTTGCGTAGGTTACGCAAACGCATGTTGAGAATTGCTTCGGCCTGGTCATGGTCTAGTCCAAAGCGTTCCATAAGAACTGACCTTGGCTCGTCATGTTCTTTAATAATAGCAATAACTTCATCTATATTTAGATGAACTATTAAATATGCGGCTAATAGGTGGAGTCGTTCACCAATTTTTTTCAGCTCATTTTGGGCGCGACGAGTGTGGATGATAAAACGATGGCTTAACCAAGCGTTCAACATCCCTTTTAAATCCATCACTTCCGGTCTGGTTTCGGCTGTGATGACATTTAAATTGATGGTAAACCTTGTCTCCATGTCGGAGTTTTTAAACAGGTAGGCCATAACCATCTCAGGATCCAGCCTGCTGGAGCGAGGTTCTAATATAATGCGTATGTCTTCGTCTGATTCGTCACGGATATCTGTTAAAAATGGCGATTTTTTATCAATAATAAGCTGTGCTATACGTTCTATCAAACGTGACTTTTGCACTTGATAAGGAATTTCAGTGATAACAATTCGCCAAAGGCCACGCTTTAGATCTTCTTTTTGCCACCTAGCCCTAAGACGCACACTACCACGGCCTGTCTCATAAACTTGTAGACGTTCTGTCTTGCTAGAAACAAGAACCCCACCTGTGGGAAAGTCTGGCCCTGGCATAACCTCTAAAAGATCACTGATTGTGCATTGTGGTCTCTCTATCACAATGGTGGCAGCATCAATTATTTCTCCTACATTATGAGGGGGAATTGATGTTGACATACCAACTGCAATACCAGAAGAGCCATTTGCTAATAAGTTGGGGAAGCGGGATGGTAGAACCGCTGGTTCCAACATGGATCCATCATATGTATCGATAAAATCTACAGTGTCATGTTCCAGATCTTCCAGCATGGCCCATGCAACTTTGGTAAGCCGTGCTTCGGTATAACGCATTGCAGCTGCGCCATCACCGTCAATGTTGCCAAAATTCCCCTGACCATCAACCAAAGGATAACGAGAGGCAAAATCTTGGGCTAGACGCACCATAGCATCATAAGCTGCTTGGTCACCATGAGGGTGAAACTTACCTATTACATCACCCACAACCCTTGCCGATTTCTTGGGTGGGGTAGTGGGTTCTAAGCGTAAGGCCCGCATGGCAAACATAATTCGCCTATGAACTGGCTTTAACCCATCACGAACATCAGGTAAGGAACGACTGATGATGGTCGATAGGGCGTAGGCAAGGTAACGGTTTTCTAGTTCAAACCGTAGGGGAGCCTCTTCAACAATGGCGTTGTCAGCCATTATTTTCCACTCTCACTTTTTTTTGTGTTGTATTTTGGTGGTAGCTCATACTTTATCCGCAGTTGGTCTTCAAGCTCTTGGAATACTTCTTTGTTTTCAAGTAGGTAACGTTTGGCATTCTCTCTGCCTTGGCCAATTCTCTCTCCACCTTTAGAGTACCAAGCTCCTGACTTCTCTATTAATTTTTCGTTGACGGCCATATCAATAACTTCGCCAACCAACGAGACACCTTCGCCGTATATAATATCTAACTCAATAACCCTAAACGGTGGGGCCATTTTATTTTTAACTACCTTAACTTTGCAACGGTTGCCAACAACCTCTTCTTTATCTTTTACTCCACCAATACGGCGGATATCTAGACGAACTGATGCGTAAAATTTAAGAGCGTTACCACCAGTGGTGGTTTCTGGGCTGCCAAACATAACACCAATTTTATGGCGTATTTGGTTGATAAACAGCACCATTGTGTTTGAGCGAGATATTGAGCCTGTTAATTTACGTAAGGCTTGAGACATAAGACGAGCCTGTAATCCCATGTGGGAGTCACCCATGTCACCTTCTAGCTCTGCTTTGGGAGTAAGGGCAGCTACTGAGTCTACCACCACTAGATCAACGGCTCCTGAACGTACAAGAGTATCGACAATTTCAAGAGCTTGTTCGCCTGTATCTGGTTGAGATATAAGCAGCTGATCGGTATCAACACCTAAGTTACGGGCATAAACCGGGTCTAAGGCGTGTTCAGCATCTACAAAAGCAGCAGTTCCACCTTGGCGTTGGGTTTCGGCTGCTACATGTAAAGCTAGGGTGGTTTTTCCAGAGGACTCTGGCCCGTATACCTCAATTATACGGCCTTTAGGTAGGCCACCTACACCAAGAGCGATATCTAAACCTATTGAACCTGTAGAGACGACTGGGACATCTTGTATAGCTTTGTCGCTCATACGCATTATAGAGCCTTTACCGTGTTGTCGCTCTATTTGTGAAATAGCCGCCTCTAGGGCTTTGGCTTTATTGCTTTCGGTGCTCACATCAACTCCTCAATTATGTCGTTAAAAAACCAACTGTTTAACAGTTAACTTACTAAGACTTTATTTAATATGGTCATACTGTGTCGTTTAATAGTCCACAACAACAACTCTCTATCTAACATCCGTTAAACAACTATTTATAGCAAATATTTTTCTCTTGATATAGGGTGAGAGAGGTCATTATTTTTCTTTTGTAGAAAATAGGTGTATCTTTTGCTTGTTATTGGTCGTTGGTAAACTACTACTTCATTATATCTCCGGTATTTAGCCGGATAATTGAGGGGAACAAAATAGTGGAAATTTCTGAGCTTCTCGCCTTTAGTGTCAAAAATGGTGCATCTGATCTTCATGTCTCTGCTGGGTTGCCGCCGCTAATACGTGTAGATGGCGATATTCGCCGTATTAATGTGCCAGAATTAGATCAAGAGCAGGTGCATGATATGATCTATGACATTATGAACGATAAACAAAGAAAAGATTTTGAAGAATTTTTAGAAACTGATTTTTCCTTTGAGGTTCCTGGATTAGCCCGCTTTCGTGTTAATGCTTTTCATCAAAACCGTGGTGTTGCAGCGGTTTTTCGTACTATTCCGTCAGAAATATTAACCTTAGAACAGCTAAACTGCCCTCCAATATTTAAAGAATTTGCCGATACACCTCGTGGCTTAGTTTTGGTGACAGGCCCTACAGGGTCTGGTAAATCAACAACCCTTGCAGCAATGGTAGATTATAAAAATAAAAATGAATATGGCCATATTTTAACAATGGAAGATCCTATTGAATTTGTTCATAAGTCTAACAAATGCTTGATAAATCAACGTGAAGTACATAGAGACACAAAAAGTTTTGACATGGCACTGCGTTCGGCTTTAAGGGAAGACCCCGATGTAATTTTAGTTGGTGAAATGCGAGATTTAGAGACAATCCGCCTAGCACTGTCAGCAGCAGAGACAGGTCATTTGGTTCTCGGTACACTGCATACAACTTCAGCAGCAAAGACCATTGATAGGATGGTTGATGTTTTTCCAGCAGCCGAAAAAGATATGATAAGAACAATGCTGTCGGAGTCGCTGCGAGCTGTTATCTCTCAGAATTTGTTAAAGAAAAAGGGTGGGGGACGGATAGCAGCCCACGAAATAATGGTTGGTACTTCAGCAATAAGAAATTTAATTAGAGAAAATAAAATCCCTCAGATGTACTCAGCAATTCAGACTGGGCGCAAAGATGGAATGGTGACTTTGGAACAGAGCTTGCAAGCAATGCTTGACGATGGCCTTATTACAAAACAAGCTGCCAGAGATAAAGCCAATATTAAAGCTGCATTTATGTAGTTTAAGTATTGAAAATATTGGTAAGTTTGTCTCTTTAGAGTTATTAGTTTCAATCATTTATTGTTGATTGCAAGGAAATTCTTATGAAAAAGTCAGTAATTAGAACCGGATTAACAGCCATGATATTGGCGGTGGCTCTTTCAGGCTGCTCTAGTTCATCACCTTTGGGTAAGTTGAACCCTTTCTCAAAACCAGAAGTCACTAAAGCTGCTGCTGCTGCGCCTATAGCAAATGCTCCAGCAAAAATAAGTGTTGATGTTGACCTGATTAGGATGAGTCACGCGGTTGCCGATGCATTGGTTGCTGAGTTGAGAAAAAATCATCCGTCATTTCACCAACGCAAGCCAATTTTAGTGACAACGTTTGTCAACCGAAGTGACTTAGACTCTTCATCTGAGTTGGGTGTATTGATCTCAGACCACGTTGGCTCTCGTTTTACACAACAAGGCTATCGGGTTGTAGAGCCTCGTTTACGTAATAACATGGCTATTCGTAAAAGCATGGGTGAGTTTATTTTATCACGTGATATTGCAAAACTTTCTGCTGATAATAAAGCCTATGCAGTTGTGGTTGGTAACTACACAGAGACCAAATCCATTCTTGATTTTACTGCCCGTTTGATTCAGATCAAAGATCGCCAAGTTTTAGCTTCAGTTGATGCTAAAATTCCTCTTGGTGTTGATGTACGCGATCTGTTAGCGACTCAAGGCGGTGGTATCTCTATGACGATTGTAAATCAGTAATAGTGGAGCATTACCCCATGTATGGCATGAAAAAAACTCTTCTGGCTGCTTTTGCTACTGTAATTTTGGTTACAGGATGTACTCAGTCACCTGAACCTTATCCGTTGGTGTCACAACCGCTAAACGGACCAACAACCCTTGATATGCAAGGACAAGCACAAAAAGCTGCTGACTCTATGCTATTGAGTATTATGGGTAAATTCCGCATGAAAAAGCAGGCTATTTTACCTGCTAGTTTTGTTGATGAGCGGAACATGGATATAACTACCCCATTTGGTAGGTTGCTTTCTAGACAGTTCTCCAACCGCTTTACCCAAGCTGGTTACTCTATGCTTGAGATCAAGCTAAGAAAAAATATTCTGCTTGAGAAGGGCCACGGTCAGTTGATCTTAACCCGTGAGTTAGAAAAAATCCGTGATGCACATGACGTTTATGCGGTTTTAGCAGGAAGTTATGTCACCAGCCAAAACAGAATTTTTATCTCAGCCCAGTTAATAAGGCTTTCAGATGGTTTAACAATAGCTGCTAACGATTTTGATATGCCATTAACAAGAGATGTAAGATCACTACTAGTAAAATAGATAAAATATTACCTTGTTTGTACTCTAACCTGGATATTTCAATTGAGATATCCAGGTTTTTTTTTGGGTTTTCGTTGAGTGTCAGGAGTGAAACTGTTAATCTTTTGTATTAGAGTTTGCTCTTTTTACAAATTTTATAGGTAGATAATATATCAAATGTCAGATGAAATGAAATATTTGCCTAAATCACTTGTTGTTGGGCTAGATAATATTGACTCTGAACATGAAGTTCTATTTTCTCTTTTTGATACCCTAAGCAAAGCAATTGAAAATAATGATTATCTGTTTGATTTAGGTGAAATTATTGAAGAGTTAGTTGCATATGTTAAATTTCACTTTAAAAGTGAAGAGAAATTGATGATAAGCTCAGGATATCCCAACATAATGCAGCACAGAAAAGCTCATAAGATAATGACAGCACATGTACATGGCTATATGTTCAGGTTTAAATCTAAAAGTGAGTCTCAACGAAATATTGTTGTAGATATAAATGATTTTATAAAGTTTTGGTTTATTGACCATATTGCCAATGACGACATGAATCTAGCAAAGTATTATAATAATATTTCAGATAAAATATCTTAGAAGTCCAGTATATCACTCTCCCTTTTCTATTAGGCAAATAATTGTTCTTCCATCTTTGTTGATATTTAATATTTTATGGCCGTTTATACTGCAATATGCAGGTAGGTCGTTTATTATAGCTGGGTCGGTGGATTTAATTTCTAGGGTTTGGCCTTTTTTTAGGTCGAGTAAGGCTGCATCTGTGCGATAGATGGGTAGGGGACATAATAGGTTTTTTACGTCTAGTGTTTTATCTGGGATGGTTTTATTTAAATTAGACATGCCACTCTTTTAATATTTCATGGGCTGGCATAGGGGTTATTGTGAAAGTTTGGCTTGTCTGCTTGCCTTCAACTACCATTGTTACCTCATGGTGGTTTTTGCCTTTGCCGTAACGGGCAGCAATTCTGCAGGCTAGCTTTAATTCTTCTTCGTTTGGTTCTCCCTCAACTAGAGTAAACGGGCCGGGTAGGTTTTTAGCTCTTATGGTTAGTCGGCCTGCTTTTAAACCTGATAAAAAATTATTTTCTGACTCATCCCTGCCTATAATAATTTTATAGTTGTTTGCTGGTCTTAAATGTCGGCCTGCTTTAAGCAAAACTATATCTTCCATGCTGTACTCTTTAGTTTGACGGTTGTTCCATAAATCTTGCAATTTACGGGAGTAGTTCTCGTCAGTAAGAAAACAGCAGCCTCCTGCTGGTGTTGGATAGTCGGTAAGGTTATATTCTTGGGCTAGAGCCATCTGTGGTTTACGGCTGCGACCTGTGAAGTTTTTTAGTTTTTCTCTGTTAACCCAACCATTTTTTTCTGGTTCAGTCTCTGGCATATATTGGGCAGATAGTGGACGTAGTAGCCAACCTTTAACCCCTGCCTCACGATCGATAACCGGAAAAGTATCCTTGCGTTGGCTCATGGGTCTTTGGCCCATTACCTCACCGGTAAAAATAAAGTCAAACCCTAGTTTTTCTTTAAGCTCCCAAGCTTTTTGTACCATAAATATTTTACAGTCCAAGCAGGGGTTTAAGTTTTTGCCGTAGCCGTGTTTGGGGTCGGTAACAATGCGAACATAATCTTTAGATATATCCACCATATGAAGCTTTACACCCAAGCTTTGTGCGGCGTGCAATGCATCGTGGCGCGCGGGTTCGGCTCCTTTTTTTGGGTTGCGTATTGCACCGGTATGGCTTTGAATGCAAAAGCCTGTATGAAAATTAACGCAGGCAACCTCAATACCTTGTTCTTGCAATACACGTACTGCCAAGCTGCTGTCTAATCCACCGGATAAAAGTCCCAACCCACGTACTGGTTGAGATGCATCCCTGCACCCTTCTTCATTCATAACGACATCCTTTTTAATATTAATTCAAATCCAGCGTGCTGCATCTAAGGCGTGATAGGTGAGAATAAGATCTGCTCCTGCTCGTTTAAATCCGGTTAGGGTTTCTAATACTACTCCTTGTTCATCAATCCAACCTTTATGGGCAGCAGCTTTAACCATGGCGTACTCTCCACTGACATTATACACAGCTATAGGGAGGTCGAAATTATTTTTAAGGTCACGGATAATATCCATATATGCTAAACCGGGCTTTACCATTAACATATCTGCCCCTTGTTCAAGGTCCAATGCTGCTTCTCTAATGGCCTCAAGGCGGTTGGCAGAGTCCATTTGATATGATTTTCGATCACCAAATGATGGGGTGTTTTCAGCAGCTTCACGAAACGGGCCGTAGTATGCTGATGAATATTTTACTGCATAGGATAGAATGGGAATTTCTTCATAATTCGCCTCATCAAGGGCAGTGCGAATGGCCTCTATCATGCCATCCATCATGCCTGAAGGAGCAACCATATCTACCCCTGCTTGGGCTTGAGCAACAGCAGCCTCGCCCAAAAGTTTCAAAGTGGCGTCATTATCAACACTGTTACCTTTAATTGGCCCACAATGCCCATGTTCAGTATATTCACAAAAACAGGTGTCAGCTATAACATAAAGATCTGGTAGGGCAGCTTTTATCTCGCGGATAGCTTTTTGGACAATACCTTGAGAATCTCTTGCATCACTGCCTGTGGAGTCTTTAGAGGAGGGGATGCCGAATAGAATAATTCCCCCCAAGCCTAGTTTTTCTGCTTGGCTTGCTATTTCAATGGCTTTATCTATGGAGAGCTGGTCTACCCCTGGCATTGATATAACAGGTTTTTTTATGTTTTGCCCGGGTACAATAAAGAGAGGAAGAATAAGGTCTTCACAGCGAAGGTGGTTCTCTCTAACCATCCGGCGAATTGCTGGGTTTTTACGTAGTCGACGGGGTCTGTGTATAAGCCTATTTTTTAAAGTCACTTTTATGGTTTCTCACATTAATTAAAAAATCAAATATTTATAGGAGGTTATCTCCTGATAATAGATGCTTTTTACTTTTAAATTTCAATGCATGAGGTCTGTTTATAAGCGGATTTATATAATTTAGCAACATAGTAGGGTCTGAAGGTAGAATAATGTAGTTGGTGAATAAGTAAATTTGAACATATTTATTTTATGAATTATTTTGAAAATTTTTTATTTATCAATGGTTAAATGCTTAAATATAAAATTTCTAAAAGATTATGGTTTGGTGTTCCAAGTATGGGCTGTTTTTTCTTCATCTAGCAATTAAGCAATCCAAATTGTCCTTGGTAATTGTATGGTAATTGTTGTACTTTTGAATGAGTAATACATTGTATAAGAGAAGGGCTAACTAGCCTTTACTTTTGTTTGTGATGGTTTTTAATAACTTAATAGAGACAATTTCAACTATGATTTTGACTATTGGCGATAGACTGCTTGCAGCTGGTAATACTGATGTAGGGTGTGTGCGAACTCTCAATGAAGATAGTCTTTTTATTGATGATAAGCTGGGCCTTTTAATCATTGCAGATGGAATGGGTGGGCACTCAGCAGGAGAGGTCGCAAGTGCACAGGTTATTGCTTCTGTACGTCAATCTCTCAAAGAGGCCATTAAAACACCTCCCCAAGAGGGCTTAGTTGCATCTGACCTTGATGAAGAATTCCAGGGAGATGATGAGGCAACTATGGATGATATCCCTAACCCAATTGTCACTATGCTGCGTGAAGCTGCCAATTCTGCCAACACAGCAATTTACAGTAAAAATCAAGAAAACGATTGTGATGAAGGTACAGGCATGGGGTCAACAATGGTGGGGCTTTGGGTTCCTAGTTTTAGTGAGGTTCCTGTGGCTTTTCATGTTGGGGACAGTAGATTATACCACTATAACAAAAATGGTTTAACACAGGTAACTCAAGACCACTCTATGTACCAAAGGTGGGTTAACCTTGGCAGCAAGGGTACTGCACCAGCTCAGAACATTCTACTGCAAGCTGTTGGTCCTTCAGAACATATTACACCTGATATTAGTTTTGAAGAGATGGAAAAGGGTGATGTTGTACTGCTGTGTTCCGATGGTTTAACTGGCATGGTAGCAATATCAGCAATTGAAGAGGTTTTAGCTAAAGCAAAAAAGAATAACTTAGACGAAATAGTAGAGAAGCTAATTGAAATGGCAAGAGATGGTGGTGGTAAGGATAACATATCTGTAATTGTTGGGCGTTTTATTAAGTAGTTTACAATTATCTTGTCGTAAATTGCATGTTAATTAGTAAGTTAAACCTAATTATTTATGGCAATATGAAAATGAGGACATTATGCGAGTAAATAATAAATCAGCTATTTTGTTTGCTGATATTGCGGGAAGCACCAAACTTTATGAAGCAATTGGTGATGCTAAAGCCCGTGAATTAACTTCTAGCTGTATTGATTTACTCTCTAAAATAACCATTGAATTTCAAGGCGTTGTTATTAAAACTATTGGTGATGAGGTGATGTGTACCTTTCCCAGTGCTGATGCCGCAGCTC
>JADGBW010000225.1 GCA_015231305.1 Magnetococcales bacterium | reverse complement strand
TGGCCTCATCTAAAGCCCCGTCGATACTTTCTCCATCAGCAAGGCTAGATAAAAATGCCTCTTGTGCTTCACCACCCTCACCTCCACCAACTGTCTCTACCACCTCAGAAACACCTTCACCAGTTGCCATGGCAACTAGAAGGTCACCACCTGCTGCTGGTTCTGTGGCAACTTCAACAGTTGATTTAGCCACAACACTAGCTGACTCAACCGCTGCTTCGGTAGATTCACCCTGGGAGAATGACTCACTTAAACTTGACTGAAACGATTGGGTGACATCTGCTACCTGCTCAGGTGATAGCCCTTGGGTTGCAGCAGCGGTTAATTTTTCAACCTGACTATCAACATTATTTCCCGTTGCAAGAGCAGTTAATAGTGAACTACCACCAACCGGTGTGGTGTTTACCGCAGCTTGAGACTTAACAACAGCTTTAAAAGTAGATGAGGCATTTTGCAAACCGCTGTTTATAGAGACACCATCACTTAGGGATGTTGCCAAAGAGTTTTGAAAAGCAGCAGAGCCCCCCCCTTCAAACTTAGCAACAACCTGCCCTACTTGCTTACCAGACGCCAAAGCATTAAGAAGAGCATCACCAGAGTTGCCAGGTCCACTGATAAAGGAAGATGCTGTTTTAGCCATAATATCTGCTGCGCTGCTAGCTGAAGAGACCGCAGATGTGACTGTTTTGCCTTGTGATATCGCCTCGCTTAAATCATTCACAAAGGCTTGGGCAGCAGATTGCTGGCTACTAGCATCACCCCCTTGCACCGCCCCAGCCTTAAGAGTGCTTATAGCAGAATCAACATTTCGACCAGTGACCAAGGCATTAAGAAGATCATTACCAGAAGACGATACTTGCTCAGTTATCTTAACATTGGCAATCGCCTCGTTTTTAGCCTGTTCAGCACTTGTTACGGCTTCGTTTAACGACTTTCCATCTGATAAGTTGCTTTGTAAATCCTGCAAAAAAGCACTTTGAGCTTCTCTACCACCAGACTCACCTCCAGCACTAGGCATCTGTTTTAAGGTTGCGTCCAAATTACGACCAGTTGAAAGGGCCGCCATTAGATCGTTCCCGCCACCTGCACTCTGAACATTATTTAATGTGGCCTGAGTTTGCACGGATGATTCAAAATCTGAAGATGCCTGCTCCAAAGCCTCTAAGGGAGAAAGGTTTTCTGCCATACCACTTAAAAAGGACTCTTTGAATGCAGCTGAAGAGCTTTTGGCTATTTCAGGAGAGGTACCATTAGCAATTGCACTTGCTTGAGCTTTTGAAGCAAATTGATTTAAAACCGCATCAATGTTCTGACCCGAGGCAATAGCACTCATCAACTCGCTGCCAGATAAATTGGCCCCACTTACATTTTGTGAGCCTTCAACTCTATGATTGTCGTTTTCTGCCATAACAATTACCACCTAGTTAACATAGAGAAACTGAATTTTTACTAGTTGTGGCCCCATAACCATGTTGGATTGAACAATTGCTTTCCCTCGAAATACCGCTGGTTTGAATTACGCGCTATTTATTAGTCATGGTCATAATTTCATCCTAAGCACAAATCGTCCCAGTTAATTAATAACATTTTCCTTATTTTTAGGATTGACTGAGAGTCCGTAAAAATTGATTTTTTGTACAAAACCAACAAACTTCATATTGTAAACAGATATTTACAAAACAAAACCATCCAAAATTAAAAGTGACTTTATAATCACTATTTTTCAAACATCAACATTGCAATAACTTATGTGAATTAAAATTAACTCAACTCTTTAAAGTCTCAGACAGCCAACGCTCATAGTGGCGATCACCCACCTCTTGATTTAATATAAATTCGGGGTGCAGTTGAGCAACAGATTTGGCCTGGCGAATATCTCCTGGAGATGATCCAAAACGTTTTTTAAAAATTCTTGAAAAATGAGCAGTACTTGTAAATCCCCAACTTTCAGAAATTGTGTAGATAGGCACTTTAATATTATCATGATGCAGAAGATCCTCGGCACATCTACGCAGTCGCCTCTCAACAATATAGCTCTGAATTCCACCGTAAGGTTTAAACATTAAATATAGATTTGTCCGCGAAATACCTATCTTTCTACATAAAAAATCTACTGATAAATCACTTTTTCTAAGATATTGCTCAATTACATTTTTACAACGCGCAAGTATAGATTTTCCTGCAATTGCACGCCCATTTTCAACTTGATCGGCACTGCCATTGAGAGCGCAGGCAAGTAGCGATAAAGTTGGTTTAATTATGCTTTCCGCCTCTTGTGGAGAAAAATTATGAGCTGTTTTCTCTAGAGACTTCATGTGTTCTACTGCAAGATTTACTAAAGGTTGCTTGGCAGAAAGCACTCGTCCTTCCTGGCTGTCAGGGTTTAATAAAAGTGGGGAAAGCATATGCCGAGAAACAATTACAGAAAAATTACTAAATTTACCAATATTGTAGGCATCATGCTTTTCTGCCAAATCAATTATCATTAGGTTGCCAGCACTACACCAAGACTCTTTCTGCCCCCTACTTACACACTGCTTACCATCAAGCTGTACCTGAATTAAATAGTGATCCAAGCCATCTTCTGCAAAACGCAAAACACTACGCTGCCACCTTTGCTCAACCGTATCGCAACGTGCAAGCATGACATCTTGGCTTAGCAAAGAACTTTTAACCGTTGCATTAAAATTGTCTGATAGTCGACTATTAGGCTGCGAAACATCAAAAAGTGCTGCAATACTATCGCGCCACTCTGAAAACCGCTTTTCATAAGCAAGCTCTTTAGTGGAAAAAAGAGAAGTTTGAACACATGATTGGGAAGAACTATTCATATCGCTTTATATCGAAATTATATATCATAAATTTAACTGTATAATGACAATTTACAGCCCTTAAATATCATTATACGCCTTAAAACCTCACCTAAAATGAGACAAAAAAAACTCACCAACCTTTACCTTTAGCCATGATTCTAAAAAAATTTTTAATTTGCATCTACAAAAAAATCCTATTGTTGCTTATATAACATATTTAAAATGATTATATTTTATCGAGAGTTCTTTTAATTTTGCTGTACGTCCCAAAATGTTTATAAAACTATTCTCAAAAACATTTAAATTTGCTCTCCATAAAAGACAAACTTTGCAAAACAGCCTACAAATGCAATTATTACATTTAAAATTGTAATAATTATAAAAAAACACTTGGTGCTTTATTTACCGCAAAGGCAGGGTTTAAAATAATCAACAACTATATTTGGAGCTTTTTAATCATGGATGGTTACTAAAAAAGGCAGAGCACAACTAATGAAAAGTATTCCTATTACAGAGGCTGGAGCAATTATCATTGGGGATGAAATTCTCTCTGGCTACCGTCAAGATGCCCATATGGCATATTTGATAAAAACATTGCCTGAATTGGGCGTAATATTAAAACGTGTATCTTACGTTGGAGACAGTCAAGAAGAGCTTTGCAACACACTTTTATGCAGCAGCAAATCAACTATTCCTATTTTCTGCTTTGGTGGTATTGGGGCAACCGAGGATGACCGAACCAGACAGGTTGCTGCACAAGTATTTGGACGACCTCTAACACGCCACCCTGAAGCAGAGTTGATGATTAGAAACCGATTTGGTGATAACTCAGAACCTTACCGTATTTTAATGGCAGACTTACCATCTGGGTGCAAACTTATCCCAAACAAATTAAGCCAAATACCAGGGTTTTATCATGACAACCACTATTTCTTTCCCGGTTTTCCTAATATGGCCCAATCTATGTTGGGGTGGGTTT
>JADGBW010000104.1 GCA_015231305.1 Magnetococcales bacterium | reverse complement strand
CTAGAGATATCCAACTCCTTTTTTGGCATAAGTTTGTGCATTTTACTTTCCCATAACAATAAACAAAAAAAGCTCTATACCTTAACGGAAAATATCATCCAGTTTTGTAGCATTGAGAGTGCCTCAGCTTTTAAATTTAAATGATAATTTTCATTAATTTTATACACATTGAATTATTAAAAATTTTTACATTAAAAATAAAAATAACTCAACCTTATATCTTTATACATTTTTATATATAGCAGATAAAGCTATGAGTATATTATTTATACAACTGCTAGCAATATAAAAGCATATTTGTTGATTGCTGCATACTGTACATTCTGTTGTATAGTGTTGTTGATAATAAACTTTTGTAGTGCCTGTATTATCGCAACCATTTATCTTTGACTTAGTTGCTAATCCCCTACTCTCAGAATGAAGTTGAAGGTGTTTTATCACAGCTATGTGGTGCATAGTTTTTGGTATTTACATGCCAAAATTTACTTATAAGAATCCATAGAAATTTCCACATAGTAGGGTATCTAGGGCAGCAACGTTGAATTCTCTGGATTTTCACCTTCGATTTAATAGATGTAATTTTGCTTGTAGAGTGTCTGTTTTAGATTTAAAATCACTACATATAAACAACATTACTTTTAGTAAGAATTTGCAAAAAAACACATATAAAGCATAATGCTGTTAAGGAATAGATAATATTTTATGGGTTTCAGGGTGCATATACCTGAATAAATATATACATCTTAAGAATGAGATATTGATACGGACAGTTTTTTAAAAGCTAGGTTAAGCTTCAGTTATATCTAAATTTTCTACACACTGATAACACACTGGGTGTTTCCAATATTCACCAGCTTTGTGTATTTTTCTTAAAAACTTCATATCCTTACCATCCCATGCTTCTTGTATTGACTGAACAACAAGGTTGGCTTTTTTTCTGTTATCTAAAAGGCCAATATTTTCAACTTCGGAAAAATTAGCTTTGGCATTTTTGGTTTTTAATAGAGCAATTGGCATTTGCGCCCCATAAAACGAACAACAAGGCACAATTGAACCATCATAACGCACAATAAGATGTTGAAAAACTTGAGAACAACGAAAATTTTTTCTGATTGGAGTAGAGCTTTCTTCTTGTGGCTGTTTTTTTTCATCCATAATTTCCATCAAATCCTGTACGCCGATAAAGTCTGCCTTATCACGCCAAAATTTGATAAAACCGTCTAACTCATCAATATTTTGTTTAGTTTTTACAAAATTAACCCTAAGAGTAGGAGTTTTTGATCCAAGCTCTTCTCTAATTTTTAAAAAATTTTCAATATTTGAGATAACCTGTTCAAAATTTCCACCCTTTCTAATTGATTCGTAGGTAGATTTTGTATTGGCATCTAATGATATTTGAAGCCTGAGAAGACCTGATTTTACCAATTTTTTTGCTATTTTTTTTGTCAATAGTGAGCCGTTAGTACTAAAATAAAGGTCGAGTATCCCTGCTTTTCTGGCGTACTTAATAAATTTTGTTATGTCGTTCCGCATGAGAGGTTCGTTGACGTAGTTTAACCTAATTGATCGCAACCCCCTTTTTATAGAGTCATCAACTACCTCTTTATACACATCATAACTAAACCAGGTCTTCTTACCTTTTCCTTTGGTAGATTCGCTGTTCCATGTACACATAGAACAAGAAAAATTACAGGAATAATTTAATTCAAAGTCTATTTGTAGAGGAAAATTAGGAACAATCTCTTTATCGTACGATTGCTCCCAGAGAACCCGATACTGATCGTATAGATCTTTATCAACAGCATTTCTTACTGATTCTATGGCATCATCTTCACCAACTACCAGTGTAAAGTCGTGTTTATTTTCAGGTTTTTCACTCTTTTTTTTCATCTAATCTACAATCCTCACTTAAATGGCTGCATCAGGCTAGCATTATCAACTATTTTGCAACACCCCGCAACTAGCTTGCTCTTTAGTGCAAACACATAACAACTCTGTAATAATAGTTGCATAACAACAAGGCAAATATCCCTTACACCCATTTGAACTTACGCCCATAAAGAGCCTTTTGATGTTTCTTTTTAAATAGATTTACATTAGTGTAAATAAGTAGGGTTAATTATTTACTAAGCATATGCTCATTAAAAAATTAAAATAAACTCAAATATGACAACCCCACTTGATCATTACTAAGTGTTGACTTTTTATGGGAATTGAGCAACATTTGCCTATGTAATTTATTAAAATATCCCGGTACTGTGGAAAGCAGATTACTATGTCAGAAAAGTTGCGCATTCTTCTACTTACACCCAATATTAAAGGTATAAAAGGTGGAATAAACCGCATACAACCATCATTGGGTGTTGGTTATATTGCTGCTGTTTTAAAACAAGCTGGCCATGAAGTTTTTATTCGTGATACAGCCCTTGAAGGCTATAATCAACATAAAACTCTCAACGATAAAATGGTGCTTGTGGGTGAAAGTGACGAGGCTGTCGCGGCATATATTTCTCACATTAACCCTCATGTTGTTGGTATTTCTGTTCTGTTTTCTAACCTTCTTGATCACGCCTGTACCATTGCAAAAATTACTAAAACTACAAACCCTAAAATTACAGTGGTTATAGGTGGCAACCATGTTAGCAGTGCTATGCTGGATCATGAATTTGCCTTAAAAAACCCCCAAGCTGGCATTCCCCCTTCTTCTCTTCTCTCTTTGCTAAACCTAGGAGTAATTGATTATGCCCTACAAGGTGAAGGTGAGTTTACATTTTTAGATATAGTCAACCTGCTAGCCCAAAAACAACAAAATGAGATAGAAACCCTACCAGGGGTAGTACATATGAATGAAGGACAACTTCATATAAACCCGCGCCCACCAGCGGTAGAGTTAAATAGGCTTCCTTTTCCGGCTCGTGAATTGATGAACATGGAGGGATATTTTAAAATTGGTCTATTTCATTCAGGGCTAGCAAAATCTAACAGAGTTCTTAGTGTCATGGCATCTAGAGGCTGCCCAGAGTTCTGCTCATTCTGCACTACCCCACTTATGTGGGGCAGTAAAGTTAGATGGCGTGAACCACAAAATATATATGAAGAAATAAAAGAAGGTGTAGATAAGTACGGCATCGTAGAGGTTCAATTTGAAGACGACACACTTACTGCCAACCGGAAAAACTTGCTGGAGCTTTGCCGACTGATAAAGCCGTTAGGAATACGTTGGTGTACACCAAACGGAATAAAGGTAAACTACCACAAAAGCAATAACAAACAGTTGGAGATGTACCAGCAGATGGCGGACTCTGGCTGCTACCAGATAACCCTTGCCTGTGAAAGTGGTGTGCAGAGGGTCTTAGATGATGTAATTAATAAAAACCTGCTTCTTGAGGAGATAAAACCAAGCATAGAGAGTGCTAAAAAAGCCGGTTTGCTGGTCCACACATTTTGGATGGTTGGATTTCCGGGTGAGACAAGAGAAGAGATGGAAGAGACAGTACGCTTTGCAGCATCGGTTGGTGCTGACAGTTATACTGTATCAATTATGTGCCCACTACCTGGAACTCCTGTCTACCACAAAATTGCCAAGGACAAACTATGGTGGAATGATGAGCTAGAGCATAGCAACATCTTATATCGCAACTCTTTAATGCGTATTGATGGTTTTGACTCTCCACATGAGTTTGAAACTTGGGTTGATGAGAAAACTTTGTATTTAAATGAACTGCTCAAAAAAAGAGACCCAGCTAAGTTTGCTGCAAAATATAAAAAGGGTGATTCTGGTAAATTTCTTCTTAAACAGACCTAATAACCTGCTTAAGAAAGCAAACTATTATAAGACAGTTCTACCGCCATCTAACACCATATTTGTGCCATTCATATAGCTTGATGCATCTGAAACAAGAAAAACAATTGCAGCTTTATATTCGTCTTTATTAGCCATGCGTCCCATAGGGATTAACTGACTTAAATTTTTAACAAACTGCTCATCCTGATCCACATAAACCCCTCCTGGTGACAAGGCATTACAGCGCACCCCCTGGGCCACCCAATATGTTGAGAGATAGCGGGTTAACCCTATTAAACCAGATTTAACCACAGAATATGTTACAGGCTTAACTGGTTGGGCATGTTCTGGCAGGCCATCTTTTCGGTAGAGTCGCTGATCTGGTGAAATTAAAGAGAGGTCCGATGAGATATTTAATATTACACCACCTCCATTATTAGCCATAGTTGCTCCAAATGTTCTTGCGCACAAAAAACTTCCTGTTAGCCCAACAGCAATATCTTGATTCCAAGCCTCAAGTGGAAAAGCCTCTATTCGAGAATCATTTACACCATCTAATCCCATAGCACCAACTTTTGGGTTGTTGGCAGCGTTGTTTATTAAAATATCAACCCTGCCAAACTCTTCTAACACCCTATCGTGGAGCTTTTCAACCATGTTTTGCTTGGTAATGTCACAGCTTAACCCTAAGCTTGAAACCCCAAACTTATTAGCAATTTTTGTTGCTACCTCTTCACAAACACCCTGATTAATATCAACTATAACAGGTATACCGCCAAACTCTGCAATGGCCTCTGCATGTTTTTGTCCTAACATACCAGCACCACCAGTTATTATGGTTACTTTGCCAGTTAAATCGAACATATCTTTAACAGTTTTCATATACTATATTTTATACCCCTTTTAGCTGACCACCATCGACAACTAGGTTTGTTCCTGTGATAAATTTAGCGTGTTGACAAGAGAGAAAAACCACTGCTTTTGCGACCTCTTCCAGCTCGCCAAGTCTACCCATGGCCACTTGTGATGCTAGCATGGAGTTTACACTATTAGCATCCTGAGCTAGTTTTGCCTCCCAGGTTGAACCAGGAAAAATTATATTACCTGGGGATAATTGATTTACCCGAATACCTTCTTTAGCTAAAGGGTGCATTAAATTTTTAGCATAGGCCCACAGAGCTGCTTTGGCAGAGGCATAGGCCAACGGGCAACCCAGTGCCTCCATACCACAAATAGAACCAACAAAGGTAAGGCTTGCATCTCCCCCTTTTTTAACTGTTTGGGCCAACAAAGCCCGCAAATCTTGCACTACACCTACAGCATTAAAAAGGTTAATTTCGAACATACGTCGCCACTCCTCTTCACTCTCCTGCAATACGGGCATTGATCGGCCTGAACCTATATTACAGATAATATGATCTAACCCTTCTACTGCTAATTGCTCCTTTAGGTTTTCTCTATTTTTACCTACACCCAAGTCACCAACAAAAAAGTCTACTTCTTTATTGCCATATTTTTCTGCCAAATTTACCCTAGCTGTCTCAACCCTATTTTTATCACGGCCAGACAGTACTACGGTTGCTCCTTCATCTAAAAAAGCCGAAGCTATACCAAAACCTATCCCCTGAGATGACCCTGTTATCAACACCCGCGAACCATCCAACCCCATATCCATCAGGACTCTCCTAAACTAATTGTTTTTATATTACGAAAATTAGCAAACACCTTATTGTATAGGGAAAAAAATTGCAATTTGTATGTTAGTTCTCACAATTTAGATAAAAAATAAGAATTATGGGTTTTAGTTATAGCTGTTCCCAAGGAACATTTTATATTGCCTTTTAACCCAAGTGATTGATATAATGTGGAATCGGAAAATAAAAAAAATGGTTCTGTTGAACGCGTCTTAAACAAAAGTTTGCAATATAAATTAGGAGCTAAACAAGGTAATGAGTGAAGCATACTCTGAAGAGCAAATTTGGAACTCTTACAACCAACTACTCCTAAGCCAAGATGTTGATCGTGTCCGTAAACTTCTTGTAAGGTATGAACTTTTCAAAAAAAGCCTGGATGTCCCTGGAGATATCATTGAGTGTGGTGTTTTCAAGGGTGTGGGTTTTATGTATTGGCTTAAATTATTAACTATTTTCGCCCCAGCTTCGAGAAAAAAGGTGATTGGGTTTGATACCTTTAGCTCATTTGCCGATAGTCTTTTACCCTATGAAAAGGTATCTGCTAAATCATACACTGATGAAGCAGCTTTTGAAGGTGTAGACCCTAAAGATATCCTTGCCTGCGCTGAGCGAGCTGGGTTTGCAAATCGTGCAGAATTAGTAGCTGGAGACATAATGCAAACAGCTCCTAAATATGTAAAAGATAACCCAGGGTTTCGCATATCTCTGTTACACCTTGACTTCGATACCTACCACGGCAGCAAAACTGTTTTAGAAAATTTCTACAATATGGTTACACCAGGTGGTATAATAGTATTTGATGAGTATGCTTTTCGTGGTTGGGGAGAGTCAGATGCTGTAGATGAATTTTTTACTGATAAATCTGTAAAAATTCGTACAGTAGAACATGCAAGCACGCCAACAGCCTACCTTATAAAACCGTAGCATAACAACTTTTTATACGGCCTCAATTTCCTTTTGTTTTCTTAACAAATGGCGCAGGGTGGCAAAATGACTGTTGAAAACAAAAAATCAAACATATTAGAAACAGAGTCTTACCTAGACATTGTTTTTACTGAAAAACGTCGCCCAACTAGTGACTACCCAAACAAACTTGCACTCCACCTACTAAATACAGTTTACAAAAAACCCGGTAAAATTCTTGATATTGGATGTGGTCGAGGAGATATCATGAGGGCTTTTCACGACATCGGTTTTGAAGTATCTGGTCTGGATATTTCTCCAAAGGTTACAGAGCTAGTTCACCCTCATACAGCTAAAATAGCCAACCTAGAACAAGACCCTATGCCTTTTGAACCTGAAAGCTTCGATTTTATATTTTCCAAATCAGTTATAGAACATGTTCACAACCCAGTACGCATGATGGAAACAGCAATAAATGCACTAAAACCAGGTGGTATTGCTGTAATAATGACACCTAGCTGGATACACAACCAGAAATCTTTTTATCTTGATCACACACACGTAATGCCTTTTACAGCCCCATCATTTGAAGATGTACTAGCCTTTTCAGGTCTTTCTGAGGTAAATGTTATACATTTCCACCAACTTCCTTTTCTTTGGAAAGCACCTTGGCTTAAACCGTTAATTTACCTTTTTTCCAAAATACCATTGCCATACGGCCCGCTATATAGGGTTCCTTGGTCATCAGGAACAGAGTATAATAAGCTTGTTAGGTTTTCTAAGGAGATCATGCTGTTGGGTGTTGGACAAAAAAAAGGTGAAAAATAAACTTTTAAGCTTTTGGCTATTTAACATAAACAAAAAAAATTTGCCGTATTTAATAACCATATAATGATTTCAAATCAAAAACAGACACTCAAAAACCAATATAACGTCATTCCCACATAGCGGGAACCCAGAGAGTTCAACTTTGCTGCCCTAGATTCCCGCCTACGCGAGAATGACGATGGTTTCTTATTGTGTACAGTTTTTAAGTGAAGCCATTATACTTAATTTTTAAAGAGTTTACCCATCATGCACCCATTTGATTTTGGTATAATGCAAGGGCGACTTTCACAAAAGCAGGCACAGCAGATGCTCTCTTTTCCCTGGAATAGCTGGCAAAAAGAGTTTGACAGAGCCAAAAAAGTTGGCTTTAAATCTATTGAATGGTTATTTAGCAAAGACAATTGGAAAAATAACCCCCTGTTAACTGAAACAGGACGAAAAGAGATAAAAGCCTGTATTTCAAAAACCAACGTAACACTACACACTCTATGCGCCTTTTTTATTTTAGAAAAAGCAAAAGATAGTTTTTTAGGAATGAGCAAATTAGAAGTAGACAACACCCTACTTGATACCATGCTAATAGCTGATAGCATGGCAATAAAAGTGTTTACTTTACCGTTAATGGAAGAAGCCAGCTTAAAACTTCCTGAAATGCGAAAACGCATAACTTCACTTTTGCATCACCTCATCTCCCACAGCAATGACAGCAATATAGTCATAGCTTTGGAGTCTGACCTCCCAGCCCATGATTTATTAAATTTTATCCAAGAATTCAACCACCCAACTCTTGGAGTCTGCTATGATGTTGGTAATGCCGTAGCTGAGGGATACGACCCAGTTGCAGAACTTAATATATTAGCTCCTGTTATTCGCGAAATTCATATAAAAGACCGTATTATAAATGGGGGTAGTGTCAATCTTGGTGAGGGTGATGTACCGTTCTTAAATATCTTTGAAAATTTCCAAAAGCACCAATTTACCGTACCTATAATATTGGAAACACCAGTAGGTGATGATTGGGAAAAAGCAGCACACTCTCATTTTAGCTTTGTTCAAAAGCATATAACAGGTTAGAAACTCAATGAAGTTATATATAAATAAAAAAGCGATACCAAATAAATTGTCAAAATAAGGAAGAATAATGAAGGCACTTTTTGTTGGCCTTGGCTCCATAGGCCAGAGACACCTTAGAAACCTAAAAGCTATACTAGGTGATAAGGTAGATATATCAGCCTACCGGGTTACACGATCTGCTCCTGTGTTAAACACTGTTATGCAGGTAGTACCTGATGTAAATTTGAATGATCTATATAACATTGAAGAATTTGACAACTTAGATAAGGCTTTAGCCGACAAACCTGATATTGTCTTTGTTACCAACCCAAATAGTCTTCATATGGAGGTTGCCCTAAAAGCAGCCATGGCTGGGTGTCATCTATTAATAGAAAAACCCTTGGCTACATCCATGGAAGAAATTGAAAAACTAAAAGCGATAGTTAAAAAGAATAACCTGATTGCTATGGTGGCATATCAATTTCGCTTTCACCCAGCATTAAAACTTGTCAAACAGTGGATTGATGAAGGTCGCCTAGGTCGTTTAATCTCCGTAAGGATGACCAATGGCGAATACATGCCTGGATGGCATCCTTATGAAGACTATAGGGGCACATACGCTGCTAGAAATGAACTAGGTGGAGGAACTCTTGTAACACAAATACATGAGTTTGATGTTGCCCTGTGGTTGTTTGGTATGCCAAAGAGTGTATTTGCTGTGGGTGGGCATCTTAGTCATCTACAAATTGATGTGGAAGATTGTGTTACTTCACTACTTGCCTGCCAATGGGATAACCGACCTCTACCTGTAACTGTCGAACTAGACTATCTACGAGAACCAGCTGTTAGAGAACTTAGCATAGTTGGTGATGAAGGCTCTTTAGCCTTGAACTTTAGCACAAATGAACTTAGTCTAGATATTCGAGATAGTGGCTTAAAAGATGTAAAAAGCTTTGCTTCATTAGAACGCAACCAACTATTTTTAGATGAAATGCACCATTTTTTAGATGCTGTAGCTAACCTTAAGCAACCTGTGGTGGATCTCCACCTGGGGGGACAGAGCCTGCAAATTGCCTTAAGTGCCCGGGCCTCTTTACAAAGTGGACAAGCAGAAGTTTTAAAAACGTAAAGATATTTTATGAATGATGCAAACGATAAAGCAAAAAACACCCTAGCCCTAATACCTGCCAGAGGTGGGTCTAAAGGTATACCCAGAAAAAATATATTAGAGATAGGCGGTAAACCTCTAATAGCCTACAGTATAGAGCAAGCACTAAAGGCCAAAAATATCCAACGAGTAATTGTTTCAACTGACGACAGTGAAATAATGGATATTGCCCAAGCTTTTGGTGCAGAGGTACCATTTCGACGACCCGCCGAATATGCTCAGGACGACTCCTTAGACATTGATGTCGTAAGACACACCTTAGCGTGGATTAAACAAGAGGAGAACAAACAGCCTGATGCCGTGGTCTATCTCTACCCTACAACTCCTATACGTAGAATACCCACTATAGATAGAGCCATAGAGCATTTTTATGCCCACCCTGAAGCAGACTCCATGCGCTCTATTAAAATGGCAGAGCATAGTCCCTACAAAATGTGGAACATTGACGGAAACTATCTCACTCCAGTTGTTCGTCTACCAGGAATACCAGAGCCTCACAATGTTTCAAGACAACTGCTACCTAAAGCTTATTTGCAAACTGGCTACATTGATATAGTAAGATCAAAAACCGTACTTGAACAAAACTCTATGTTAGGATCTCAGATACTTTCCTATATAATTGATGAACCTGTACCAGAAATTGATTATCATGAACATATTGGTGATGTTGAAGATTTACTAAAGCAGATTTCGCAACAGGGCTATGCGCAATCTTCAAATAGTAATGATATAGAAAAGTTTCCTACATAAATACACAACAATTGACTGCTACAAACAGTCAAATATATTAATAAATATTAGGGATATACCATGAGAGATATTGGATTTATACAAGGACGACTTTCACCAATTATAGATGGTCAAATTCAGGCATTTCCCGTTGAAAATTGGAAGCAGGAGTTTCCACTAGCAGAACTACATGGTTTTCCTTGTATGGAGTGGACAATTGGCAGTCAAGAGCCACTACTTGAAAACCCACTTATGACATCTAAAGGTCAGGCAGAAATTAGCGATCTATGTAAAAAACACAAACTCCAACTTACCTCACTGACTGGGGACTGTTTTATGCATAAACCATTCTGGAAAGCTAAAGGCATTGAACGCGACAATTTGTTAAATGAGATGTCTCAAATTATTAGTGCTACTGGTAAGATGGCAATTCCTTATATAGTCGTCCCTCTGGTTGATAATGGGCAACTTGAAAACCAACAGCAAATTGACAATCTTTATAACGGCTTGGATAAAATAGTTGACCAACTAAAAAAATCAAAGGTAGTTTTTGTTTTTGAGTCTGACTTCACCCCAGATCGTCTAAAAGTTCTCATTGATAAATTAGACCCTGAGTATTTTGGTATTAATTATGATTCTGGTAACAGTTCTGCATTAGGCTATGACCCTCAAGAAGAGATAAATACCTATGCTTCTCGCATATACAACGTGCATGTTAAAGACCGTTTATTAGGAGGTACTACCGTTCCATTTGGAGAGGGAAATGCTGACCTACCTATGGTATTTAAACTTCTAAAACAGCACAATTACCAAGGGCGTTATATGTTACAACCTGCTCGTGCTACAGACGATAACCATGCTGGTGTGTTATGCAAATACCGCGATCAAGTACTTGGCTGGCTAAAAGATTAAGAGCTTATTAAGTAACACTTAACATAACAATTAATCAATACCTATTTGACTATTTTATTTAACTCTGCTTTCCATTCGTTTATCCAGTCTTTACCTGTATTTGCAAATGCATCACAAAACTCATCTTTTGCAGCTTGCACTTCAGGTTGCTGCCACCATGCCTTGGGATCTTCATATATTTCGTTAAGCAAGATAGCTGCTGTTTCTGGAGTATCATGAAGAATACCCACTTGGCGTAGTGAATCAAAATATGGTTGAGCTTTAGTACGCAACTCCCAATGGCCTGGATTCCAAAACATAAGAGTTGGATAGTCTGCAACAAATGTTTCTAAATATGTGGTAGAATTATATGTCGACACACATAACCTGCTCTTATTTAAAGCTTGTCTATAACTGTGATTATTAGTATCAATTAAATGACCCAAACCTTTATCTCGTATACGCTGTTCTACTCCCCACTTATGATCAAGGGAATACAAGCGTACATTTAGCTTGTTTTGTACTGGCTGCGACAGTTTTTCCATAAATGCTATTTGATAAGAGATATAATCTAAAAATTGCGGTGCTACATGATGACTAAACATTCTGTAGCTATATCTTGGCACTCCTGCCAAAACCATAAGTATTGACCCTTTTTCATGAGCACTGATCTGATTTTTAGCTCTAACCAACTTTCCTGCTGGCATAGTTTTTAATGTTTTCTCTTCTCTGTTTGACCTTCCCCATATATAAAATTTATCAGCTATTAATACTTGGTGATCTTCAGATTGCTCCCATAGTGATGTACCAAAATTTCCACCATGTTGAGTAATAAGCAATTTCGTATCATGAGCTGTTTTTTCTGCTGCCCAAATTTTAAATATATCGTTGCTATTATAAGCATTTGCCGTAAATATTATCTTAGGCTGTTGTGGAAAGTTGCGTAGTATTTTATCCCTTAAATTAACAAATCCTTCCAAATATATTTTTGGTACTTGCATAGGAGTAAGTTTTTCTAATATAAGCTCAAACTCACTATCAGCAGAAGAGACTTTTAACTTTTCTCTGGTCTGCTTTTCAACCTCAACATGGTCAAAATCAATATCTGGAAGCCAGAAGGGAACCTGCCCCAATTTTAGAGATAACCGAACTGCGTTTACATCTCCAAAACCACTGGCAAAAAAAACTATTTTTTTCCATTTTTCAGGAAGAAGCCTTGAATATAAACGTAATATTTTTAATAAAGTTTTTGGTACAATTATTTGATTAACATTTTGTTTAACTTCTGGAGGTAAATTTTTAATTTTTTTTTCTGTGTAAGGAATACCACCTAAAAATTTTATTATCTCTCCATACATGTATACATTCCATGAATCTGAGATAGCATATTTATAAAGCTGACCAGAATCATAAGGAACCCAATCAGATGGATCTGATTGTAACAACCATGTTGAGCTAACATCTCCACGATCGCGGGCTTGTATTACAGTTATATAACGGTCGTATAAAACCTCGACATAATATCTAAACCATGGACCAATAATAATTCGCCAGTATCGCACAGAATGTTCACACCCATGAACTTCATTAAGCTTACCAGCATATAGAGCTAGATATTTTTCATAAATATCATTTAGATATTTAAAGTCTTTAAATAGTTGCTTCCTATTATCCCAATGATATGGAGCTACAAGATAATCTAGCTGTGACCATATCTGTTTTCTTTCATATAATTTGCACCACTCCCCCAAAAAAAGAATTTTTTCATCTTTTTTCCAGGCTCTCTCGTCAGGGGTAGTAACAAGAAACATTCTAGATAAACATCACATTATAAAAATATTTGTTAAAACTTAAAGAGGGATATGTGCACGCAGTTTTTTAGCTATAGATATCTCTTTTGGGTTAACATCTAAGGACCCATCACCCATAGCATTTTCAATTTTGCGAACTGCACCAACCAACATAGTAAACCCTGCAGGCTCAACAGAGGCAGATTGATCAGATCCATACATAGAGCGATTTAAGGTAATATGGCGTTCTAAAGAGGTGATACCAAGGGCTGCAGCTGCATATGAAACAGCTAGACCTACTTCATGACCGCTATAGCCGATATTACAATCATAACGTTCACGTAGCGTCTTAATTCTATTTAAATTAGCGTCACCATCATCCATGGGGTAGGTTGAGACACAGTGCATAATTTCATAAGAACAGCCAGCCTTTTTAAATATTTCAACTGCACGGTCTAGGTCAGCAATATCACTCATTCCTGAAGAGATAAAAGTATGTTTTTTTTCCTCAGCTATCATTTTTAACAACGGCTCATAAACCAACATCGCTGAAGCAACTTTATTATATTTACAATCAAACTGCCTTAGAAGCTTCTGACTATCAAGGTCCCAAGCTGAGGCAAACCAAGCAATATCTTTTTCTAGGCAATATCTATCAATCTCCTTGTACTCTTCAATACTAAGCTCCAACCCCTCTTTTTGTTCTCGTTGGGTCGTACCCCAAGGGCTTTCCCTTGGAGAGTCCAACAAATCTTTCGTATAAACCACATCAATGGTCCGTTTTTGAAATTTAACAGCATCAGCACCTGCATTTTTAGCAACATCAATTAACTTCTTTGTAATATCGAGGTCGCCATTATGATTAATACCGATTTCAGCGATAATAAAAATGCTCATTTTATAGAAAAAACCTTTTATAGAAATTATAATTTAAGAGTAGTAGTAATAGTACCAATTTTCCCAATTTTAGCTAGAACAACAAACCAACAAGCTTAAAAGCCAAAATCAATAATATATTATTGATACCATTCAAAAATATTAACACATCCTCTATCACTCTTTTATGTATTAAAATCTACTGCTCTATTGTAATGGCATGTTAACTGAGCATACCGCCGTTACGATAAATTTTACCAAA
>JADGBW010000224.1 GCA_015231305.1 Magnetococcales bacterium | reverse complement strand
GGACTCCCAAGGGAAACGGATTTTAAGTCCGCAGCGTCTACCAGTTCCGCCACGCGGGCCCAACAAGTGTTATGATCTATCATTGACTGGTTACACAGTCAACGTATTTACTATCTTATCGGTTTTTTTATTGTTATTTTATTTTGTGACAGCAACTAAAAATTTGAGTTTATATAATGAAAAAAGCTAAAAAAAGTGCAGTAAAATCCCTAGATATGGCCACAACAGCAATCCATTCTGGTCGCCATCAAACCTTAGAGAGAGAAAATAGCCCTCCTATGTTTCTCACCTCTAGTTTTGCTTACAACTCTGCCCAACAAGCTTGTGATGTTTTTGCCGGAAATGAAGAAGGAAACCTCTATAGTCGCTTTACCAACCCGACAGTAACCGCCTTTGAAGAGCGTATAGCAGCTTTAGAGGGGGGGCAGAAGGGTATTGCTATGGCAACAGGCATGGCTGCCATTACATCAGTATTTCTAGGTTTCCTGGCAGCTGGAGATCATATGGTCTTAAGTCGCTCTGTATTTGGGTCTACAATAAATGTGGCTAACAACCTTTTGGCAAAGTTAAAAATTGATGTAACTCAAGTAACACTACGAGATTTACCAAGTTGGAGAGATGCAATACGTCCCCAAACTAAGCTTTTTTTTGTTGAGACACCATCAAACCCAACCCTAGAGATGGTAGATTTAGAAGCACTTTGCCAACTTGCAAAAAAACATAATATTTTAGTGGTAGTTGATAATGTATTCTGTACTCCGTTTCTACAAAAACCACTTGATCTTGGGGCAGATGTGGTTATCCACTCAGCAACAAAATATTTAGATGGGCAAGGCAGGGTACTTGGTGGAGTAGTTGTTGGCAATAAAGAGCTATTGTTAGAGCACATATACCCTATTCTTCGCAACGCTGGCCCCTCTCTATCGCCGTTTAACGCTTGGGTATTATATAAAGGTATGGAAACCCTACCCCTGCGTATGGAACGCCACTGTGAGAACGCTATGAATGTTGCTATCTTTTTAAACAGAATCCCTAAACTAACCGGAAAAGTAAATTATCCCGGTCTTCCAGGCCATCCGCAACACGCTCTAGCTACCAGCCAAATGAAAGCCTATGGGGGGTTGGTGTGTTTGGATTTGGGTAGCCAAAAAAAAGCTTATGCTTTTATTGATCGTCTAAAATTGGCAACAATAACTGCCAACCTAGGAGATGTAAAAACCCTTGTGACCCATCCTGCATCAACAACCCACTCCAAACTTAGTGATAAAGCAAAAAAAGAGTCAGGAATTACAAAAGGATTGGTACGTTTATCAATAGGATTAGAGTCAGCGGCAGATATTTGTGATGATTTGGCCCAAGCACTAAAATAGGTTAGCAATGGGTTAAACCTAGATATAGCAACCCCATATTTAACGCGAAGGTAAAAATCAATATAGCTCTGTGCTATCGCCATAAATTCCCGTCTTCGCGATAATGATGTTTAACCTAGATTCGGCAGTTGGCGGTGCGTGCATGGCGTAAGATATTGGTTTATCTGGTGTATTTGGGGAAATCGCAGTCACCTTGTTGGTGATAAGATTTTCCCCAAATATGCCAGGTGAATCAATGGCTTGCGTCAGGCGCGTGGCGACAACTGCCGGATCTAGGTTTAAAGAGCCTTGTGTGTTATCAACTGTCAAATTTTTAGATAATTTCTCTCAAACTACCATAGAAAACATTTGAGGGGTGTTGCTTTTCTAAATTTAAAATATAGCATCTAAAACCTTAAGCAAGCTTGCTAATAATATTCTTAGTAAACTAACTTACTAAAAATACTATTCTATACCTTTAACAACATCGTGGGTAACGCTTTTTATTAGCCCTGCTATTTCACCTTTTAGATGACTATTTTCAACTGAAGTTTCTTTTGTAACTTGTTCAATTTCTATTAGTACTTTCTTTTCAAGAGACCCTTTTAAGTCTTCAATTTTTTCTTCATACTGAGCGTCCAAGCGATGTTGCAGACGAGATTTTTCTTGCTCCATCCATTTATTTAAACTATCAATGGCTGCCTGTTTTTTCTCAATGTTTTCAACTTGAAGTTGATCTTGCTTTTGGCTTTTTAACTCAAGAACCTCAATTTCAGCTTGGGTAAGCATTTGACTTTTTATTTTGGCCACCTCTTTTTCCACAATATCAACTCTTGCCTCTTTGTAGGCACTCCATTTAACCTCCATGGCCTCCCTACGTCTCTCTCTCTCTTGCTTCAAGACAACGTCATACTCAGCTAATTTTTGTTCGTGACGATTCTCGATATCTTGGATCATATCCTTGATATCATTTTTTTTATTTTCAAGTCTGGCAATATCTTTTTTAAGTAGAAACCTAGCCCTTTTCAACACAGCTGTAGCTGAACCAATTTGGTAAAAAAACCATGATAAGACAACAATTACCAAAATAAAAAAGCCGAGCATAAACCTCTCCTAATCTTTTAAAAAACCGCCTTACAATCAACTACCAAACATCAGCAATAATTAATGTATTTCTGTTAGTTATCCATACTTTATTATCATTTAAAAAATATTAAAATTTTTGATCCATGCGGGTTATCCGCTCTATCCACTGCATCCAATCATCAGGACCATTTACAAAGGAAGTCAGTATAGCAACTGCTTCACTACTTGTCTGCCGGTGAAGTTGATATTCTACAACTTCAAGTGTTTTGTTTTTATTAAGAAATACCAATTGTTTAATATCAGCTATGGGCAAATATGGTGCTCTAAAGTTTATACCATGCATGGAAACATTTTTAGCATAGCTTTGAAAGGCCTCACCATTTGAGAGCAAACCTCTAACTAGCAATGTTTTTGTGGGTACTTTAATCCGTAAAGCAAAACGCCTATCAAACCCAACATGTTGTGGTATCTCACCCCCACTCTTACTGCTTTTATAGGGGTTAATCATGTCTATATTTGCAGCTTTACTTCTTTGGGAGATAGGTTTTTCTTTGGTATATGAGGCTGACTTTGCTGCGACACTATATCCTGTATAGTTAAAAGGTGTGGTTTTTTTCTCAGGCTGTTGTTTTTTATAGCTTTGTTCTCTGCTATTAGTATTTCCACCTGTAGGAGACGCTTTTGCTTTACGTGGTTTTTTATCTTTATGTGATGTTGCTGCGATTAGGGTTCCAAAAAGAAACAGAGGCATAAGAACCCCAGCACCAAACCCAGCAGTTATCGCAGTAACAGATGGCAGAAGGCCAGTTGGCCCGGCAAACGCAGCCATACCTGGCAGAATGGCTGTTGCACCAATTAAAGACTTTCCGAGAATAAAGTGTTTGGCAGAGCTTGTTGGCGCAACTGTAGTGCCTGGCAACAAGCTTACACTAGCCTTTTTTTTGCCAGCACTGCCAGCTGCCCCAGTTACAGTTTTTAGTTTTTCAAATGGCAACGTACCAACCAAACCTTTGCTTTTAGCTGTGCTTCCAGTTGCCCCTTTAACACTATTTATATTTTCTAAAGGTAACAAACCAAGGGTGGACTTTCCTTTTCCAACTCCAACTGCACTACCACCAATAGCACTATTACCTGCAACACCACCAGCAACGTTATTCACATCAATAAATGGCACAGGTATTATACCAAGACCTTCAGTTTCTCCAATAGGAGAAGGAAAGGCTTGAGCCATTCGACTAATAAATTCACCTTTTAATTCAGAATTGCTCACAACTCTTCCCCATTAAAATTGTGGTTTAAAACAACCCCAACATAATAGTATGAGCATTGTTTAATTGAAACTTTTTTATTAAATTTAACATAGATTCAGCGTTATGAGTGCATTAATGGTGCAACATCTTGGCTTTT
>JADGBW010000103.1 GCA_015231305.1 Magnetococcales bacterium | reverse complement strand
CTCGTAGCATTCATTGAAGCTATATTTGTATTGATTGAAAGAGCCATTTTAAAGTCCTCCTGGTTTATGGGCATTCATATGCCCATAAACAATTTTTATTGCCATCCATGGTATGGAGGTGGGCCGTTCATTTCTCAGGGCCGACCCAACCCTACGCTTAGCAATAATTCTTAACTATTCAGCAACTTGGTAGTTACTTATTCTGAATTATTTTTTAGAACAGCTTCCTGCCGTATCTTCTAAGCTTTTCACCTAACTAATATTTCCTATTAAAAACTACGTTTCTATCCTAAGAGCTGTAGTGCTATCTGTGGCTGCTGATTGGCCTGAGCCAGAATTGCAGTACTTGCTTGCTGCATAATCGCACTTCTGGTCAAATTAGCTGTCTCTTTAGCAATGTCGGCATCCATAATCCGAGATCTAGCAGCAGAGGTGTTCTCAACAATATTACTCAAGTTAGCCATGAGTGATTCAAAACGGTTTTGATAAGCGCCTAAATTTGCCCGTATGTCAGAAACCGAATCCAAAGCCACATCTATTTGGTTTAAAGCTGTACTTGCTTTATTAGCAGTACTAATTGTTGTTGTAGCAACACTTAGAGCAACTCCACCAGCAGAACCAACGCTAACTGTTAAACTCTCAGTAGTATTTGCACCTACCTGAAAGGTAATGCCAGCAGCTTGGTCACCATTAAGTAGTGTTCGCCCATTAAACTGTGTGGTTGTAGAGATACGTTCAATCTCACTACGTAACTGTAAAACTTCAAGATTAAGAGAAGCACGATCTGAAGTATTCATAGTACCGTTGGCTGATTGTACCGCTAGCTCACGCATCCGTTGCAAAGCGTTGGTGGTTTCATCCAAAGCACCTTCAGCAATCTGCACCAAAGAAACCGCATCGTTTGTATTACGAATTGCCATGTTCATGCCACGGATTTGTGCTGTCATCCGAGTAGAAATTGCCAACCCCGCTGCATCATCTCTTGCTCCATTTACTCGCAATCCAGATGAGAGCCGCTCAAATGTTTTACCCAAGCTTGAGGTTGAAATTCCTAACTTCCTAGTAGCATTCATGGAAGCGATATTGGTGTTGATTGAAAGAGCCATATTAAAAATCCTCCGATATTTATGAACAGACATTGTTCACAAAAAATATATAAAACCATCCTTGGCCTGGAGGTGGGTCGTTCATTTCTCAGGGCCGACCCAGCCCACTATTAGTTCTAATTTAATTAACTAAATTGTCTTATATAAAGTCTTATACAATTGGTTATAATATAGTTATATAGCTGTATTTGAGCCATCGTTACTTTTATATACCTGCTTTTTACCTCTTAACTATATATACATTACACACAATCATGCTTTAACTTATTTTATAGAGTGCATTTATCTAAAAACTGCTACTCTCATTTCTTTATAGAACATCTATATTATGCAGTTGTAGCCATCTATTACTAGGCTCACATTACAAACTAATCCCTACGAGTTCTATTAAAGTCTTACACCTTTTACTGGTTTACACTTACTATCACTTAAACATTTCTATAGTTATTTCAAACCTAAACACTCCTAGCACTACTTTGTTTAGTTCGCCAACCTTTTTTTGCCGTTATCTACTTAAAATAAGTAGCTTAGCTAACTATTTACCGTCTATATCTTGCTATAGCAAATAGAGTATTTTTAAGAACAATCACCTTGAAACAACTATTAATTCATCCACCTATTTTCAAATCTTAGCCGTAGGTTTCCCCAAGCAAGTTCATATAAACAACTACCTAATAATGCTTAATATACTTTAGCCAACTTTTATTGTTAAGTACGCAAGTTCCCCTTATTGGTATATACTCAGATTTCCCTTATTGTATATTTAACAGGTTCAACATTTTGGTTTTATACGCAATTTGCCCTTGTTGGTTTATATACCAAGCTCCCCTTTATTTAGCTTATCTAAGCAGTGTCCCATAAATGGTTTATATAGTCGCAAATATAAACTTACCATAGTAAATATAAATCAATTAACTGTAGTAGCTATCTTCAAACTCACTAACGTGTAACCAGCTGTTAAAGAAAAACTCTTTATTTTTCATTTTCTACTTTATTGAGCATAGTAACAATAAAGAGTTAATTCTCTTAATTTCCAGAGGCACGCCTCAAATCATACGCAAGCTTGCAAATCTTTATGATATCCGACCATTCGTAAGCAAGCTCACTCATACAGATTATGGTTAGTTTATAAATTAAACCACTACATCAGACTCAACTTTATTGCTTTATCTAAGCAGTTACCTCTTGTTGGTTTATACACGCAGGTTTCCCTTTGTTAGTTTATTTACGTAACTTTCCCAAGTTTTGGTTTATATACGCACACACTAATTTATAACTTTATTTATTGAAGCTTCCTGTTTTTAGCTCTTATATAACTTTTAGTTTATTAACTTATGTAGCTCAGCCAATAATGATAGCAGGCAATAAAACATCGCTACTTAAGCATTTGAATTGCAAAGAGTACTTATAGTGGCTAGCTAGATTAAAAAGATACAGCTGCCCTAAGCAAATCTATTTGCGCCTCAAAACTAAGAGAAGTATATGAACAGTTCAGTAAAACCCAATAATTTAACTATGAGCTATGAACTCCAGACACACCGACCTCTTGACGATACACTTCATAAGTATATATGGCTTTAGTACATTTGGGAGATTCAGCGTTGTAAACGCTTTTGTTGGTAAACATGTAGATTGGACCTCCTAAAATGCGACCTATCCATTTAAAAGTCGCGTCAATTTCCATCCATGGTCGGAGGTGGGTTGTTCATTTTATAGGGCCAGCCCTAACCCGTACATCTTTTGACAAAAGACTAAACTAACTTAGTTAGTTATCAGAGTTACGCTTTAATATAAAGCATGACCATCCTGGTCTAAATTCTGACGTTGTGTCTTGTGCCTGTTAAGCTTTTCGTCAAAGCCTTGGTTAAACTTTAGACTTTTTTTTCAAAACATTCTAAAAAATAAATTCACTTAGTTAGAATGATGAACAGCTTGTTGTTACTAAATCTTATCGGAGGTGATGCCTACCAACTTTAAGAGTTTTTTTGCTTCTTAGTAACTTTTTTATGCAGCCCATTTACTCACCGCATAATTAACTTATCGGTGTAATTATTGAACTCTTGAATAGTTTTTTCAATTTTTTGTAAAAAAAATGCTGTAATCTTAATTTTCCCTGTGATATCTAGCGGTTACGATTACGCCTTTCTCCTATGGAAACACCCAGTTCGTTGGCTAAGACAACAGCATTGCCACCTTTCATCTTACCCAATATTTTTCCAGCTGTTTTTTCTGACATCACTTTTAACACCTTTACAGCAATATCTTGATCAATAGATTGCAAGCCCAAAGCTGCTGCTTTAACCTTCATACTACCGTAGATCTTTGCTAGGCGAGCAATGTTCTTAGTATTTATCTCTTTTTCCTTGGCTAAATCTCTCTGAATAACTTCCCGTAGTTTCTCCAAGCTAGCGATACGTTTGCCAAGCTTATCTTCTAAGCGTTGCAGATCTTGCTCACGAATTTCAAGCTGCTCAGCACGCTTATTAAGAGCCTTTCTTCGACCCTCCAACGACTCTAACAACTTTAAAGGGTCGTTTATTAACCCTGGCCCCTCTGACCTTGCTACACCAGGATGCATAAGCATAAGAAAAAGCGATGCTATTAAGAGAAATTTACTACACATCACAATGTATAATTGTTGCTTATTCAAGGAAGCCTCTCTTCTTCGGATAATTTTTCGTTTAAACATTTGTTCTAAGCACACCCTACAGAACAGTTATTTATCAGAAATCACGAACGTAATTGACTCTGGACAATACCCATCATGTCCAACTCTTTGTTTTCATTGATGCGCATATCTTCTTTATGACGCACCGCCTCTTTATCTGCCATACTTTCCATCTGCTTCAGCTTAATACGAGATGCAAACCAGACTTTTTTTGCTGCTTCTGCTTCAACCTGAGCTAAAACTATCTTTTCTTGTATTTTTTGTATACGCCACTGTTGACCACGAAAAAAATTTTCAAAGTTAAATGATCCATGGTCAGTACCTTCGGCAACTTGATCGCAGACCATTTGATGTCCTTCAGCAGTCTCCTGCTCTAGAAGGCTTATCTTTAGGCGTAGGCTATCTATCCGAGCAAGGATACGCGAATAAGCAAGGCCGTCTGCCTCCTCACGTATCTTTCTTAAACCAACAAGTTTGGCAAAACGACCCATGGTTTTCTCCGGTTAATAGAATAAAACTCGCCAAAATACCGACAATAAGACAAACTATACCAACTATAGCATTAAATAATACAAAATCTAGAAGCAACAGCTATAACTAAGCATATAGTACAAAACATTGATTTATTTAGAAAAACCAAGGAAAACCTATCAACCAACAAAGACTTGATAAGTTTCCAGATATAACTGACAAATCAATACATTACGCTATTTAAGCTACATTATATGCTGTATCTAGGTTAAAAAAGCAATATTATTAGAGATAGTTAGAGCAAATATTATGCCTAAATTTAAAATTATCTTTTTATTTATATTATCATCTATCCTATATATAAGCTCTGTTACCCACCTTCATGCCCAGAATAGTGACAGACCAGTACTGATAATATCAGGCTCTGAAACAAACGATTTTCTTAATGAAATTGGCAAGCCTCTACTTATAGCTGCTGGCATTGAACCTATTAGTGTGAAGTTTCATATCATGAGAGACCCATCACTTAATGCAATGGCACTGCCAAGCAAGGATATAATTTTTAATAGTGGGATTATATTAAGAGCACAAAGTGTAGATGAAGTAGCTGGAGTTATGGCCCATGAAATAGCTCACCTGTCTGCAGGTCACCATAGTAAACTAAAATCTGAGTTAAAAAACGTCTCTTTGCAAACAATGCTTTTAGGGGTGGCTGGACTGACAGCTGGTATGATATCTGGTAACAGCAAAGTTGGGCAGGCTTCTATGATTTCAAGTGCTGCATCAGGACAGTCTATAATGCTAGCCAATCAACGACAAAAAGAGTCTCAAGCAGACCGCTTGGCAATTCGCTATTTAGCAAAAGCCGGATACGAGCCACATGGCTTAACTACTTTTATGGAGAGAATTCAACAAGAACAAAAGAGCACCTCTATGCCCCCACAATATTTGCTTAGTCACCCTTTAAGCTCTACCCGTGTGGTAGAAATTGAAGAGCTAGCAAATGAAATACGACCAGAAAAATTACGACCTAAACCTAAAAAAAGAACATTAAATAGAATAAAAGCCAAACTATTGGCTGCCACTACTACCGTTCCTAGTATAGCGATAGATAAATTTTCCAATCGCCTCAATAAAAACCCTGATAATTTTTCCAACCGTTATGGACTTGCTGTTGCCCAGCGTTATGCTGGCAAACTTCCAGAATCTCAGAGACAACTTGATAGTTTAATAATAGAAAACCCTGAAGATCCGTATCTTTTACGTGAACGCGGTAGAACATACATTGATTGGGGTAAACCAGCCAAAGCCCAAAGGGACTTTCAAACAGCCCTTAAATTTCACCCCAAAAGCCAAGATTTACAATATTGGCTAGCTTTTGCGTTTAAAGAACAGAAAAAATATAAAAAAGCCAGCAGAATTTTACACCGACTAACCAATAAATATCCAAAAAAAGCCAGCTATTTTTATCTGTTAGGTATAAGTGAGGGTAAAAGCGGACACCTTGCCAAAGGCCATCTTGCATTGGGGCGTTACTATGCACTAATAAGAGATATTAAGAATTCGATTTGGCATTTTGATGAAGCAATAAGATTGTATCCGCAAAACAGCGCAGGAGAAAACAACGCTAAAGCAGCAAAAAGACGGTTGATAGGCGACATTAAAAAAATAAAGGCAAGATAATATTAAACCTTAGAATTTTCCGGTAGTAAGTCTTCTAAAATATCTTTTACTTTACCAAGGCACTTTTCATAATTGCGCCAACGATAACGAGAAGATGCATAAATTGGCTGCCTGACCTGCCAAGTACTTGCGGTTTGTACTGCTCGATTTGTTTTATGTGGAGAGAGACATTTATCATCCCACGGTAAGGCAATTTTTTTAATCAAATCTTGGCTGTGGGGCATGGGGTCGGCAACCAACTCCTCATAAACTACTGAATGTATTGATAGTGGCAAAACTTTTTGCCAGTGGAGCATAAGATCATGATAGGCCCGGTAGTAGAGGGCTATCTCCTCTAAATCCTGCACAAATTTTGGTCCGCTGCTAAAATTTTGAAAATAGTTAGAGAGACAAACATCCAAAGGGTGTCTTTTACAGTGGATTATATGGGCATTGGGAAACAGGAGGGATATAACACCTAAGTGCAGAAAGTTAAAAGGTAACTTATCTACAACACGCAATATCTTATTATCAACCCCTTTATATAAAGAGTCTCTGTAACTCTTAGCCACTTCATTGGCAACTGCTGGGGTTAGCTCTGCAATACATTCAGGAAAAGTCTTATCAGCCTGCTGAAGCATTAATGGTAGCTCACGGCACAAAAGGCCCATCTCTACACGCTCACCAGCACCATGAACATCAGGATGGCTGGCAAGAATCTGCTCTGTTAAAGATGTTCCCGAACGAAACATACCAACTATAAATACTGGCCAGCTATCTCTGCTGCCTACATGTTGTAATTTTTTAAAAAGATCGGGAGTAAAATTGGCTTTAATATTTTCGATCAACTCTAAAACATCTTGCAAATCACTGCCATTTTGCTCTGAATAGCGGATTTTATTGGCTTTTTGGTAGTGGTAAAAAGCAGTATCATAACTTTTACACTGGTCAAGAGCCTTACCCAAAGCAAAGTGTAGCTCCATGGCTGCACCAATTGATATTTGATTTTTTTCTAGAAGAGCAGAAATAGCTAGTAGATCTGGATGCTCTTTATCAGCATATTTATTTACCAGAGGTAAAAGTGCATATAACCATGGATCTTCTGGGTCTACTACTAAACCTTCACGATATATGTTATTGGCATCTTTAAAACGCCCTATCTCTCTTAAGGCATTCCCTAAATTTCTGTATATAATTGAATTGCTAGGCTTAAGCAAAACCCCTTGTTCATAAGCCTCTACAGCATCCTTTGCTCGGTATTGCTGCATAAAAGACTTGCCTAGTGAGTGGTAGACATCCCACCTTTTACCTTGTGGCAATAACAGAGCTTTTTGCAGTAGGGTTTCGGCCTCTTCCCCTCGCCCAATTTCAAGTAAAAGGTCAGCAAGCGCAAAATAACTAGACCATTTATCTGGTGCAAGCTCTATAACCTTTTTATAGTAAGTTTCAGACTCTCTATATGATTTTTGCAGATGTAACACCCTTGCCATCACACTATATAAATCTGCATTATGAGGAACCATCCAGATAGCCATCTTACATTTTGTAATAGCACCAGAAAGGTCACCTCCCTGAGCCATCACTTCAATAAGGTTACAATAGGCTGAGACATGGTTTTCGTGTTGAGACAATACCTTCTCTAATATTTCTACTGCCTTTGTGATTTGCCCCAAATCAGCAAACACTCGGCCGCTGATAATCATATGGTCAGGCTTATCAGGTTGTTGGTTTGCTGCTTTTTGAAGGTATTCTAAAGCCTTATCTGTATGACCCATGCTTTTTGCAATGTTACCAGCTAATAGCAGGCCATCATAACTATCTGGAAATTGTTGCAGCTCTTTTTGCACAGTAGCCTTTGCTTGGGCAAGACAATCTATTTCAAACAGCCTTTTTGCCTCTATTAAAAACGAGCTTGTGTTATTTTCCATAAAGTAAATTTCTATATAGTGGATAGAGTTAAAAACCTTAAAACAGTCTTCAAATTAGCCAAATTAAACTAGTGGCCTAGACCCTATTGTAATTTTTCTAGCTCAGCAGCCTCTTTGAATGCCCCTTGAGAAATAAGAATTTCAGCAGCAGCTAAATAGGGGTTCTTGGGCAGAAGAGAGTCAGCCTCTATGCCTACTGCATCTTTTGCACCATCACCAGCCAGCTCTAAATAAAGGGTCAAGGCACTATTAAGCTCACCTGTTAAGGCTTTATCCATGGCCTGTTGATAACGCAGTGCCCTACGAACTTTTACCTGCTTGCTAATGGTGGAGAGAACCCGACGCAGCTGGGCTGCTGGGGCTACTTGCCCGCGTTTGGTAAAAGCAAACATGGCCTCCACCACTGCTTTTATTATCTCTCCATCAGTAAGTGCAGGGATTTGTAACTGAGTTACAAGGTCTACATTTTTTGGTTGTAAGCCTGCTGCAAAAAGTTGCAGACGTAAAAGCAGTGCTCTTTTGCCCGGCAACCTATTAAGCCATGCCCAAGCCTCATTGCCATTTTTAAGTTTGATATGGGCCTTTGCTAGCAACAATCGTAACTGGGGATCAACAGGTTTAGCTAAAAAAGAGCCAGAAGTAAAAAGGCCAGACTCTTGGAAAAGACCAATAGGATTTTCCAACTCTCTTTCTAAAAGGAGGTCTAAAGCCTTCTCACGATTTTTTAAAGGCAGCCCTCCTCTCATAAGATCGCGAATGGCTCCTAATGTTGAAGTATCAAACCCCCGTTTTTTAGCATGATAAACCAAAAGCCATTTTTGCACCAAACCCTGGTAAAAGTAACGAAACTTTGCTGATGGGTTTGTTTGTAACCCTTTTTCTACCAAAGAAAATGCCTTCTGCCAGCGACTATTTTGTATATACCATAGAGCCAGAACCTCTACCCTAGTACGAGAATAAAGCTCTTTATCAGCAATTTGTATTGCATCTAACTGGGCTAAATAATTGTTTTTTGCCTCTTTATCACCTTTTAACTGGGCCAACTTAGCCAAAGCAATAATTAATAGAGGTTCAGCGCGCCCCTTCTCACCCTCTTGGGCATATATATTTAACAGCAACTCTGCCTCAGAAATATCTCCAGCAGCTAACCCTGCTAACCCCATACCTAACTGAGCACGAAATAGTTGTGGATGACTACCATGACGAATCATAAATTGTGAATAACTCTCCCTTGCCTTGGCATAGTTATTAGCATCTAAATAACACTCACCCAGTGAGAGCCAAAGTGTGGGGTTGGATTCATAAATGTGAGGGGGGGCTGATTCTAATAGAGTAAGAGCTTGGGCTTTACGATCCAGTGCCATTAAAGCTTCAGCTTTAACCCTAACCCAGCCAACAGGAATAAGTGGCGCACCACCACGCTCTAGAACCTGATCTGCAAGACGCAGGGCTAAATGATAAGCCCCTTTGTTAAGTAGATTTTGTGCCTCTTGGGGAGCAACTACCAAACCACCGTCTTGGGAAGCAAAACCAGATAGAGACTCTTCTACAATTGTTGTGGGGCCAATTGTCTGGGAAAAAAGCAGAGTAGGTTTAAAAAAAAACAGCCCCACAGCCACACAAACAGATAGATGCCAAGCTGCTTTATTTACATAATTAGTTGGCAGTTTGTGGGCTGTGGTAGCCAGTTTTTTTAGGAAAATATTAAAAACTACTATCACGCTGCTTGGGCTGGAATTGAACTACCCAACCTATTGACTTTATTTAACTCATTCACATAAACCAATTTTGGTTCATGGAGGTCAGCTTCGGCTTCACTCATACGGGCGTAAGCTGCGATAATTAAGATATCACCCTTATCAGCTTTGTGAGCAGCAGCTCCATTTACTGAGATCATGCCACTACCCCGAGCACCCCGAATGGCATAAGTTACAAACCGCTCACCGTTGGTAACATTCCAAAGATGAATCTCTTCATATTCACGAATGCCTGAAGCATCTAGAAGATCCTCATCAATTGCGCAAGACCCTTCATAATGCAGGTCGGCATCAGTTACGGTTGCTCGGTGAATTTTACATTTTAAAAGTGACACTTGCATCTATACAATTTCCTTTTAATGGCGGTCAGTTTTAATGAATTGCGCTTTGCTGTTTAAATAATTAATTTCATTAAAAAAAACCGTCTCAAGAAGACAACACCATATTGTCTATCAAGCGGGTTTTTCCTATTTTAACGGCTATTAACATAACCGGGTCAACAACAGTCAGATCACAAGCTAACGTCTCCTTATGTCTGACCTCTACATAGTCAATTTGTTCAATACCTGACTCATGCAAAACTAAATGTGCTGCTTTTTCTAACTTTATCGCCTCTGTTTCCCCACTCTGAAATAGGGACTTTGCTGCCATAAGGGCTTTATAGAGAGCAGTAGCCTGTTGCCGTTCTTTTATAGTTAAATAACGGTTTCTACTTGAAAGTGCCAAGCCATCTTCTTCTCTAACAATTGGAACCCCAACTACATCAACTGCCAAAGCCAGATCACGTATCATTTGCTTAATCAGGGTCAACTGCTGGTAATCTTTTACGCCAAAATACGCAACATGGGGACGAACTAAATTTAAAAGTATCGTTACCACAGTTGCCACGCCCTGAAAATGTCCGGGTCGAGATGCTCCACACAACTGAGAAGCTAACGGCTCTACAGATACAAAGGTCTGACCCCCTTCTGGATAAATAACATCTGGGCTGGGAAGAAAAATTGCATCACAGCCTATTTCCTCTAGAAGGGCTTTATCCTCTGCAAAAGTGCGGGGATATTGGTTAAAATCTTCTCCTGGCCCAAATTGGGTAGGGTTGACAAATATCGAGACTATAGTTTGTGAGCAAGTTTTTTGTGCTTCACGCACTAATGATAAATGCCCTTCATGTAGCGCACCCATCGTTGGAATAAAACCAACTTTACCCCCCCACAGACGAGACTGCTCTACCCAATTATTTAGAGCCTGACGGTCTTCTAAAATTATCATTGCTGATCAGGTCCAGGAAACACCCCTTCACGGACCTCTTTAGTAAACTGTTTTAAAGCGGTGTTGATTAAATCAGCACCATGCATATATTGTTTAACAAATTTGGGCTTAAAATCATCATTTAGCCCTAGTAAATCATATATAACCAATACCTGTCCGTCACACTCAACACCAGCACCTATACCTATAGTTGGAATAGAAAGCTTTTCAGTAATTTCACTGGCAAGAATTGGGGGTATACCTTCTAAAACAACGGCAAAAGCTCCTGCTGCCTCAACAGCGAGGGCATCTACCAAAATTTTATCTGCTTCTGGCTTATCTTTACCTTGAACCTTAAAACCACCAAAAAATTTAACTGATTGTGGAGTTAACCCCACATGAGCAACAACAGGAATCTGCTGCCTGGTTAAATAACGGATAGTATCAGCTACAACTTCACCACCTTCTATTTTCACTCCATCACAACCGCTCTCTTTCATAATACGTACTGCTGCGGCTAAAACCATCTCTTTTGGACTTTGACAGATACCAAAAGGAAAATCGCATATAACCATGGAACGTTGGGAGCCACGAACAACAGCAGTAGTGTGATAGATCATATCATCCAGGGTAACAGGCAGTGTGGTCTCGTGACCCTGCACAACCATACCTAAAGAATCACCCACAAGAATTATGTCCACACCAGCCCTATCCACCAACTGGGCAAAGGTGTAGTCATAGGCAGTGACACAGACAATACGTTGAGATGCCTCTTTCATCTGCGCAACTTTGGGTAATGTTATACGCTGACCCACATGCCACCTCCTGAAGAGATAACAAATTTTTTTGATTTGGAACAGGATACGGAAACGCAGACACCCTTCTGATTTGAGGGGTGCGCAAAAAGAGACCATGGTTGCATGGCCTGTAATAGTGTCCCGGTCCAGCCAACTGGCTTAGATCCAGGCATATTTTGGTTCATCATGCCTTTTCCTAATGAAAGATCATTACAAAAAATCCAGACTAGTTTCTAATAGGTAGCCGCTTTAAATAACAAGTCAACTCCACCCTAACCCAAATTGAATGTATAGATTTTTATTAACAAATATTATCAAGCAATATTAAAAAAGCAAATGCTCTACACGGGCAGCATCATCAACATCTTGAAGTAACATGTCAACGGTTTTACCAATAATAGGATGGATTAATTGTGGCGAGACCTCTGCAAGAGGGGTTAGAACAAAGCGACGTAAATGCAGATAAGGATGAGGTATTTTAATAGATTTTGTGCTTACAACACGCTGCCCATAAAAAAGCAGATCAAGATCCAGTTTTCGTGGTCCCCACCGCTTTTCTTGACGACGATTACGACCAAAAGCGCGTTCTATTGTGTGGAGAGTTTTTAAAAGGGATTTAGGTCCATATTTTGTTTTAACAACCACAACCCCATTTAAAAACCATGGCTGGGGAACCATTCCGACTGGTTCTGTACGATAAACAGAAGAGCAAGCAACCAAACCCAACATACGTGGATGGTTGGCAATATTTGCAACAGCTCGCTTATATAAAGCCTTGGAATTGCCTTGGTTTGTACCAATGGCAATCCAGGCCAAATTATGAGCGATTGTAAACCTTTATATGCCATGGCTCAAAACGAACCCCAAGCATATTATCCTTTGGATATCTTAGTTTTAGATAGCCCAAATCTGTCAGACGTTTATAAACCTCAGATGAGACAAATTTTGAGGTGAAATTATATTTTCCGTAACCACGTTGACCAACATCAAAGTCACTTATACCATGGAATGAATATCCAGGAGGAGCCAATGACCGGGAGGCACGGGATAAGTTGCCGTCACTCTCATACGCTTTATCTAAAAAGAGTAAAAACTGTTTAATAACGCTACGTACACCAGATGTAAGAACAACCTTATCACCAAGCTGTTGACGGATTTTTTTATAGGTCTCTAGTGGTCTACCTTTGTAGAGGTAGTTTCCAGTGTGGGGAACCTTGACCACCTCACGGCGAGGAATCCTATCCGTTAGATTTTTTAAGGGCTTTTCTCCGTAAAAACCGTATTCACTTGCCCGCTCATAAAAAATCATCTCCAAGAAATTAAGCTCTGCCATTGTAAATACACCAACAGATGTGTGTCTCTGGGAGTAACGTATTGCATCATCAAAATCTAGTAGATAAAAATTACCAAAACCAACAAGCTTTTGCAGTCGACGAAAACGCTGTACAGAACGGCCCAATAGTTTAAAATGAGGCTCACTTAAGAAGATATCTCCTGGGTGATCTTCATTAAACTGTCTTACTCTATTAAGGTAAGCCGTCAAATCTGTCTGACGGAATTTTGGCCGTTTTGTTGTAGGTGGCATAGAAATACCTGCTGAGGCAGCCTGAGGCAGCCCCATTCCGACACCTGCTGCTAAAACACCTGAACCAACTTTTTGTATAAAATCTCTTCTTTTCATATTATAGCTCGCTTAGTTAAGGCCAAAAACAAATTTTTCTACCTACCTGTATTGGTACGTTACTATTTGCTTTTGCAGCCTAATACCTAAAAAACCATTTAGGAAACCCGTTACCTGAAAACCACAACCGAAAACAAAAAACTTACTGTTTATCAATGCTTCAATAATTCGGTTATTGACGCAATACCCATATTACAGTAAAAACTAAGGGCTATTGCCTGCGCAACAAACGTTAATTGCGTCAATTTGCTTTAAGGAACTGTATTACTTACCAAGCTTATGCAAATCCTGTTCCGGTTTTACTTAAAACCATTAATAACCTTAAAAATCACTCCTTTGATTTTTATCAACCGCATATATTGCCTCATGTTGATGAGTGTAATATGTGGGGCTGTGTTGCTGTGGCCACTACCTTTATTGGCTGTCGAAGGGAAACAAGACAACTCAATAAACAACCCATACACCATGCAAGAAGCCCTGCAAGAGATCATAAAGCAGGCCACAGGTGATCCTAGCTTACCACAAAGTACCCACAAAAAAAACAAAAACAAAAAAAAAGGTGAGACAAAAAAAACCTCACCTTCAAACAAACAGCTAAAAGCCCAAAAGCATGTTTCAATTGCGCAAATTTGTAAAAAAATTGGTGCAAAACTTGGGAGTGTTGAAGAGAAGGCTTGTATTGATCAGAAATTTTCTTTAAGTGGGGGCCATTCGGTTAATGGTCTACCAATAATTATTAAAGAGTACCCCCCAGTTAAAAGCCGCACCCCTCAAGCAAGAATTCTTGTGCTTGGGGGTATCCATGGCGATGAGTTTTCGTCTGTTAGCATTGTATTTAAATGGATGAATACATTAAACAAACATCATTCTGGCCTGTTCCACTGGCGGATAGCTCCT
>JADGBW010000102.1 GCA_015231305.1 Magnetococcales bacterium | reverse complement strand
GTGATCCTTAAAAATTTATCCTGCAACGCAGTTCTGGCAATCCCTGGGGCAGCATTTACGAGAATGTTACTATAATGGTTGCTTTAAGTGTCAGTTTTTATATTAAAATTACTATAGCTTAAATATAATGTTTTTGTTTTATTTTCGTATCTGTTGCCATTTTGCATGGCTTGGCAGTCCTATGGATATAAGGGTAGCAGCAGCTATAAAGCTTACTGATGTCCATAAACAACCATTAAGACCGTATAGTTGATATATAAGCCCTGACAAGACAGTGCCTACCAGACGACCAGCTGCATTTGCCATATAATAAAACCCTACATTTAGGGCTACGGTGTCTTTATCTGAATATAATAAAATAAGATAAGAGTGTACTGAAGAGTTAATGGCAAAGATTGCACCATAAAGAGCAAGACCAACCACAATGGCAATGGCAGGGTTAAACCCTTGTATTAAAGCTACAGCAATGCCAGCAGGGAAAAACAGCAATATTGATGACCATAGACGTGCTGTATTTCCATCTGGCCCTTTATCTCTCTTTTTATTTCCCAGCATGCCAGGTGCTACTGCTTGCACTATTCCGTAACCTACAACCCATAAGGCTAGAAATGTACCTATTTTGGTATGGTTCCAGCCTAAATGCTCTGCAAAAAATACTGGGAGAGCTACAGTAAACCAGACATCACGGGAGCCAAATAGAAAAAAGCGTGCTGCTGATAGGCGGTTGATTTGAGGTGTTTTTGAAAAAAGCTGTTTAAATTTAACCTTGTGTTTGGTTTTGCCTAAATCTTTTGGTAAAAGCAGTCCTGTAAGAAGCATGGCTGCAAAAAGACCAACAGCCAATGTTATTAGTGCAAGTTGGAAACCCCATATTGCCAGTAAAAAGCCACCTAGAAAAAAACCAGCCCCTTTTAATGAATTTTTCGAACCAGTTAACAAAGCTACCATCTTAAATAGCTTGGAGTCAGAATCACCACTATCAGGAACCATGAGCTTAACGCTGGATTTTGCACTCATTTTATTTAAATCTTTGGCAATTCCAGACAGAGCCATAAAAAACATGACATAAGAGATAGATAACCAGGATGGATCTACAGCAAGCATGGCTAGGGCAATAATTTGCAAAACCATACCCGTTAACATGGTTGTGTTTAGGCCAAGTCTAGAGCCAATATAACCACCTACGGCATTGGTTATAATTCCAAACACCTCATAAAATAGAAAAAGAAAGGCAATTTCTAAAGGAGTGTAACCAAGATTATGAAAATGGAGTACCACCAACATATGAATGGCACCATCAGTGATGGTAAAGGCCCAATAAGCAATGGTAACTAATAGATAATTACGTATTCCGGCTTTTTCTGTGGCTGTAGTCATGGTGGCACTCCCTTAGTTTTTACTTATGCCATGCTTTTAGCAATTTTATTTACCAAATCCATCATTCTACAGGAGTAACCCCACTCATTATCATACCAGGCTAGTATTTTAACCTGGGTTTCGTTAATTACCATGGTAGATTGCGCATCAACAATAGAAGAGCGAGGGTCGTCTTTATAATCTATAGAGACCAAAGGTAGCTCTTCATAACCAAGTATACCCTTAAGGGGTCCATTGGCAGCAGTTCTCATAAGAGAGTTTATCTCTTCAATGGTGGTGGCTCTTGGAACTTCAAACACCATGTCAGTAAGAGAAGCATTAAGCAGTGGTACTCGTACCGCCAAACCATTCATTTTGCCTTCTAATTCTGGGAAAATTTGAATGATAGCTTTGGCAGATCCTGAAGTAGTGGGAATAAGAGACATGGAACAGGCTCTTGCGCGACGTAGATCTTTATGACCATTATCAATTATTGTTTGGGTGTTGGTTATATCGTGGATGGTGGTCATAGATGCGTGTTTAATGCCTATGCCATCAAGCATTACTTTAACCACAGGGGCAAGGCAGTTTGTTGTGCAAGAAGCAGGGGTTATAATATTGTGTTTTTCAGGATCATATAGGTGATCGTTAATGCCCATCACCAGATTAAGCCCGCCATCTTTTACCGGAGCAGACACAACCACTTTTTTTATTCCCTGATCAAAATAGGGCTGTAGGGCCTCTTTTTTCTTAAATTTACCGCTACAATCTAAAACCAGGTCAACTCCCTTACCTACCCAGTCAATGTCCCCTGGTTTGGGTTTAGAAGAGTAGGAAATACTTTTACCGTTAAAGTTTATTGTATCTCCACTACCTGTAATATCATGATCAAAAATTCCGTGGACTGAATCATATTTTAACAGGTGAGCAGAGCAGTTGGCATCTGCTTTTATTTCGTTAATATGGACAATTTCAAAATTTGGGGAGTCAAATGCGGCTCTAAATCCCAAACGTCCCATACGACCAAAACCATTTATTCCTATGCGAATAGACATTTTTGTCTCCAATTATTATATAATTATAATTCTTATGTTTTTCAGTAAATAATCAGCAACTGCGTGATGAATTGTCTTGGGCTGTAATTTCAGCAAGTTGCGCTAAATCAGTTTTAATCTGCTGGCTTAACTCACCATATTTTTGTAAATCTTCCAGTATAGCTTGGTCCATTTTTCCCTCTTGTTTAGCAACACTATAGTGCATCCATAGCTTCTGCCTGCGAGCAACAAGCCAGCCAGAATTCCTTAAATAAGCTAGGTGTCGAGAGACCATGCTTTGGGAAACCCCAGTAATAGTAATTAAATCGCAAACACAAATGTCTGGAGAGGCTGCCACCAAACAAAGAAGGCGAATTCGCAGGGGTTCTGATAGGGCTTTATATTTTGCTGCCCATTTGTCTAAATTAATCATGTATGAGACTATATTTGCATAAGCAGATATAGTCAATGATTTGTTTTTATTTATGGTATATGTAACTTAAATAAAAGAACTTATTTTAACTTAACCCTGTAATATATGGCTAAACCAACCATCAGTTGGCAAAAACTGTATTGCTATCATTTTTAAGGTTATGGGGTCAGTTAAATGACTGAAAATACCGTCGGTTGCTGGTGTTAGTGTGTAGAGGAGTAGTGTTGCAAGATATAAGGTTCCCGTGGCAATAAGATTGCTTGAATAGAGCTTGGCTGCACTACCGAAAGATTTTTTAACCCCACCTAAACTAAATATATTCAGGCTGGCAAGCTCATCTAATATTAGGTGAATTATAAAGCCCAAAAAGAGAAATGAACCAACTAACCAGACAGTTTTATTGTCTAAGTTAAATAGCTTGTTTAACAAGATGGTTGTTAAAAATAGTGAGAGAAAAGCTGCTGGTATGGAGTGAAAAATACCTCTATGGACTGTAAGTTTGGTAAAAAGCCCAAAGACAATGATTTTAAAAAAAAGAAATACGGCAAACCATAACAAAAGGGATTCTATGGTTGAGAGGTGTTCTACCTGACTAAATAGAATAAAAAATGAAAAAATTAGTGATAAAGAGGTGAAGCTAACAGTTAATACTGTTGAAGTATCTGAGTCTATATCTGGTAATACCCCACCCAATAAAGCAGCAGCAAAGCATAACAACAGGCTGTTTTGAGTGAGCACTCCTACCGACAAAAGTGAAGTTGCAACTGTACCTCCTGCAATTGCAGCGGTAAAAAAATGGGCTTTAAATCCTGCCATGGCTACTCTTTAACTTTATCAACAGTATATAGAGATATTTGTGGGTTATTTTGCCAGCAATTGCCGTTAAGCCCTGCTTTTAAACATAGTTGCTGTAAAAAAGTTTGGGTATTTGGCATTTGGTCCCATACTTGGGGAAGAAAAGTAGAACGGCGACCGTCCTTTTGTAAAATTACCCCATGTATGCCTGGTTTAAGACAGTTTATAAGGTCTGCTCCATCTTGGTAGAGTAGTGGTTTGGGGTCGCTTAAAAGTGACACTTCAATTTTTAATGTTGCTAACTCAGCATGGGTAACTGTTGGAAAACGGCTATCTTTAGTTGCTGCATAATAACTGTTAATTAAAAGATCTTCAGCAAGTGACCGTTGGGCTGAAAGAGATCCAATACAGCCACGTAGTTGCCCATTTTTTGTGAGAGTTATAAATGTCGCGCCAATTTTTGCTAGTGGGGGAAACTTTTCAATTAAGTAATTAGTTTGCAGGCCTTTACCGCCTGCTAAAATATTTTCTAAATGGTTGCGTGCCAAGCTTGGTAAATGGGGTTTTATATCTGCTAAGCTCATACTGTTTTGCGGTGGTGCTGTCTCCTTAGTCATGCTGCTTTTGGGGTAAAATAAATATGTGGCATAACCAACAACACTATCTTTTCTTCCCGCAGTATCACCTGAGTTGCAATATTTTGCTAACGAAGGTTGCCACCCTTTACGGCGAGCAATTTCTGATAGTGCTGCCATTCCTGTACGTCCACAAGAGTCACAATTTTCAACTGCTCTTGGTTGTTGTGATAATACGGCATTATGGCTGCTTTGGTCTAGCTCTAAGGCTTTGTTGTATGGGTGAAAGTGGGACAAGTCAGATGATATAATTATTAAATCTTCTGGCTGCCAGCATTTTTCTAAAATGTCTGCAAGGTGACCACCGCTAATATCGCCAAACATTATAGGAACCAATTTAAAGTTTACGACTGTCTCTTGTAAAAAAGGAAGTTGTACCTCTAAAGCGTGGTCTAAAGCATGGGACTGGGGATCGGTTAAAACATCTGGCATTGCTGCTAAATAGGCAATGGTTTCATGATCGAGAGTTACCTCACCTAAAGGGGTGCGATAGGCTAAATAGTTGCCAACAGATATGCCATCAAGATAGGATTTATGGCTCGGTGCTAAAACAAATATCCGTCTTGGGTTATCTGCGGGAGATTTTTTAAGGTTTTTATAACCATAAGCAGCTATTTGACCAGAATAGACATAACCAGCATGAGGAGAGATAAATGCTGGTGGCTCACCTTGTGGGGACTCTTTGGCTTGAGATAAAAATTCATGTATCATGCTGCGTAGTTGTTGGGGATCTCCAGGGTAGAAGGTTCCGGCTACAGCAGGGGGGCGAACGGTTTGAGTTTCCATGGTAATTTTCCTTTTTTACTACTTCAAATTATGTGTTTCCATAACCCTGAGCTTGCAAACTGAATGATATCAGGCCATTCTACTATAGATAACTATAAATTTTTTAAATAATAACAGGTCTTGTCATGAATAAAATATTTTTTACCACTCTTTTGCTACAATTTTTTATCGCTACCTCACTGTGGGCAGCTCATGGAATTAGCTTAGACGGTGAGTTGAAATATGCCAAGGATTTTCAAGGTTTCGATTATACATCAAAAAATGCCAAACCAGGGGGAACCCTAACTCTATATTCTTTAGGGGGCTTTGATAAAATGAACCCCTTTACCCTAAAAGGGGTAGCACCAGACCATCTAGGCACTCTATTGTTTGATACTCTTATGGTGCAATCTCAAGACGAACCCTTTGCCCAGTACGGTCTTATAGCCACTGATATTAGTGTTGCTAAAGATGATATGTCTGTGACCATAACATTAGCAAAAGAGGCAAAGTTTTCTGATGGCTCTCCCCTTAGTGCTGAAGATGTTAAGTTCTCTTTGGAGGTTTTAAAGTCAAAAAAAGCCCACCCTTTTTATGCAGGATATTTTCGTGATATTAGCCGTGGAGAAATTTTAGGGTCACACAAAATTAAATTTTATTTTGCGCGTAAAAACCGTGAGCTACCACTAATTTTTGGTGATATGCCCGTCTTTAGTAAGAGCTTTTTTTCTAAACACCCATTTGATGAGTTAGAGTTAACCCAACCCTTGGGATCTGGTCCTTATACGGTAGAGTCTGTAATACCGGGTAAAAATATCGTATATAAACGCAACCCAAATTATTGGGGTTTAAAAAGGCCTGTTAACCGGGGTATGTATAATTTTGATAGGATAGTAGTAAAATATTTTAAAGATCCGGTGGTGGCCTTAGAGGGGTTTAAAGCAGGGGAGTTTGATTTTATTTTAGAAAATAATTCTAAACAGTGGGCAAGGGATTATCACGGGGATAAGTTTAAACAAGGCATAATTAAAAAAGAGTATCTAACCCATAAAAATGGGGCTGGTATGCAAGGGTGGATTTTTAACCTACGCAGAGATAAATTTAAAGATAAAAGGGTGAGGCAAGCACTAAGTTTGGCTTTTGATTTTGAGTGGAGTAATAAAAATCTATTTCATTCACAATATGTTAGGTCTAACAGTTTTTTTTCCAACTCCGAGATGGCAGCAACTTCAACCCCGTCTAAAGAAGAGTTAGAGCTATTAGAACCTTTTCGTAAGCAACTAGACCCCGCTGTTTTTGCCCCAGTGCAACAGCCACCATCAACTACTCCCCCTAACTCCATAAGAAAAAACCTTCGCAAAGCTATGAAGCTGCTTAAAAGTGCGGGTTGGAATGTTGGTAAAGACAGGCTGTTACATAACAATGATGGACAAACTTTAAAAATAGATATGCTCTTGGCTTCATCAGCATTTGAGAGAGTAGTTGCGCCCTATGTGGCAAATCTTAAAAGGTTGGGTATAGAGGTTAACTATCGCACAGTTGATCTCGCCCTTTATAAAAGACGACTAGATGAATTTGATTTTGATATAATTGTGCATGTATATGGGCAATCACAATCTCCGGGAAATGAACAGAGGAACATGTGGAGTTCAGCTAGTGCAGATAAAAAAGGTAGCCAAAATTATATCGGTATTAAAGACCCTGTTGTTGATGCTTTAGTCGATAAAATTATCTATTCTAAATCACGTAAGGAACTTATAACAGCTTGCAGAGCACTTGATAGGGTTTTGCTTGCAGGTAACTACTTAATTCCCAACTGGTATTTAAACACACATCGCATTGCATTTTGGAACAAATTTAACCGTCCAGAAAAAATGCCACTATATTACTCTGCCCATAGTAGGTTGTGGAGTTGGTGGATTAAATAATCCTAGTCTAGGTAGTTGTTTTTACGTAACAGTGCAATATTTTGGTAGGCTTGGCAGATAAGATAAATATGTCATCACCAACAAGGTGACTAAGAATTTTTTCTTATTTGCCAGATAAACAAATACGTTGCACAACTAATGCACGTCCAACTGCTGAATATAGGATAATAGGAAATAACATATGGCTGCCTATATTTTACGTCGTCTATTATTGATGGTTCCTACCCTGTTTGGCATAATGCTTGTGACATTTTTAGTGTTGCAGTTTGTGCCAGGTGGGCCTGTGGAGCGGATGATCTCTTTAATGGAAAAAGAGAATATGGTTGGAGGAGGGGATGCGTCTGGTGGGGGTACTTTCTCTAGTTATCGGGGTAGCAAAGGTCTGGATAATGAGCAGATAGCAGAGCTTCAAAAGCTCTACGGTTTTGATAAACCAGCCCCAGAACGTTTTTTTATAATGTTAAGTAACTATATCCGTTTTGATTTTGGCGAATCATACTATCACCATCGCCGGGTTGTTGATCTTGTTATAGATAAGCTTCCGGTATCTATTTCATTAGGAATGTGGACATTTTTTATCACCTACCTGGTTAGTATCCCACTAGGTATTAGAAAAGCGGTACACCATGGCAGCAAGTTTGATACTGTAACCTCTACCATTATTCTTGCTGGTTATTCTATACCTGGTTTTGTTTTGGGTGTGTTGTTAATAGTACTGTTTGGTGGGGGAAGTTTTTGGGACCTGTTTCCTATGCGCGGAATAGTATCCGATGGTTGGGAGGCTCTCTCTTGGAGTGCTAAAATTACTGATTATCTTTGGCATATGGTGTTACCAATTACCGCGTCAGTAGTAGGCTCTTTTGCGGTTATGACCATGTTGACTAAAAATAGCTTTTTAGAAGAGATATCAAAACAGTATGTTTTAACTGCAAGAGCAAAAGGGCTGTCCCAAGGTGCAGTTTTATATCGTCATGTTTTTCGTAATGCCATGATACCTTTAGTTACTGGTTTTCCCGGCTCTTTTGTTGCAGCTTTTTTCAGTGGTAGTTTGTTAATAGAGACTATATTTAGTTTAGATGGCTTAGGGTTGTTAGGGTACGAGTCGGTAATTAACCGTGATTATCCTGTGGTTATGGCAACTCTTTATTTTTACACAATACTAGGCTTGCTAACCAAATTAATAACTGATTTAACTTACGTCTGGATAGACCCTAGAATATCTTTTGAGGAGGCACAGTGACGGCCCCTCCTATCTCAGAGCAGTTCTGCAATCACCATAATCTTCCTTGGCATCCTGGCTCAACTGGTTGTGTAGAGTGCTTACGTGAAAGCCAGTTGGCAATTGCTAAAAAACAGAATGGTCGTCCAAAAGTTGGGGTTGCATGTCGTGATGGTGATAAGTGTGAAAATTTAACTCAATGCCAGTCAATTTATACCCAAGATTTTCTCCATGCAGATGGATCTTGCCCGCATTTTAAAAAGAGTTAATATTGCTTTTTAATAATTTAAAAACTGTAGAGGCTTGAACTTATTTGCAAATTACATGATAATGGTTGAATTATAGTGTGTTTTGTGAGGGGTTTATCATGAAAATCTTGTTAATTGATGATGATGTGATTTTTCATATCCTTATAACAGAGGTGTTAAAACCGTCTGGGCATGAGATTTTTCTATCTTCTGGTCCTCACGAAGGCATAACCATGTTTGAAGATATTATGCCTGACCTAGTTCTTCTTGATGTTCATATGCCAGAGATGAGCGGTTGTGAAGTTGCACCTGTACTAAAAGAAATTGCAAAAGAGTATGATAAATTTGTCCCAATTATCTTTTTTACTAGCTCTAATGATGATCATGAGTTGGTAATGTGTCTGGACTTAGGTGGGGACGATTTAATAAGCAAACCGTTTAATGAAAATCTTCTTGAGGTGAAATTACGAGCTTGGGAACGTAATAGCAAGCTCATAAACGAAAATAAAATGCCCCATCCACCAGGATTGTCTAGTTGTAAAAATAGCAATGTAAGTGAAGAAGAGCTTCATGATCTCATGATGCCAATGAATAAATTATAGCTTTATATTTTTTATCAAAACTTAATCTTTCCAATACCTTTAGTAGCAAGCTTATTCTTACTGTTCATTGATTTTTATTTGACTATGGCAGGTTTCTCTTTGGATCGACTATAAATCTAAAAATATACAATATAAAGCTAGTGGAGCATCATTATTACTTAATCTGGAACCCAGAAAATTAAAGATCGCTGCTTTAATTTATTAGTCTTGGTAATAATTATTTTCGTTAATTATAGAGTTTTAAGCTTTATGGCTTTTTAAATACTCTTCAAACTCTTTTGCTATAACGGCTTTGCTATATAGGTAACCCTGTCCCCAGTCACAGCTATGTTTCACCAAAAATTCGGCTTGGTCTTCTCTCTCTACACCTTCACCAATAACGCGGCGTTTAAGGCTTTTAGCAAGAGACATTATTGCTTCAACCAATACTGTTGTTTGCGCATTTGATGTTACATCGGGAACAAATGCTCTATCTATTTTTATGCCATTGACCGGTAGTTTTTTCAATACACTAAGAGACGAGTAGCCAGTGCCAAAATCGTCCAGCCAGAGGTTAACACCCAAAGCTACTAATTTGTCTAACATAACCATGGCTCGTACTTCATCTTCAGACAATATGTTTTCAGTAATTTCTAAAACAAGTGCTGTGGGAGGCAATCCAGACTCTTTTAATATAGAGCTTATTTTGTCGTCAGTAGATAGTTCTCTACAGCGCGTGCAAGAGAGATTAACAGATATGAAAAAGTCTTCTACTACTTTTTTTTGTTCACGCCATTGTTGAGCTTGAATGCAAGAGGTGCGAATAGTCCACTGGGTTATTTCAGCAATTAAACCAATCTCTTCTGCTATAGGAATAAAAGTATTGGGGGGTATATTGCCTCTTTTGGGGTGATGCCAACGAATAAAGCTCTCTGCACCAACTATCTTTTTGGTCCGCATGTCGATAATTGGCTGGTAATTTAATACTAGCTGGTTTCGTTCTAAAGCATGGTGGAGATCTTTTTCCAGCTCCATGCGTTCTTGGGCTTCTTCATGCATATCAGGTGTGAAAAAGCGGAATGCGTTGCGACCTTCATTTTTTGCACGATACATAGCAGTATCAGCATTTTTAAGCAGGTCGTCCATCTCTTTGGCATCGTCAGGATAAATTGCAATGCCTACTGAACCAGAAATAAATGCCTCTTGTCCATCTAATAAAAATGGGGTTGCTAACTCAGTTAAAACAGAGCCAGCTACACGTTCTGCATGGGGGCCTCGTATCATATCTGGTAATATGGCGGTAAACTCATCGCCACCAATACGTGCAATAGTATCAGATTTCCGTAAGCATTTTTGCAGTCGGGCCGATACCTCTTTAAGTAGTAGATCACCAGCACCATGGCCTAAAGTATCATTTACCCATTTAAAACGGTCTAAATCGATAAACATTAAAGCTACACGGCTTTTTTGGCGTTTTGCTCTGATAACCTCTTGGGTTAAGCGGTCCATAAATAGTGTACGGTTTGGTAAGCCAGTTAGATTATCGTAGTTGGCTTGATGGTGTATTATTTTTTCAGACTTTTTACGTTGCGAGACATCATGAAATATTGTGCATAGTGCAACACCAGATGAAAATGTAATTTTTGTTGTGGTAGACTCAATATGAACCTTTGATTTATCTGAACGTATTATTTGCAGGTCCGCAGTAAAGCCACTAGAGTTATTGTTGAGTTCTCCACCTTCTATAGATTGGCTTAAACGCTGCCAAGCATCAGAAGGAAAAAATTTTGTGAGCATCTCCCCAGCAAGACCTGTTTTCTCATCGAAACCAATAATATTATGGGCCTGACTATTGGCAAAAATAATTATTTCTTTTTGGTGTATGAGAACTCCACCAGGAATCATTTGAGCCAAAAGACGGAAATCTTCGTCTGTCATGAGCATAGGTAGTGATTTTTGATTTTTAGAATTTTTTACCATTTTCAACTGTTTTCCCACAATTCACAGTTACAATTTGGAAATATTATACTTAACACTGTACCACATGGTACGAGCATATTAATTGCACTAAGCAATATATTGTAAATATTGCTTGTGGTTGGATAATAAAGCCAAAAGCAATAGCTGTTAATACTAACTTATTTTCACTACATAATAGTATATTTTTGTTTTGAGAAATACTTTTTTGTTAATCCTGTTGGGCTATCAATACCCTAGCATTTTAGGTTGTTGTGCTTAATCTTTGATAGGATAAGAGATTTTTAGTAAATATATTCAATTAATTAAATAGTAACAACAATAAAAAAATACCTTGTTAACCAAACCTTTAAGAGATAAAATTTTTTATTAATGAAAATAAGATGAAATGACTCTTTTAAATAGTTTTCATTTCCGTTAATCTAGTTAATAATAACGATGGTTGGTGTTTGTGTTACAAACCATAAAAAAAAATCTTTTTTTTAGATAGGTTTATCAGATGGGCAGTGCAATACTCCATTTTATATTGCTAAATGCAGTTGTCATAACCATAGCATCAGCAGTGGTTAGCCTGGTATTTTTTGCTATTTTACATCGTTCTGGTAAAGGTGGGGCTGCGGCAGTTTTTGCACTAGTATCTTCTTTGTTATATGTCGCTATTCCCTTTTTTGGTGGTTACCTTACAATTATCGCTGGTATTATGGCCTATTACGTTAGAGGTAATTATCTCTGGATGGCTATAGGTACTATTGTTGTAAATATTTTAAACGTCTTGATGTTATCTCCTATACTGCGAGCTAATGCTACTGGTGCAGTGCAGGCTGGTGACTATAAATGGGCTATACTGTTTATCTCTCTAGCAGTGGTTCAGGTAATAATTGGCCTTGTGGTTTTTTACCGTTTTATAGAACATAAAAAAGATGAAGCTTTAGAAGAGCCATTCGATTTCACCGACGAAGATGAAATTAACGCATTAAGCAAAAGTTATTAAAAGATTGTTTTTCTCAAGTTAATTGTACGTCTTTTTTTCTTGCTCTCCCGGCTTTATATATTACAAATAGTATGTATAATGACTAAAATAACCACACAAAAAATAGTTTCAGGGGGGCAGACAGGTGTAGACCGTGCAGCTCTAGATTTTGCCATACAGTGTGGTATTAAGTCTGGTGGCTGGTGTCCTAAAGGTCGTTTAGCATTGGACGGTCGCATACCTGATCACTACCCATTAAAAGAGACAGAGTCTTCTTCATATCCCCAACGTACCCAGATGAATATTAACGACTCTGACGGTACACTTATAATTTGCCGAGGTGTTTTGCATGGTGGTACGGCCCTTACTCACCGCCTTACCAAAAAACTTGGCAAACCTTGCCTGATTTTAGACCTTGATTATATTGCCATGAAAAAAGAGGCAGCCTTTGAAATGTTGCTAGCATGGTTGGAGCAAAATAAAATTAGTACCCTTAATATAGCTGGACCCCGTGAGAGTGAAAATGACGGTGTTTATGCAAGTACACTAAAATTTCTTTTAGATTTTTGGCAAAATCGCGCTTAACCTCAAACAAAAGCTTGTCACTTCTTAAAATTTGTTTAACTTTTGATATTACAAATAAAACAGAAAAAATAATAGTCTTTACTGCTTGTAACCTGTTAATAGCTTTAAAAAAATGCAAGCAAGATAGCTGTTGCAGTTATTTGATAATAGTATTTGTTTTGTAAAAAAGTATATTGTTTATGGTAAGACCTTTTTATACGGTTTAACCATAACATTTGCATATACCCCAGCACTCATATAGGGGTCAGCATCGGCCCAGGTTTGGGCATCTTTAAGTGAGTCAAATTCGGCTACCACCAAACTACCTGTAAAACCATCGCTATCTGGGTCAGGAAATGGACCTGCAATAAGTAGCCTATTTTCGTCACGAAGGGTCTCTAGCCTTTTTATATGTGCAGGACGAGCAGTTTTTCTTAATGGTAATGAGTTTTCAATATCTTGGCTTATAATGGCAAAGTACAATTTTTTTCTCCATATACAGTAGGTTCAACCATCGTTATATTAATTGCTTTATCTTTATGGCATGATAATATTGTACGTCTAATTTTTAATTTTCCTATGCTAAAAGCAGCTTATAACAGCTAAAAATATAGGAATACATATAATAGTTTAACGGTTAAGGTTATGGAAGAGAGCAGTAAGAAAAACTTTGATGCCATTCGGGAGAAGCTAGTTCTTCTAAGGGGGCATCTTTGACTACGAAAATGGCAAAAAACGCCTTGAAGAGATAAATTCTTTAAGCGAAGACCCTGCACTTTGGGCTGACCCTGCGCGAGCAAAAGAGATAATGCGGGAAAAAAGCTTGCTGGAGAAGACTATTCTCGAGTGGGAGTCTTTAGACGCTGAACTAACCGATAGCATAGATCTTCACGAGATGGCTGTGGAGGAGAGTGATTTTGACCTTATAGACGAAATTGCTAGCCAGTCAGCAGCTATGTTAATACGTGTAGAAGATTTAGAGCTAAAGCGGATGTTATCTGGTGAAGCTGACGCAAACAACGCTTTTTTTGAAATCCACCCAGGAGCAGGAGGCACAGAATCTCAAGACTGGGCTGAAATGCTCTTACGTATGTACTTGCGTTGGGCAGAGTCACACGGCTTTAAAACTGAAATTCAAGACTATCAGGCTGGGGACGAAGCTGGCTGTAAATCTGTTTCGGTGAGGGTTGTTGGTGAGCTAGCTTATGGTTATCTAAAAACTGAGGGTGGAGTACACAGATTAGTAAGAATAAGCCCTTTTGACTCTTCAGCTAGAAGGCACACTTCATTTTCTTCTGTGTATGTATACCCAGAGATTGATGATACAGTAGAGGTGGAAATAAATGAAAAAGATATCCGCATTGATACCTATCGAGCTTCGGGTGCTGGTGGTCAACACATAAACAAAACCAGCTCAGCCATTCGTATTACCCACCATCCTTCTGGCATTGTTGTGCAGTGTCAAAGTGGTCGTTCCCAACATCGTAATAAGGATGAAGCTTTTAAAATGCTTAAGGCTCGTCTCTATCAGTTAGAGATGGACAAACGTGCATCTGAAGCCCAAGCAACTGCTGATGCTAAAACAGATATAGGTTGGGGGCATCAGATCCGCTCTTATGTGTTGCACCCTTACCGTATGGTAAAAGATCTACGAACTGGGGTAGAAAAAGGCAACACCGACTCAGTTTTAGATGGCAACCTTGATGATTTTATCAAAGCTGCTTTAGCTCAAAGGATATCAGAAGAGTGATAGTTTTAAAAATTACGATATAGAGGTTTCAATTAAAAACTGTATTAAAATATAAACCTAGAAACGGCAGTTGTAAGCACG
>JADGBW010000101.1 GCA_015231305.1 Magnetococcales bacterium | reverse complement strand
TATTGGTGGGAAGTTCGCTCCAGGTGGTAACTTTCATGTTGGCTTTAGCAGCTGAAGCTTGCAGACGATCATAACGCCTTAGCATCTGCTCTTCTAAAGAGAGAGACTTAACTAAGTGTATGCCACTTAAAAGCTCTATTATAAAATTGTAACGACGATCATTTACCTTGCCTTGTTCAATGCGGTTTTTTTCAAACTGCCATTTAAAGGTAGCAAAAATTGACAAGAAAATGGTAATAACTACCAACGGCACTAAAACTAAATTTGCATTTAAAAACCAAATTGTGGCAATAAATATTAAAGAAAAAGGAAGGTCTAACATAACCTGGAAAATCTGCCCTGCATAAAACCCTCTTAGAGTGTTTATTGCATATATACGCTCCAGGTGCACCCCAACACCATCTTTTTCTAATACTTGCAATGGTGTAGTCAACACACGATCAACAGCACTAACCCCAACAAGATGATCAAAACGAGCTGCCATCCAACCGCTAACATGGGAACGTGCCAGACGTAAAATTGTCTCTAAAAGAATAGCTGTGCAACAGCCAAGAACTAACCAAACCAAGGTGGTTTTTGCTTCATACCCTAATATGCGGTCATACACCTGCATAAGGGTTATGGGAAGTGCTAACGAGAGGATATTAATTGCAAATGATGAAAACAATAGATCCCTAATACTTTCACCAAAATGTGGAAGTATTTTCAGTCCCTGGTACCATGAGGAACCCTTTAAAAAATTATCTATAGCCATAATCAACCACTACTAAAATGAATTTTGTTCAATTAATTCTCCATATATAAGAACTCTTAAATCATTGTATTGGCTAACTTAGTTTCTATGTTTTTAGTTTTAAAAAGTGTTAACATAGTGAGTTTGTAACAAAAACTAACACAGTCGTTAATTTTTTACCACGAAATTAATGTAATTACCTATAGTAATATTTAAACTTTGTAAATAAAATCTGTTTTACCAGCAATAGAAGTAAACCAACTGTAGAATATAACTTTGAAGCTGTACAGTATAATATATGCAAAATTACAGGCTATTAAATTAACCTAGAATATTTTGATAATTTTTTAGAATTTCTTAAAAAAATAGTAGACTATTTTTTATTGGGGCTTCTAAGAGCTTTTAGCAGAGGCTGCAACTGGTCTTCATATCTCTTGTATCCATTTACTGAGCTTGTGTAAATTTTTTGCCGAACCTGAAAATCACTTGCGGTTCTTACATTACGCTCTGTCTTATGGAAATTGATACAATTTTCACTCCACCCAAGACCAAGAAAATCTAGCATTTTTTTTGTCTCTTTTTTCTGGTTATGGGTCAGTTTTTCATAATGACAGTTATAAATGGAGTTGGGAAACAGAGATTGCCAGTGACTCATTAAACCAGAATATAATTGGTAATATTCCCCTAGCTCTTTTAAATCGTATGCATATTCATGCATACCGACAAAATCAGAGCGATATATTGAAAGGCAAGTATCTTCTGGGGAGCGGAAAGAGTGAATAATTTTTGCATTGGGCAGAATTATCTTTATCACCCCAATAAACATAAAATTGTGGGGCATTTTATCTACTATATACTTAGCTTTAGGCTCTATCTCCCTTAGGCGTTCAATATATTTTTCACCAAGGCTTAGAGCACTGCTGCCTTGTAACAGTTGCGAATTTTCAGCAATATTATTAAAAAAACCAGAAGGAAAACAATCTTTTAAAAATGGTAACTCTCCTCCCCCAAACACATCTTTATGGCTAGATAATATCTGTTCTATAAGAGAAGATCCCGAACGAGGCATTCCCAATATAAATACAGGGGTTTCATCTTCACAGCCACAACGACCCACTGCCTTAAAAAACTTTTTGTCGAATGTATGGCGAATAAGTTTAAATGTTTGGGCTAATTTACCAATATCAAAATTAATTGTTGCCCTTTTAAGCTGGTTGCCTGCTAAATAATATTTAAAAGAGTCATCGTATTGTTCAATATCTGCAAAAGCCTTACCCAAGGCAAAATTTAGGTGAATTTTGTCTTTTTCATAATGCAATCGTGACAACACACTTTGCATCTCATCTATTTCAGAAATGTTAGTATATTTTTTACTTGAGGCAAGGTTGCCATAGGCTTCGGCATAATCTGGTTTAATTTTTATTGCTCTATTAAAGCTGGCTACAGCTTTTTTTATTTTACCCTGCTCTTTTAGGGTAACACCCAAATTGTTGTGAGCTTGGGCGTAATGGGGGTTAATCGCTATTGCTTTTTTAAAACATTTGACCGCTTCTTCTAACTGTCCTGTCTCGCGTAGAGCCACGCCATAGTTGATATATAGCTTTGCAAAATCTGGGTTTAGTTTGACGGCTTTTTTATAGCTGGCAATAGCTTTATAAACTCTCTCTTTAACCATATAGGCGTTACCAAGGTTATAGTGAGACTCAAAATAGTCTGGCTTAATAGCAATAGCTGCCTTAAAGCTAAAAATAGCATCATCAAATTTTTGCTGCATTTGCTGAGTATTGCCAAGGTTGTAATGAGCTTGGGCATAATTTGGCTCTATAGCTATAGCATTTTGCAAAACAGTTATAGATTCGTCCAGCTTGCCTAGTTCGGCTAATGCAAAACCCAAATTATTATAAGCTAATGCAAAATTTGGGTTAATGGTAATGGCTTTTTTATAATATTCTACAGCTTTTACAATTTCGCCTTTTGCTTGCAGAGCAAAACCAAAATTAGAGAGGGCATTAAAATTTTGTGGTTGATAATCGAGGCTTTGTTTATAAAAAGCCATGGCATCGTCTAATTTACCAGCATTATGGCAAGCAACCCCTTTATCCAAAGCTTTTTGCGACTCATATTCCAAGTTATTGTTTTGTTGCTCCGATGTTATTTCATGTAAATATTGTGAAATTTGAAGGTTATCTGGCTCTATTGTTATTGCACTATTTAAAATTTGTATTGCTACATCTATTTCACCCAACTGTACTTTTGAAACGGCTAAATTAAAATGTAGTAACGCAATAGAGTTGTTAATATTTATTGCACGTTGGAACTCCTTTACGGCAAGGTCATGGCGGTTATTTTTTTGTGCTATAATGCCAAGTAAGTTTATGGCATCAATATGGTAAGGAGAACTCTTAAGTATAGTGTTGCAAATTATTTCAACTTCATGAAAATTATCTGCATTATAATGAATAAGGGCCTGTTTATATGCTTCATCAACATTTAGTTGTAAATTTTCACCACCATAAGCTGATACCTGCTCACTCATTTATACATCCGTTATTTCAGTTGTTTAAAAAGCAAATATTATTATGAACCATTTTGCCACGAATCATCATGTTGTCAATCTGTACCCTAATTAGTGGTTTAGTAAATTTAGTATACTGCAAAATTTACCACCTCAACCCAAATATATGATTTATTTGCCAAACAATCTGCTATAATCCTAGACTAAGTATTTGTACCTGCATACAGCCATATGTCGAAGATGGAATAATTGAAAAATTTTATTATTGATATGGAAATTACAACCGCCATTTGCCGGATATTTTAAGACATGAATAGAGAAGAGAGAAGAAAACAAAAAAAACTAAGTAAAAAAACTGCTACTTTAAAGACAAAAGAACCAGCAGACCATAAGAGCAGCCAAATATATTTGCAACAAGGGTTAGAGCACCATCAAAATGGTCAGTTTGCAAAAGCTCTCACATGTTATTACAAAACATTAGAACTACAACCTGACAATCAATTGGCTCTTGTTAATCTTAGTATAATTTTAAAACGTGATGGTAAAATTGATGAGGCAATAACAAACTGTGAAAAAGCTATTTCAATTAACCCAAACAATGCAGATGCCCATAGCTCTCTTGCATCTGCCTTAAAAGCGCAAGGTAAATATGAATTAGCAATAAAAAGCTATAAAAACGCTTTGGCAATTGATCCTAATTTTGCTGAAGCCAATTTCAACCTTGCTATTGCGCTTAACGAATGCGGTCAAACCAAAGATGCAACAACATATTATAAAGCTGCTGTTGCTCTTGACCCTAGTTTTATTGATGCCTACAACAACTTAGCAATAATACTAAGAGAGGACGGTAAATTAGATGAAGTAATAAATATTTATAAAACCATAATTGCCATTCAACCAGATTTTCCCCATGTACAGAATAATCTCGGTAACGCTTTAAAAAAACAAGGCCGTTTTACTGAAGCTATAGAGTGTTATAACAAGGTAATAGCAACCGACCCCAATGATGCAGGGCCACATAATAACAAGGGTTTAGTCTATCATCAGCAAGATAAACTAGAAGACGCATATAGATGTTTTAACAAGGCGATAGAAATTAATCCTGGGTTTGCGGAGATATATAACAACCTTGGCAATTTACTTGCCGACCAAGGCAAGTTTATAGAGGCAATTACAAACTACAAAAAAGCTATCGCCATTCGACCAGACTATGCTGAAGTACACTATAACCTTGGCTTGTCTCTATATTTACAAGGCGACATGAAGAATGGCTGGGAAGAGTTGGAGTGGCGACTTTTGCGCCAAGAGACAAAAAAAATAACCATGGCCCCTAATATTCCCCTTTGGCATGGAGAACCACTTAACAATAAAAATATATTATTATATATGGAACAAGGCATAGGCGATGAGGTGATGTTTGCTATGTTTTTATTTCATATAGAAACAGTTGCCGCAAATGTACTAGTGGCAGAGTGTACTGATAGGTTGTTAAACCTTTTTAAAAGAACATTTCCCAAAACAGTTTTTATCAAAAAAACTGCCAGTATATCCCCATATTTAGCTGCTTTAAAATTTGATTATCAAACTATGGCTGGTTCAGTAGCCCGCTTTTATGAAAACAGCTTTGAGAACTACAGCAAGACAATTGGCAAGCTGCAACCAGAAAAATCAATATTATCATCTTTTATTAACAAATATAAAAAACTTGCATACGAAAAGTTAATAGTTGGTATATCTTGGAAAACAAACAATAAAATTAGTGGCAAAAACCGCTCTACAACTCTTGAAAACATGTTTGGCAATTTAATTAAAAAACACTCAAAAAGCTTATTTTTACTTAATTTGCAGTATGGTGATGTAGACAAGGAGCTTGCAAATTTTTCTCAAGAAACTGGTTATGATATTTATAACGATAAAGAGGTAAACTCTCTTGACTCACTAGAAGAGTTTGCAGCCCAAGTAGCAGCATGTGACCTAATTATCTCTATTGATAACAGTACTGTGCATTTTGCAGGAGCAATGGGAGTGCCTGTCTGGGTTCTTTTACCACTTACCCCTGATTGGCGGTGGTCCCTTGCCAGTAGTGACTGTCGTTGGTATCCGTCTTGCACTCTTTTTAGACAGAAGCAATATGCTCAATGGTCCCATGTAACAAATGAGGTAGAAAAAACTCTACTGGAACTTATAAAAAATAGATTTTAAATATCACCAATTTAATTGCAATCGTGTTATAATTGGGCATGTAAAAGACAAGATTTTCCTTGAGAATAAGCTTCTATTGTTGTATTATTGTCTCACTAGTTACATTTTATATACAAACTACAAATAATAAACAAAGAACAACTATTTAATTGAAATATAAAGGGAAATGCGATGTACTTTAAATCTTTATGCTGTGCTGGACTAGCCTGCTTAAGCATGGTTTGTGTCCAAAATGCCTCGGCATCAGATGATATGTTCTCAGAATATGCTATTACAGGTGAATTAAGCACTCGTGGCCTTGGCATTAATGCAACAACAAACCTTGCACCCAAGCTCAATGGTCGCTTAAGCCTAGCAGGCTTCACCTATAGCATGGACCAAGACCTAGATGATGTCACCTATGATGCAGACCTAACTCTAATGACTGCCGGCGGACTTGTTGACTGGCATCCATTTTCAGGTGGGTTTCGCTTAACTACAGGTCTGTTTTTAAACTTTAACGCACTTGAAGGCAGTGTCTCCCCAAGCACTAGTCAAACAATAGACATCAACAATGTTTCATATACTGGAACACAAGTAGGCACACTAAACGTAGAAGTTGAATATAATGTCGTAAGCCCCTATATCGGTATTGGGTGGGGTAACCCTATTGCAGAAAATAGCAACTGGAGCTTCTGGTCAGACTTGGGCTTGTTATACACAGGTAAACCATCTGTATCTCTATCGGTAACTCCAAACTCCTCGCTTGATGCTGCATCTATTGCAACTTTAAACACAAACGTTGCAGCAGCCCAACAAGATATTGAAGATGATGATGCATTGACATATATGCAATACTACCCAGTGTTCTCATTGGGCATATCATATCATTTCTAACATACTGCAGAGTCACAAACTAAAAAAATGTCGGGGAAATCACTTCCCTGGCATTTTTTTTTGCGCTTTTTTCTTGCCCCACTTTTTTCATAAATATAGCTATGACCTTATTTTTTTATTTATCTCTAACAAGCTAGCCACTTACAGACATTTTTTAATATAAACTTTTAACCTAAAAACGGCAGTTGGAAGCACGCACCTAGCGCAACCTATTGATTCACCTAGCATATCAGGGGAAAGTCTTATCACCAATAAAGTGACCGCGATTTCCCCAAATACACCAGATAAACCAATATCTTACGCCATGCACGCACCGCCAACTGCTGAATCTAGGTTAAAGCAAAAACCTTATATGTGTTTCCTCAAGGTTTTTGCTGCTTGACATTTGAAGTAAATGTGATGTAAACAGATAGAAAATATAAAAGTCGAGATAAAAAATAATAATGATAAATTATTAAAAAATATCATTATTTTCTGATACTTATTAAGTAATGATAGAGCTATGTTAAAATATCGATTTTTAAGAAATAGTTTTATAGCATCTATATTAATTGCAATCATACTCCCTATCTATTCGTTGTTTGTTACAATTCCTGGTTTTACTGCTATTTTAACTAGTAATACCGAGGAAGATGCTGTTCGTGTGGCCTCTCACCTGGTTGGTAACATGCGCGAAAATTCTGTTATTGCTACTAACAAACAATCGATATCCGAAAACTTTAAAAAAGAGGTCAGAATCCTATCTAAAGATTTTAACGTCTTTAAATATCGCCTTTTTTCACCAGGTGGTGAAATTATATTTTCATCAGTAGAGAGTGAAATTGGCAATCAAAACGATAAACACTATTTCCATAATCTTGTTGCCAAGGGAGAAGTATTTACAAAAACCGTGAGCAAAGAGAGCAAATCTATGGATGGTGAAAACCTTAAAATAGATGTTGTTGAGACCTATGTTCCCATTATGAACGGTGAGCAGTTTTTAGGTGCTTTTGAGATATATTTTGACATCACATCTCGCAAAAATATGTTAGACAAAGCAATTTTGCGCTCCACAATTATGCTAATTGGTATAGGTGTTACACTTTTATTGCTGGTATTTTTTGTCCGCAAATCTATTATACAACCAATTTCTCAAGTATCTAATGCCATGAAAAATTTAGCAAGTGGCAACCAAGACCAACATGTACCTGTAACAGGCCATGATGAGCTAAGTGATATGGCTCGTATTTTCAACCAGATGTGCAACGACCTACGTATTACACATAAAGGTTTACAAAGCGAAAAAAATAAGCTGACAACCATACTACAAGGCGCTAGAGAAGGAATTGTTGCCACCAACGAGAAAGGAGAGGTGGTTTTAGTTAATCCTGCTGCCCAAAGGCTACTTGGTAAAAGTGACGAGAAAATTATTAAAGACGGTTTTTACTCGCTATTTGACGATGAAGAATTCCTCTCTACATTTATTAAAAAGTCTGGTGTGGATGTACCAGAAATTCTCGTTTACAACAACCATGTACTAAGTATATACGCCTCAATAATTAATGATAATGAGCAAAATGTAATTGGCTCAGCCACTTTAATTCGCGATGTAACAGCAGAGAAAGAGCTAGAAGATAAACTTCGCAACCTCTCCCACACAGACGGACTTACAAACCTATATAACAGACGACGTATGGATGAGTTGCTACAAGAAGAATTTGCCCGCGCAAAACGGTATAACCTTGAATTTGGCTTTCTATTTTTTGACGTTGACCATTTTAAATCATTTAACGATAAATATGGTCACGACCAAGGGGATAGAGTATTGCAGGGTATTGCAAAGGTAATGAAAGATCATTTCCGCAATGTAGATTTCTGTTGTCGGTATGGTGGTGAAGAGTTTTGCGTGATAATGCCAAATACAATTGCCCCCGGCATTGGCGATGCAGCAGATAGGTTTAGACAAAAAATTGAAGATATGCGGATAGATGACCTACATGTAACAGTAAGCATTGGTATTGTTATTTACCCTCATTCAGGTAAACTAGAAGATACAGACAGCGTTATACAAGCAGCAGATACGGCAATGTACCAGGCAAAAAGCGGTGGCAGAAACCAAATTTGTATTGCAAAATTAAATGATTAGACTTTGAAAAAAATTTCGCTTTTTTTATTCAGTACAGCATTTTTCTTTATCGTCTTTAAATGAAACCACCTTCCAGCCCTTCTCTTTTTTTAGCAAAGTTACATATTGCCTATGTAAGGTAGGTGGCTTGAACATCTCTGCCTCTGTTTTACCCTGCACAACCTGCACAGCATGCAGTTGCACCTTACCCCCATCATCACTAAAAACTTCACTCACAATCATATACAATGGTTCTTGAATTGGCAGTAATTTCTCGCCTTTGCGAACTAGCTCCTCTTTACGTCCTACAACTGCGCTGGCATCTCCAACAGACAACGACCTAGCCTCATCAAACTGTCCTGAGACAAAGGCATTGGCAAATTTTTTGTAAACTATAACAGCTGTACTTTGCTCTACACTATCTTGTGCTTGTAGAGAGCTTGGCAAAAAACTGGCCCAAATCAATATAATAAAAATAGAAACCAGAAGCTTAAATTTCATATGTTTTACTCCTAACATTTACAACACTAAAAACAGCCTATTTTCATGCCACAAATGCACCCCAAAAAAGAGGTAATGCTAATATGAAGCTGGAGATAAAACTGCTGTTTATGAATTAATTTTATGGGGATATTTTTGTGCACTGCAACGTAATTTTACTCATTAAAATTATGATTTTTTTGGTTTTTTTTACTAGTTAATTTTTTATAGCCAAACATATACATTACAAATGGTTACATGCAATCACTGCAAAATATCGACACTATGGTATGTCGCTTTACCATTGACATTCAAGCAAATATTAATTAGCTAGGTGAGTCTTATTTCACAAGCGTCGATATTGGGTAGTCTCGTAAGCCTTGTAAAAATGATAGCCAAGGAGAGTCAATACAGTTGACACGTACTAATTTAAAATAGTTCAAGAACCGATCCTATCAATTGGAGTAAAAACATGTCAGACCAGAATACGCCAGATATCATTTACACCAAAGTTGATGAAGCACCACAACTTGCTAGTGGGTCTCTTCTCCCTATTATTCAAAACTTTTCTAAAGCAGCAGGAGTATCTGTTGGTACAAAAGATATTTCGTTAGCCGGAAGAATTCTAGCTGTCTTCCCAGAAAAGCTAACAGCTGACCAAAACCATCCGGATGACCTTGCAGAGCTTGGCAAGCTGGTAAAAACACCTAAAGCCAACGTAATTAAGCTGCCAAATGTCAGTGCTTCAATTCCTCAGCTGCAAGCAGCAATTAAAGAGCTGCAAGAGCATGGTTATGATATTCCTGACTATCCTGAAGATCCACAAAATGATGCCGAGAGAGATGCTAAGGCTCGTTATGATGGAGTAAAAGGTAGTGCTGTTAACCCTGTATTGCGTGAGGGTAACTCTGATCGCCGTCCGCCACCAGCTGTTAAAGCATTTGCTCGCAAAAACCCACACAGAATGGGTAAATGGGTAGCAGACTCTAAAACCCACGTTGCAACTATGACAAGTGGTGACTTTGCCTCAACTGAAAAATCCATGATAGTTCCTGCCTCTTCTGCTGGGGATGCTAAAATTGAATTTGTAGCAAAAGATGGCGCAATTACAGTTTTAAAAGAGAAAGCCCCAATAATTGAAAAAGAGATTATTGATGCTTCTTTTATGAACGTAAAAGCTTTAAGAGCGTTTTATGAAAAGGAAATTGCAGACTGCAAAGAACAGGGTATTCTTTTCTCACTGCATATGAAAGCAACAATGATGAAGGTCTCCGACCCAGTCATATTTGGACATGCAGTATCGGTTTTCTTCAAAGATGTTTATGAAAAACATGCAGATCTATTTGCCAAACTAGGCATTAACCCAGACAATGGCGTTGGTGATATCACTACCAAAATCAAATCTCTACCAGCGGATCAAGTTGCTGAAATAGAAGCTGATTTACAAGCTTGTATGGCTAATCAGCCAGACCTTTATATGGTTAACTCAGATAAAGGCATCACTAACCTTCACGTACCAAGTGATGTTATTATCGATGCCTCCATGCCTGTTGTTATTCGTGGCGGTGGTAAGGGCTGGGGTCCTGATGGTAAAGAGGCCGATACCAAAGCTGTTATTCCTGACCACAGTTACTCTGGTGTTTATGCAGAGTGTATTAATTTCTGTAAACAGAACGGTGCATTTGACCCAACAACCATGGGCAGTATACCCAACGTTGGCCTAATGGCTAAAAAAGCAGAAGAGTACGGCTCTCACCCACAAACTTTCTTAGCCCCTGGTGATGGAGTTATTAGAGTTGTTGATGCATCTGGCAACACCTTATTAGAGCACAACGTTGAAACTGGTGACATTTGGCGTATGTGTCAAACCAAAGACGAGTCTATTAAAGACTGGGTGAAACTGGCTGTTAATCGTTCACGAGCCAGTGGTTCTCCAGCTATTTTCTGGCTTAGTGATGAGCGTGCTCATGATATCCAGTTAATTTCTAAGGTTAATGAGTATCTTAAAGATCACGACACCAGTGGTTTAGACCTTAAAATCATGTCTCCAGTAGAAGCAACCAAAGCTTCTTTGGTTCGTCTAAAAGATGGTAAAGAGACTATTTCTGTTACTGGTAACGTTCTACGTGATTATCTAACCGATCTTTTCCCAATTTTAGAAGTTGGAACAAGTGCCAAGATGCTCTCAATTGTACCACTTATGAAGGGTGGTGGCCTTTTTGAGACAGGTGCTGGTGGTTCTGCTCCTAAACATGTTCAACAGATGGTTGAAGAGGGTCATCTACGTTGGGACTCTCTTGGTGAGTTTGCTGCATTTGCTGTCTCATTGGAGCACCTAAGCAAAGTAAACAACAACCCTAAAGCTGCTATTCTCGGTAAGGCACTTGATGAAGCAACTACGCAATTGTTAGTTAACAATCAATCTCCAAGCCGTAAGGTAAATGAGCTAGATAACCGTGGAAGCCATTTTTACCTTGCAAAATATTGGGCCCAAGCATTAGCAGATCAAAATGAAGACAGTGAAATAAAAGAATATTTTACTCCAATGGCCCAAAAACTAACCAGTAATGAAGACACAATTATAGCTGAGCTACTAGCTGCCCAAGGCAGCCCAGTTGATATTGGTGGCTACTACGATGCTGACCAAGCAAAAGTAGACAAAGCTATGCGTCCAAGCCCAACCTTTAACTCTATTATTGGTTAATATTAAGCAACAACAAGCTTAAACGCAGCAAACAAAAAAGGCGAACCTGGAGCTTAATTCAGGTTCGCCTTTTTTTATTTTAACAGTGTAGCTATAAAACTGGCACTTTTCTAAAGTAGCTTTAATTAAAAACTGAGCACAATAAAAACAGCATGTCATTAGCACGAAGGCGGAAATAAATAACAGTATAGTTGATACTATCTGGATACCTACCTTCAAATGATTAACTTTATGTTGACTGTAAATTTTCTGTTACTTTGTTTTAAGTCCCTATAAAAATTAATTTAATAATGCCAATGCCCGGACAGCATTTTTTTCAAACTCATCTAATGATATTTTTGCTTTTTCATTTAACTTTGTCTTTGTGGCATCAAATAATTTGACAACATCAAGGCCAAATAAAATTGAGGTTGACTTATCTTCTTCATGCCAAGCTAAACCAACTGAGTATTTTCCATAACCTCCTATTACGCCATAGCCATGTCCTTCTTCAGCATCTTGAGAAGGGGCCCATATCATTGAAAAGGTGTATCCAGTCTCATAACCATCCTTTCCATCATCTATACCCTCTATACCTATAACTTCTACAACTGCTCGTGGGTTAACGGGAGCTTCTCCATTAATACTCATAACCATGGGGGTAGGATGCAAGAAACGCAGCTGTGCTTTGGGAGGGCCATTTAATGTACCTGTTAGTATATTACAGTCATCTAAATAACAATTGCTTTTCCACATAAAATTGTTTAACGCATACTCCCATGGAAGCTGCCTAGTTAAAACATCACGACGATAATTTGCATAGTTATCCCTTGCTGACTTGATTATATCTGCACTATAAGCAGACAATAACTGTGTACGAGAAACCAGCAGGTTACGAGTCCGGCTTGTTAAGCAGATCAACTTACGAAATTGCCCTACATCACCAATAATAGAGTTTTCTAAACTGCCATCAAAGATCTGCGTAATTTTGTTACCAGTTTGTGAGCTTTGGAATATTATAAACTTTAATTTGTCCCCAAACGGCAAGCCAGTTACACTGAAACGCACTGGGTTAAAGTTTTTTATATTATCTGGGCTATCTTTACTGCCAGCTTTAGACATGGCAATAAATTTTTTCATATCACCTTTTGAAGGTACGTTAACAGTATCCATCTCCTTCAAAAATTTTTCAAACCATATTTTACTCTCTCCTGTTGCAAGGGTCTTTATGTCTGCAGCTTTTTGTTTTATCACTGCTAATTGTTCACCAATTTTATCATAATCTTTCTGTGTTAATTTAGGTAAACCAATATCTTCTTGACAATATCCTTCATTGTTATTGAGCTTCAATATTGAATACTTACTATCTTTGGACCATGCTGGTTGAGATATTAAACAAAATATAACCAGCATTAAAATTCCAACTAGTGGATGTTTGGTATTTAATGAGGTTGTATATATACCTAATGAATATTTCATAGAGGTGTCTCCATTTATTATTTCTAGTTGAAACTAGATGTAACTTATTATTTTAAGTTGCCTTTTTCATATAAGTAGATCGCAGACAACAGTACCTTTAATAAGCTACTACCTTCTGCTATTTCAGATTCAATCATCTCATTTATAAGCGTAAGCTCTTGAAGTACCTTTGCTTCATCAGTCAAGCCAACAGAATTAATGGTTTGAACTATATTGGTGTGTTTAAAAGCTGCTTTGGCACTCATTCTCTCAATGTAAGAAACAGTTGCTGGCAACAAATTGTTTACGATACTTTGATGAACTGAAGGATGTTTAAAATAGTGTGAAAAGGCATGGACGTTAGCATCATGGATATGGCTTATTGCAATATCATTACACAACTCTTTTTCGTTAAATAATTCACCTGCATTCAAAGGCTTTAATAGCGTAAAAGGATCAAGCTTATGTTTGTAGTTACAAAAAACTTGAGTATAGCCAAGGGGCTGTTGCGTATTGGCAGGTCGAACCATAGATTGTGCAATTTGGTGTTCTTTTGTTTCTAGTATAAGTGAGACATTTGCCAAAGTATGGACTGAGTTAAAACGGAATTTTTTAGAGTCAAAACCGCTAGGAGCCCCGTTTTGCCATTCGTTTGTCGCTATGGCATCCAAAACTCTATCTATTACACTTGTTCCTAAACTATGGGAAATAACATGACAATTACTCCGCCTTTGGGGAGTTAGAGTTAAAAGTTTTTCGGTAATCTGTGTTGCTACCTCGTTTATAATATCATTACGCGTTACGTGTCCAAGCCGCCATAATAAAACGTCTAATACGGAATCTCTAATAAAACTGGAATCTGATTTGTTGATGTCAGCAGCCCAGTTGACAGCATCAGATAGCTCTCCCGCCATCTTCATTCCTTTTAATTCCATCACCTTGGTTGCAGTGTTGGACCACCCACCTAACAAATCAACAAAAATTGAGTCATAGTTAATTGGGCAGAAATCTACAGTATTCTTGATATTATTTGTCTGAAAATAAGTATAACCAGAATTTTTTAGTGTCTCTTGCATACTATCTATCCAAGACACTTCCCACCCTGCCTTATGTACGCCCATTCCATGTATTAAAAAAACCACAGGTCTATTATCTGACATTATTATTCCCCCTCACATTGTTAAATAGAAAACAAAAATTCAACTAAACTCTACACACAACAATTCCCCATTATTTTTCTATAATAATTACAACCTTACAACATATTAATATTGTTAAATTTTATTATTTTT
>JADGBW010000100.1 GCA_015231305.1 Magnetococcales bacterium | reverse complement strand
GCCTACAAAAACCAAAGGCTGGAAAAAGAAAGCTTTCAGAAAAGCAGGCGTTCGCATGGTTCCCCCTGCTACAGTACGTACAGGGAGCTATATTGCACCTGGAGCTGTACTTATGCCTTCATATGTCAACATTGGAGCTTTTGTAGATAGTGGAACCATGGTAGATACTTGGGCCACTGTTGGCTCATGTGCCCAAATTGGTAAAAATGTTCATCTTTCAGGTGGAACAGGCATAGGTGGTGTACTTGAACCCCTACAAGCAAACCCAGTTATTATTGGCGACAACTGCTTTATCGGTGCTAGAGCAGAAGTAGCCGAAGGAGTTATTGTTGGTGAGGGTTCGGTTCTATCAATGGGGGTATATCTTGGTGCTTCAACAAAAATTGTTGATAGAGCAACAGGTGAGATCCACATGGGCTATGTGCCACCATTCTCAGTTGTAGTTTCTGGCACTATGCCGGGTAAACCGCTTCCTGATGGATCACCCGGACCAAACCTCTATTGTGCAGTTATAGTTAAAACGGTTGATGCCCGTACACGTTCAAAAACTGCCATTAATGAACTGCTCCGTGAGTTCTAATTCACCAGTTGTAGAACTTGCCCAAGCTCTGATAAAAACTCCCTCCATCACCCCACAGGATTTGGGCTGTCAGGAGATTATTATCAAACGCCTTAAAGCAATGGGGTTTAAAGTCTACCCATTGCGTTTTGGGGTGGTGGAAAATTTTTATGCTAGGCTTGGTAACTCCGGTAAAAATTTCTGTTTTGCTGGACATACCGATGTTGTAGCCCCAGGTGATAACAGTGGCTGGCGAAGTGACCCTTTTGCTGCTGAGATAAAAGACGGGCACTTATGGGGTCGTGGGGCTTGCGATATGAAGGGGGCCATTGCATCTATGGTGGTCGCCTTTGAAAAATTTTTGAAAGCCAACCCTAATTTTAGCAAAGATAATAGCCTCTCATTTTTAATTACAGGAGATGAAGAGGGTGATGCGGTTGACGGCACTGTTAGGGTGTTAGATTGGCTTAACGATAACAATGAAAAGCTTGATTACTGTCTTGTAGGCGAGCCGACATGTGTTGCTAAACTTGGAGACTGCCTTAAAAATGGTCGCCGTGGCTCCATAAATGGTGTCATTAACTTTCAAGGTAAACAAGGACATGTAGCCTACCCTCATTTAGCAGATAACCCAATTCACAAAGCATCACCTGCTTTAGTAAAGTTGACTGCAATTAAGTTTGATGAAGGTGACGAGCATTTTCCTGCTACCAGCATGCAATTTACCAATATAAAAGCTGGTGATGGTTCTACAAACGTGGTTCCAGGCACATTAGAGGCTGGTTTTAATATACGTTTTAGTCCACAAAATACCCCAGAATCATTAGAAAAAAAAATCCGCGCAGTTTTAGATGATCCAGACCACCCAGACTATAAATTAACTTTAAAATTATCTGGTCTGCCATTTCTCTCTCAAGACGGAACCTTACGCAGTGCACTGGATAAGAGCATAAAAGAGAGCTTAAAACATGAAGCGCAAAGCTCTACAGGTGGTGGCACTTCAGATGCTAGGTTTATATCCCAAGTTTGCGCACAAACAATTGAGTTTGGCCTAGTAGGAAGCTCTATGCATAAACTTAACGAGGGTGTAGCAATAGCAGATTTAGAAGAACTGACCCAAGTTTATCATCGTCTGTTGGTAAATGTGTTCTTCTAGAAGCCTTAAAGGTGTGCAACTATTAGATGATTGACACCCACTGCCACATAGACAACCCAGCTTTTAACGAAGATCGCTTGGCTGTTATACAAAGAGCAAAAGAGGCCGGGGTAAAACATCTTGTAGTACCTGGGTTAACCCTGCAAAGATTTACTGGTTTATTAGATGTAGCAGATACTGATATCCACCTAGCCCTTGGTCTGCACCCCCTATTTTTAAACCAACATCCCAACAATGCTATAGAACAACTTTACCGTTGGGTTAATAAAGTTAACCCCATAGCAATTGGCGAGATTGGCCTAGACTTCAGGGAGCCAAAACAAAACCACCAAAAACAACAAGAGCTTTTTGAGGCCCAATTGCAACTGGCTAAAGAGAAGAGTATCCCGGTGTTAATCCACGCTGTAAAAGCTCATGATAAGGTTATAACAACCCTTAAAAAAACAAAGCTACAATTTGGTGGCATAATTCACAGTTTTAATGGTAGCTTACAGCAGGCTGAGAAGTATATTACCATGGGGTTTCTCCTGGGTTTTGGTGGTGTGGTAACTCATAACAGAGCAACTAAAATTCAAAAAATTGCTGCCTCGGTTGCAGACACAGCTCTAGTGTTAGAGAGTGACGCTCCAGACCTACCCCCAGCTGGTTTTATTAATAGACGCAACGAACCAAAAAATTTGCCAATTGTTGTAGAGACGCTGGCTGGTTTACGTGGAATTTCAAAAGCCCACATCATCAAAAAAACCAGTAGCAATGCCATGAAATTATTAGGAATTTGCAATGAATGGAAATGGACTGTTTGAGAGAACCCAAATTTTGGTGGGAGATGAGGGTATTAAAAAGCTGCATAATAGCCATATTTTATTAGCTGGACTAGGAGGAGTTGGAAGTTTTGCAGCAGAAGTTTTAATACGAGCTGGTATAGGTCGCTTAACTCTTATTGATAGCGATGTTGTTGCTCCTTCCAACATAAACAGGCAACTTCCAGCAACCATTGAAACCATTGGTCAAAAAAAAGTTACGTTAGTTGGGCAACGGTTAGCTTCCATAAACCCTGACTGTCGTATAACCTTAAATGATATTTTTCTCACATCTGAAAACATACCTGAAATATTAGACCAAGCCCAACCAGATTGGGTAATTGATGCCATAGATAGCCTAAACTGCAAAGTAAGCCTTATAATAGAGAGCCAAATCCGCGCTTATAAAGTAGCTAGTAGCATGGGAGCAGGAGGAAAGGTCAACCCATCAATGTTGCAGATAGGAGACGTTTTAGACTCTAATATCTGTCCTTTGGCACGTTTGGTCCGTCAACGTTTACGCCGTCGTAACTGTCAAAGGGGAGTATTAGCTGTTTGGTCATTAGAAAAACCAATGCCCCACCTGCCACCAGAAGAGACCACACGAGGGCGACCACGGGCTGTAAATGGGACAATTAGCTATTTACCAGCATTATTTGGCTTAACTTTAGCTGGGGAGGTTTTACGACGAATTATTGAAAAACAAGACCCTCAACAACGTATGATAGATGATTAATAAAGAGTTTTTTATACAAATTTTCATAAATAATCAGTGAGTTAAAAATAAAATTAACTGGCAAATAAAAAAAATATTGACATCATGAGACCAAATATGTTGCTATGCCAACACGTCATGTATCTATGGCGAGGGTTGGTTAGCTGTCCCCTCAGTTAGCCAGCCCTTTTTTTTTCTAATAAATATAGACAATTATGCTATGTAGCCTCTGCATTAAACCTAGGAACAGCAATTGTTTACACCAACTTGCAACTGCTGTTTTAAGTGTTAAACCATTAATTGGGAAGGCAGTGTATAGAAAATGGATAGAGTAGAAAAAGAGACCCCCTCAAAAGATCAATACAATGCAACTCTTGTTGGTCGAACAGAAATAACCCCTCAACTGCAAATACTTAAAGTTGCTCCTGACGTAAAGAATTTTGAATTTTCAGCAGGTCAATTTACCGTTTTGGGCCTTACATGGTCCAGCCCTTCCCTGCCTGAAACAAAGAGGAAAGAGTATTCCGAAGAAAAAAGCAAGCGACTTATTCGTAGGGCATACTCAATATCTTCTGGCAGCCGTTGGCAAGAATATTTAGAGTTTTATATATCTCTGGTAACAAGTGGAGAGCTAACCCCACGGCTTTTTCAATTAGCTGTAGGCGACCGCCTGTTTATAGGCCCTAAAGGTAAGGGGGTTTTTACCATAGATCGCGTCTCGGCAGAAAAAAATATTGTTATGGTGGCCACAGGAACCGGACTAGCACCATATATAAGTATGGTGCGCTCCATGGCTTTGGAAGACAGCAGTAGAACCATAACCATACTCCATGGGGCAAGCTACTCCTGGGACTTAGGCTATAGAGCAGAGCTGGAAAGCTTGGACCGTAAATGTGCCGCATTCAACTATATACCTATTATAACCCGACCAGACGAAGATAAATCATGGACAGGTCGAGTTGGAAGATTAAACGACTGGATAGCAAAACCAGAATTGGCTGAAATTTGCAAAGTGCCAATGGATGGAGAAAAAAGTGAATTTTTTCTTTGTGGACATCCAGAAATGGTCACAGGTTGTGCAGAAATTTTGACTAAAAAAGGCTTTTTTGAAGGGAGCAAAAAGGAACCAGGAACACTGCATTTGGAAAAATATTGGTAACTGAAGAGAAAATAAGCCAATATAGATGGTATTATATTCCATTAACTCCAAATTCTAGAGTGGGAAGAAAAGGAGCATATTAAAAAAATGACTAATTTTAATGACATAATCAAAATGGCTATGCAACATGAAGATAAAGAGGCCAAGTTTTATGAGTCCCTAGCCAAAAGGTCACGGAGTCAAGATCAAAAAAATGCTTTACTTGCCCATGCTGAAGAAGAGAGAGAACATAAACGCCATTTAGAGAAAATTTTAAAAACAGGTGCAATGCCAAACCTTCCCAATGTAGTTCCAGATGCGGACATGAAGTTAGCTGAGCTACTGGTTGTTTCTGTACAAGATGAAGAGAATATTGACTTTGAAGAAGCACTCCTTTTGGCAACAAAAAGAGAAAAAGCCGCAGAGCAGTTTTATAGAAACCTAGCCAGGGATGCCGATGATCCTGAAGCATCCAAACTATTCTCTTTTCTTGCCGACCAAGAGTCCAAACATGCTATTAAATTAGAACAAGAGTATGATGACGGCCAACAGGAATAGGCAGCACAAACTGCCCTGTAAATGTCAATAAATATTCATTTTTAATTTATACATACAACCATGCATTAATCACCATATCCTTAGAAATAAGATAATGGCGATAGTTATAATGAGCTTTATTTCAAATTAACTACATAAGAGTAATAACATGTCAAAAGCCCTAAGATATTTAAGCCAAACTCGCCCCGAAGCTGCAACCAACCTAATGGGGTTTTACAAACATAGTGTTGTAGCGTTAGACGAAAAGACCCGTTTTTTAATCCAGATAGTCACCAAAATTACTGTCGGTACTGAGCGCGGTTTACGTCAATATGCCCCAAAAGCTCTGAAGGCTGGAGCTACAAAAGAAGAAATTTTAGATGCCGCAATGATGGCATTTCCGGCAGCAGGACTAAATAAACTACTAGATGCAATCAACATATTAAACGACCTGGATCTACTACCAGAAGTTGAAGAGGCAGATAGCAACAAAGATGTCAGTAACGACCTAGGAGCCTTAGAACAATTTGCTATAGGCAGAATGCAAAGCGTAAAACGCCCCAGTGGAGACCTAATAGTCTTCCGTGCTACAGCGGATAAATTAGCAGTTTACGAAGCCCGCTGCCCCCACTCAAAATCCAACCTATGTGATGGTACCGACCACGGCAACCGCGTAGAGTGCCGAGTACACAACTGGATATTTGACCTAGAGAGCGGAAAATGCATAGAGCCTATAAAAGAAGGAAAACAACAAGACCTTATAAAAGTACCTGCTTCAGTTGTTGATGGGCATATTGTATTGCAATAAAACTATGAGTTAAATATATCTATATTTTCAATATTATATTGCATAATATGTACAATGTATACACAATTGAACTATGGATTTTGAATGGATGCAAAAAAAGCCAAATCAAACTTTAAGAATCATAGTGTAAGGTTTGCAGGTGCTGTGGCTATATTTGAAGATGAGCTAGCCCTTCAAAAAGAAGATCAATATTCTGATGGAGAACAAAGATTTATTGTACTTGGGATGGATTTTCTAGGTAGATTATTAATGGTAATATATACATACCGTGGAGAATCCATCCGCATAATATCAGCCAGAAAGGCCACTAAAAAAGAGAGGAGTAATTATGAAAGCCCAATATGACATGAGCAAAGCAAAACGTGGCCCTGTAACTACTCCCGACCAAAACAAAACAAGAATCACAATCCGCATCGACACAGACACACTAGAATGGTTTCGCAAGTAGGTAGATAAGTCAGGTGGTGGCAACTATCAAACTATGATAAATACTGCTCTAAGAGAGCATGTTCAACACCAAGAAAAGCACTTAGAAGACACCCTACGCCGTATAATTCGGGAAGAGTTACGGGCAGTTGGATAGTATGTCTATCTAAAGAAACTATCAAATACTATGTTACAACTGCCTACTTCACTTATGCCCGGTTTTCCTCTATCAATTTTTTAACAGCGGTTATTGCTTCGTTAAGATGTTCTGGCTTGTTTCCGCCGCCTTGTGCCATGTCGGGTCGTCCACCGCCTTTTCCGCCTACTATGGGTGCTGCCATGCGGATTAAATCTCCGGCTTTAATTTTGCTGGTTAAGTCTTTGCTTACGCCTGCAACAAGGGTCACTTTATTATCTTGGGGTACACCTAAAAATAGCACTATAGTGCCTAGTTTATCTTTTAAGCGTTCCACCAAATCCCTTAAACTCTTGGGGTCTTCGCCATCCAGTCGTATTGCTAAAACTGGAAGACCAGATATTTGTTCTACTTTTTCTGCTAGTTCGTCTACCAAGTTGCCTGAGAGGTCTGACTTGGCTTGGGCAAGTTGTTGCTCTAGTTCTTTTTGTCTTAGTAGCAGACGTTCAACCCCTTTTACAACATCAGCAGGGCCAATTTTCATAAGAGATGCACTCTGTTTTAGAAGTTCCACATCACCCTGATAGCTCTGTCTTGCAATAGGTCCACATACAGCCTCAATTCTTCGCATACCTGCTGCAATGGCACTCTCGGATAAAACTCGTAACAGTCCGATATCTCCGGAACGCTCAGCATGAGTACCACCGCATAGCTCCATTGTTGGCCCCATACGAACGACCCTTACTTGCTCTCCATATTTTTCTCCAAAAAGAGCCATAGCTCCTGCTGCGACAGCCTCTTCAGGTGTCATTACTACTGTCTCTTGTAATGCATTGGCTTGTAGTCCTTCATTAACCATGGCCTCAACCTTCTCTAGCTCCTCAGGTGTTACAGCTTGATAATGGGAGAAGTCAAAACGCAAACGCTGGGCAGTTACCATTGAACCTGCCTGTTTAACATGGTCACCTAGAATTGTCCGTAGCGCATGGTGGAGATAGTGAGTAGCAGAGTGATGCAGAGATATTGCTTGGCGGTTGGCAGAGTCAACCTGTTGAGTCACTACCGAACCAACTGATACAGAACCCATTGTCATTTCACCGTTATGAACAACAAGGTCTGGTACTGGTTTTGTGGTATTTTTAACAGTAAACAACAGGCTATCGGCTAAAATTTGCCCTGCATCACCAACTTGACCGCCTGCTTCTCCATAAAATGGGGTTTGGTTGGTAATAATTTGCCCGGACTCTCCAGGCAAAAGTGAGTCTACAGAGTTACCACCCTTGATGATAGCCGTAACTCTACCTTGGGCTGACAGGGTGTTATAACCCAAAAATTCTACAGCTCCATTCTCCTCTCGCAACTCCTGATAGATAGCCGAAACCTTCTCATCTCCAGAGCCAACCCAAGCTGCTCGTGCTCGCTTACGCTGCTGGGCCATATGGCTATCAAAGCCCTCCATATCCAGCTCAATTCCACGGTCTTTAAGAATATCTGCTGTTAAATCAACAGGAAAGCCATATGTATCGTATAGAGAAAATACTGTACTACCAGTTAAAATATCACCAGATTTAAGGTTCACTACAGCATCTTCAAGAATTTTAAGCCCAGAACCCAAGGTAGCTACAAATCGCTTTTCTTCAATTTCAACCATTAATACAATGGTTTTCTCTTGGGCTGGTAACTCCGGGAAAAACCCACCCATAAGCTTTACTAAAACTGGAACCAATTTATATAGAAACGGTTTTGTTAAACCCAACAGACGACCATGACGCAAGGCACGGCGCATAATTCTACGTAACACATAACCCCTGCCCTCGTTGGCAGGTAGAACACCATCTGCAATTAAAAAACTTACCGCACGAAGATGGTCAGCAATAACCCTAAGGGATACCAAACCAGCAGAATCATTAGCATCTACTTTTGCTGCTTCAGCAATTGCTTGAATAAGAGGTTGGAAAATATCTGAATCATAATTGTTGTTCTTACCCTGTAAAATAGAGGCTATGCGCTCCAAACCAGCCCCAGTATCTATACAGGGGTTAGGCAAGGGCGTAAGCGTACCATCTTCACTTCGGTCGTACTGCATAAAGACCAAATTCCAAATCTCTACAAAGCGGTCCCCCTCTTGCTCAGCAGAACCAGGAGGGCCACCAGGAACCTCTGGACCATAATCATAAAAAATTTCAGAGCAAGGACCACAAGGGCCAGTAGCTCCCATAGACCAAAAATTATCACTGGTATCAATTCTAATTATCTTTTCTTCTGGCAAACCCACCTTATCACGCCAGATATTATAGGCTTCATCATCAGATGCATAAACCGTTACAAGCAACCTCTCTTGGGGTAACCCCAACTCCTTAGTGACAAACTCCCAAGCAAAAGGAATAGCATCTTCTTTAAAATAGTCACCAAAAGAGAAATTACCCAACATTTCAAAAAAAGTATGATGCCGTGCAGTACGGCCTACATTCTCTAAATCATTATGTTTTCCACCAGCTCTTACACATTTTTGGCTAGTTACAGCCCTTTTATAGCTGCGGTTTTCCTGGCCTAAAAAAAGTGCCTTGAATTGATTCATCCCTGCATTGGTAAACAGAAGTGTAGGGTCATTTTGAGGAACCAAACTAGACGAAGCCACATGTGTATGATCATGCCCTGCAAAATAGGCAATAAATCGCTTACGAATCTCATCTCCGGTCATATCTACTAAAACCTTATTGTTAATTTAAATACGATTACGAAAATCGGGAAACCAACCTACTGTATCACTATCCATATTAAAAATTGCTGCTATAGGGCCATCCTGGGATATTACAAACGCCACTACACCAGGGTGGCGACTTACAAAATTAACCGCTGCTGCATGACGGGTTCCATATTTTGCCAGGTCAACCTTTTTAGTTTTAGTTGCTGTATCATCCAAACAATAGACAGTATTACCCCACCATTGAGGAGCAGAAAGAACCGCACCAAAAGAGAGTGGTCGCAGGCGATGGGAAATAACTAATGCCCCGTCTAAACGTGTTAAATGGCTCAGCAAATCAACATGCTCAGCAAGTTTATTCCCACTCTCATGGCTTCCTGCTTCATCCCATGACTGCCGGGTCTTTTTCTTTTTTTTGACTTTATCTTCACGGCGGTCTTCTTGCTGACACAACTCATGAATTAAATCTGAGGCATCAGGACCATCGGTAAACATATATTTGGCAACCATAGATTTTCTAACCTGCTTATCGTCCTCATCAGGCAACCAAAGAACAATTCCTCCATGGCCACCTCGACCAGCAGCCATTAACAATCTTTCTATTAATACCCTATACCAGTTCCAATATGCCGCCCCAAAATTTTGATATTCAACATGAGATTCAACAGCCTTAAAGAGTGTGCGCCCCACCAAGCATGAGGTAAAAGATCCTGGTTCAGGCTCGGAAAAATAACCACCGTGAAAACGGGCCAATACTACATCGCCCCAAAATATAGCCAAAGAACCGGCTCTATCTGAACTTACAGTTAAAACACCTGCATCACGCTGTTTGCGCTGTTGCGGGTCAAGCTCTTCAGACATTTCAGAACGTCCCACCACTACTCCCCAAATTTCCAATTGACGAGGGTCACTCTCTTTTATACAGACAGCAATTGCAGTTGTCTCAGGGTCAAACCCACCAGCTAATTTAGCTAGGGTGTCTACAGAAAAACGGTGTCGTCTTCTAAACGACAAAGGCAAACCAACACCTTGCTGGTTGGCAGCATCATCTTGCTCAATAAAAGATACCTTTGGCAGTACTGGTCTATCTTCTTGACGAGATAGCCCAGCTAAAAACACGGTTTCCATTAGGGTTCTAACATGCATAAAAGATATATGAGCCAGGCTAATGCCGCTTACCCTACTCCAGATAGCCATAATCTGCTCGATGATATGCACATCAAACAGGGCCGTACCCTCCATAACCAGCTTATGTTCAGATATATCTCTAATAACTGCCGAAAATGAGACCGACCCTGAAACTTTCCAAACAGCTATTGATATAGCAATAGGAAATGTGTCACCACTCTTATGCAGACCGGTAGATTCTATACTCTGCTCAGGAAACCTTAACTTGCCTGACAAAACAGCTTGTCCAAAAGCGTCTTCATAGTCACGTCGCAACTCTTTTGGTACGAGCATCGTTATAGAGCGACCGATCATCTCAGCCTCACCATATCCGAAAACCCGCTGCGCCCCTTTGTTCCAAAAATTAATTACGCCGCTACTATCAACTGAAATCATGGCATCAGCAGTTGAATCAGTTACCGAGCGCAATTGGCCTTCACTTTTTTGAAGTGATGCTAAAGTATGCTGTCTTTCTAAGATCAACCTAATACGCTGCCTTAATACCGCCCAATTTATCGGTTTTGCAACATACTCCTCTGCTCCAGCAGCAAATGCCCTATCTACTGAGTTATCATCGTTTAAAGCCGTCACCATAATGACTGGAACTACATCAGGTGCTGCCAAGTTTTTCAGGCCTTCGCAGGTGCTAAAACCATCTAGACCAGGCAAATTTGCATCTAGTAGTACAAGATCGGGCCTGTTGGTCCTGAATAAATTAAGAGCATCAACCCCATTTGCTGCCTCGGTGACAACATAGCCCTCCTCACTCAACAAATGGTTGAGCAGTGCCAGAATATCTGGATCATCATCGACCAAAAGAATGTGGGTTTTATTAGCCATCACACCGTTTCAAAATAGCTCTTAAAAAAAAGTAAAAAAACATACAGCCTCCTAATTTGCCACACCAAGTAAAAACCTGCTATGAGAATTTTCTATTACATTATTCAAAAACGGCTTGTTTATTGCTACAATATTGCTAAAATCAAGACGAAAGATACTGATTTGACGTTAAAATTTGATCCATCACACAATTATTAAAGAAGATGAATACAGATATGAACATATACCTACAAAAAACACACTTTGCCACAATTATGCTTCTATTTGCTGTAATGACCCTATCTGGTTGTGACGATGAAATTACCATGGACGACCTAGAAACCCGCCATGGGATCACCTATGTAAAAGGCAGTAAAACCCCATTCTCTGGCTTCGTCAAAGCATATTACGACACAGATTCCGAAGATAAGGAAAACCGTAAGGTCTTTATGGAAGGTTTGTATTTGGACGGTTACAAAACTGAAAAGTGGATTACCTATAAATGGGATGGTGGTCGTATAGAAACACCTTATAAATTTGGGCGTAAAGAGGGAATTGAAAAAAAATTCTTCTCAGATGGCAACCCAAAACAGGAACAACGTTTTTTTGACAACAGACCCAATGGCAACGACATCTATTTTAACAGGCAAAGAGAGATTATTCTTACTATCTTCTACCGTAATGGTACTCCAGGTGCACCTCCACCCAACCGTAAAGCCGAAATAAAACTAGAAGAAGAAGAGAAACTTGCCGCAGAAAAACGTAATGAGAGAATATTTGGTAAACGGCAAAAAAGTTGGATGGAACATGCCATGGATGTGCTATAAGGTTAACACTATTTGGGAAAAATAAATTTTTTTTCCCAAATCTAAAACCTTACCTGCTCTGTCATAAACCAAGCATCTTCAGATTCCGGAATACGCAACCGGACCAAGCGGTCAACTGCCATTGCTGTAGCTGTAGGAATTCGCAAAAACTGCAAGCCATAATGGTCAGCACAAATATTTGTCTTATCACTATTTCGCAAAACAACACAGCGACGAATAATACCAGTTGCAGGTATTGACTCACCTTTTAAAACATCCCCACTTATGGAAATCATCACCTTATTACCATGACAAAATGGGGTACTTAGTGATGGGCACGAGAAAGATAAGCCACCAGAGGAGAGATCCTCAATAACACCAGATACTTTTTTTTGACCCTTAATAGCAACTGAGACTGTCAAATCGAAATGGTTTGGTACAATTACCCGGTTTTCCTCACGACGACGAATTTTCTCGGTTGGTTGTAGAACCTCAGGCACAGAACATCGCAACAATTGACTGCCGTTTGCAATCTCTACTCCCATAAAGGTAACTTTACCTTGAAAAGTTTGATTATTATGAACAAAAGAGATTGTAACTGCACCTTCTCCCCGGCTACCACGAATTTTCATGTTGCCGTTCGCAGGTTCCAGAGGAGCCAAGAAAATGCTGTCTGAAGTTTCCCCCATATTTAGCAACCTTGTGCGGTAGCTTACACCACCACCTTGCAATGTAACATTCACCAAAATTCGGCTAGCTACCGCAATATCTAGTAGTTGCAAAACCTTTTCTTGTTTTAGTCCCGCAGTCACTCTTTTAGATTTCATATTAACCTTGTCTTTTTGTTGGGATTAATACTGAAAGTCAGCTTAAACATTTTTTAAAAAAAAGCAACATTTTTCCACTGGTTGTTAAAGTCCAAACAGCCCATTTAACAGTTTTTTTACAGGTATTTCACCGCCAAACTTCTCTTCTAAACGGTTAATATGTTTCTTAATATCTTCATTTTCGCCCAATTTTTTTAAACCATCTTTAACAATTTTAGTATTTAAAGCAGAACCCAACAAAACAGATAAATCATCCTTCTCAATTTTTGGTGGGCCTATATTGTTAAATTTTCCTTTAATATGGATAGGTACAATAAGCCCCTTTATTTTATCTGCCTCTTTTTGGTTAAGCTCTTTAATAGTGGTATAAATATCGGCATTAAAAATATAATCAACCTCTTGGGCAACTAGGTCTACACTGCCTTCACCATTAAGAAGTAGCAGATCTGACGTTAGAACCAAATCTTCATTTTTAACAACACCATTTTTAATTGTAGCCTGACCAGTTAGATTGGAAAATTGGGTTGCTTTTGCTCCTAAATTTTTCCCTGTTGCTCCATCTTCCTTTTGGTTGCCTACAACTGCATAAATGGTGCGTATCTGTTCTACCAGATCAAACCCATGTATTTCGCCATTTTCAATATCTAAAGCCATGGTTCCACTTAAATTTTTAAGCATTGAAACATTATCACTACCCGACGAGGCAACCTCAAAACTCAGGTTACTCAAGCCTTTAAATTTATCCTCGCCTGTTAGATCATGAAAAAGATCCCCTGCTTTTAGACCCGTTATTTGTGTTGCTATTTTCACATGTGGTTCACTTTTATTTAGGTCAAAATAAATGTTAGACAAAAGCTGCCCATCATAAAGCTTGGCTGTTACAGGGGCCAACGTAACAAACCCATCATTTACTGTAGTCTCAATTAAGAGGTCTCGCATCACGACCTTGTTAACTTTAAGTCGTCCAAAAACAGCTTTACCATACACATGTTTATTATATAAAAAAGCGAGTGGAAGCATTGCAGGTTTAACAGTGGTTTGTTTCAGGTTTGTAGCGGCCGCTTTGCTCACAGATGTTCCTGATACAATAGCCGGAGCATTACTGCTATTTGCAGAGGGTTTTACATTTTGTTGTGTTTCTAAATATCTATTCAGGTCAAGGTCATCCACCACCACATCAAACCCGACAACTGGCTTGTGGATAGAGTCGATGAAAGCCACCCCTTTAATATTTGTATCATCTAACTGTAACGAAAAATTATTAAGTTTTACCTTTTTATTGGTGATACTAAAATTGCTGGCCATTGCTGCATGGCTCAATGAGCCTAACTGAGATGGAGGCTGACCTAAAGCATTTAGCAACCCTTGTATCTTTAATTTATCAACAACCAATGATCCAGATATTTCAGGTGAACCCTCTAACAATTTACCCACTATATTACCCGATAGCTGCATTCCTGCCGGGCCTTTAACACTAAGCTTTTCAGCTGTTGCCATACTTCTAGCTAAATCAAAAATAATGTCCGAATTTATGCCAAGCTCAATACCAGCAGGCGGTAGAGTATCGGCTTTAATTTGTGTTGTCATTGCAACATTTGGCAATTGTATCGAGGCAAAATCAGGTTCAACTATAACTGACCCTTTATAGTTTATGCCCAACTCTCTAAATGCTAGTCCATGGGTCCAAGCTTTAAGGGCAATATCGGTATTGTCAAATATCAACCCCCCCCCTTATTAAATCGTAAACTAAGTTGGTTTTAAGGGTTAATTCACTCTCTTTTATTAAATACCCCGGGCGTTTACCGTCT
>JADGBW010000022.1 GCA_015231305.1 Magnetococcales bacterium | reverse complement strand
CCCGTTTTAGCTTTTTTTGATACCATCCCCTAATACGAGGAGGAAATAGTACGACAGAATCTTTACCTAACATCTGTTTAGGATTGTTGCCTGCCATCTCCCGGTTCATAAGTAAAACTTCGCGGTTATTATTAACCGTAAAAATCACATCGGGGGCATTTTCAAACTGCCAAACACGGCTAGTATCTTGCTTTTTCTTACCTATACTTCTCTTTTTCTTTTTCTTTTTACCCACAAAAAAAACCCCTGTATATTTTGTTAAATATTATGATACTCCCGATACCATTCAACAAAACGACTTATACCTTCTTGCACTGTGGTTTGCGGCCTAAACCCCACATCTTCTATTAAATCATCTACATTGGCCCAGGTTGCAGGTACATCGCCAGGCTGCATTTCCATCATATTCATCTTGGCTGGTATACCTAATGACTCTTCCAACGCCTTGATATAATCCATCAACTCCACCTGGTTGTTGTTACCTATGTTATAAATTTTATAAGGGGCGTTACTTGTGGCAGGGTCAGGATTATTACTATCCCAACTGGGGTTTGCCGTAGGAGTGCGCTCTAGCACCCTAACAACTCCTTCTACTATATCATCGATGTAGGTGAAATCTCTGCGCATTTTACCTTTGTTAAAAACATTTATCGGCTCACCTGCTAAAATTGCTTTGGTAAAAAGGTAAAGAGCCATATCTGGTCTTCCCCATGGACCATAAACTGTAAAAAAACGTAAACCTGTAACTGGTAAGCGAAACAGGTGGGCATAGGTATGCGCCATTAATTCATTGGCTTTTTTAGAAGCTGCATAAAGAGAGAGAGGATGGTCAACATTATTATGGACTGAAAACGGCATATTGGTATTAGCTCCATAGACCGAAGACGATGAAGCAAAAACAAAATGTTTTACAGCATTATGGCGACACCCTTCTAAAAGATGAGCAAAACCAACCATATTTGTATCAACATAAGCAAGGGGGTTTTCTAGGGAATACCTTACCCCAGCTTGTGCAGCCAAATTTACCACCTTATCAAATTTTTCATTATTAAATAGCTCGCTGATACCATCTCTATCTTCTAAGTCCATATTAACATGAGAAAAACCTGTACGTCCTTGCAGCCGGGCTAGCCGAGCTTTTTTTAGGTTAACATCATAATATGGATTTAAATTATCTAACCCTACAACCGTATCCCCTTTGTCTAACAACCGAGACGAAAGATTTGAGCCTATAAATCCAGCAGCTCCTGTAACTAATACCTTAGCCATTTACTTTCCTTTCTTGCAACGTAGCGTCATAATGAGTGAACCTGATGGTAGTAGAAAAACAAATTTCTAGCACAATCATTGATTTTTATTTTTTTAGTCCCATATTAGATTATAAAGGAGTGTTAACTCTTAAAGAATCAGTTTAATACAGGAACTTTTTTATCAGGGTAACATACTAATTAACTAGGCCTATAAACTTTTTTTTCATGTAACAAACAAGGCTTTAAAGCCCTGTATAAACTTGGGCGGAATGGATAAACTTGGATACTGCAAAAACTACAACTACCCATAAGGTACAAATTTTTACTGACGGAGCCTGCTCTGGCAACCCTGGGCCTGGAGGGTGGGGAGTACTTCTACGTTTTGGTGAGTCTGAAAAAGAGATGTCTGGCTACTCCCCACAAACCACTAACAATCGAATGGAAATGTTAGCAGCTATTCACGCCTTAGAGACTTTAAAAAGGTCTTGTGAGGTTATTCTGACCACAGATTCCAACTATGTCAAAGATGGTATTACTAAGTGGATTTATAACTGGAAAAAACGTGGTTGGCGCAAAGCAGATAAAAAACCTGTAAAAAATGCTGATCTTTGGAAAAGATTAGATGCGATTTGCATTCAACATGATGTAGAATGGAGATGGGTTAAAGGTCATTCTGGTCATCGTGAGAATGAAACAGTTGACCAATTAGCCCAAGAAGCAGTTCAATTAGGGCAAGCAGGAAAGTTGCCAATTGACCCTGCTGGGGAAGAGCAAAGCTAATTAAACTAACCCCAGCTATTATTAATGAAGTTGTTGTTAAATTTTTAAGGAGAAATATATGTTCGAGGATCAACTGCAAGCAGTAAAAGAGCTTCTGGAAACAGACAAGCAGTTCCGGGACTTGCATGAACAGTATCAAACCATAAAGAATAAAGTTGATACGTCCGGTAGAACCTTAGATGAATTTAATCTTGATAAACTTAAAAAAGAGAAGCTTTTTCTCAAAGATAAAATGGCTATGATTCTCAACCACCATACAGCTTAATTTTATTAATAAAGGAGATACCAATAATAACCTGAACATCCTACATATTTATTATTAAAAAAATGTACATGTTTGTGGTATGTAAATTTGAGTTTATGCTTAACACGAGCAGATAAATAGATTAAGACTCAAAATTATTTGTATTTTCTGATATATACCGGGCTGATTTTTCAGCCCGGTAATTTCCAGCTTTAACCTGATAAAAATATAATAAGGGTTCTGCCATGCGTTCTTGTATTGAGTCCAGTTCAGTTATTGAGACCCTAATAAAAGAGACTGAACCTCTTGTTTCTGCAACTGACAGACCCATTTTAAGAAGTTTTTTACAGATAGTTTTAACAGATATGCAGTGTTTCCCAATTGATGAGACCCACAATTGGCAAAGCAAAGAAGTATTAGCAAATCTTTTCAAGTTTTTTCTCACTCCCCCTAGTAGCTATAACGAAGAGGTAAAGGTCCAAGTTAATGCCGTAAAACAGAACGACGAAACACAGGCAATAATTCACTTAACCGACACCCCTTTTATACTTGGAACCTTAGCAAATTATCTAAAAAAATGTGACCATACCCTTTATGCTAAAACCCACTCTACTTTTTGTGTGCAACGAGATAAAAAAGGGAAAATAAAAAAAATTCTGGCTGAGAACAACTCAAGCCAAGACAAAAAAGATAATGGTTTTCAACAGGAAATGGTTCTTTTTATCCTAATTGAAGCCTTACCAGACAAAAAATCACTTAACAAAATGCGTTCAGAGCTGGTAGCAACCCTTACCTCTATCAAACATTCTGTAGATGATTTTCCAACAGTGGTAGAAATTATCAACAAAGAGGCAGTTACCCTAGCTAAAGCTGGCCGTACAATGGATAGCAATTTTCTCCATTGGACTCTGGATAATAATTTTGTCTTTATGGGCCTACAGAGCTTTACCCAAAAAAAAGGCATTATAACCCATAACCAAGAGCAAAGCGCACTTGGTATATTTCGTGGTGAAAACCCAAACGCCCTTTTAGACCAGATTACTCCCGGTCTACGACATGAGATTGATAGCATTATTAATAACCCCCACTCCTCTCAATATGAGGGAGTGAAAATGGAATATTGCCAACATAGTCAATCTATTATCTATGATTCCGAAGGAGTAGATTTTTTCACAATTCGCCATCAGGCAAGTGAAGCAGACTTATGGGATGTCATATTGGTTTTGGGTCGTTTCTCCCGCACTGCACACGGTAGTCGAGCCTCCATGGTTCCTATTCTGTCTGAGCGGCTAAACAAAACCATTGCCCTTTCTGGCTATGCAACTGGCTCCTATCTTCGCCATGAATTCCGCAGCCTGTTTGACCGTATGCCATTGCGAGAGTTATTCTACTCTGAACCAGAAATATTAACTGAGCAAATTCGCGAAATTTTAAAAATGCAGAGTGATACAGATATCTGCATAAGCAACCGATTGGGTCTTCATGGAAACTATATTTCAATTTTAACCACTATCTCTCGTAACAGATATACAGCACACCTTGAAGAACGAGTTGCAGCAACAATTTCTAACCATCTTAAAATACCTATCACCTCTATTAATGTATCAGAGAGTGGCACTCTGTTTTTTATTGTATGTTATGCTAACCATAATCCCAAAAAACCACTAAGTTTTGATACAGAAATAGTAAAGGAAGAGATAGAAAAGCTGGTTATAACCTGGGATGATGGTTTGAAAAAAACCCTATTCGCCTCCCTTAGCCAAAAACAAGCTCTTAACAATTATAGTCAATATAGTAAAAGCTTTGAGCCAATATACAAAGAAGCTACTCTGCCAGAGCAGGCTGCAAAAGATATCCAGATTATTGAATCAATGTCAGGAAAAGATCCTTTTGCTTCACGTTTGATACGCCACAAATCTGGCCGCACCTATGTAAAACTTTTTTCTACTAAAGCTGTAGCGTTAACTAAAATGATTCAAACTTTCGATCATTTTGGCATTACATGTCTACACGAACTTTCATCTAAGGTTACAAATAGCGACAACACTACAACTATTATCCAACGCTTTGAAGTTGGAGGTAGTAACGAAGATAAGCTTAACCTCTATAACCAAGCTGATAAATTCCGTGCAGCCCTTAAAGCTTTAAGGTCTGAAACACTACTGGACAATGAACTAAACCAATTGGTGCTATTAGAGGGTTTGAGCTATAGAGAGATGTCGCTGTTACAAGGTCTTAGGCAATATCAACTACAGATTCAACCAGAGTTATCTGGCACAAAGATTAACAGGGTGTTGCTACAACACCACCACTTAGCCGGCCTCATACTAAAGCTATTTCTTGCCCGGTTTGACCCCCAACTAAAAAGCCGTAACAAACAGTGTAAAGAGCTTAGCAATCTTATAGAAGAAGCCTTGGCTAAAGTGGCAAACTTACAAGACGATCAAGTACTCCGTGGCTTGGTAAATGTGGTAAATTCTGCTCTTCGTACTAACTATTTTCAAACCCCTACTCCTGCTGCTATCTCTTTTAAAATTGACTGTTTACAAATTGATAAAATGCCAACTCCCCGACCATGGAGAGAAATTTTTGTCTTCTCTCCTCACGTAGAAGGCATACATCTACGTGGTGGCGAGGTTGCTCGTGGTGGTTTGCGTTTTTCTGACCGCTTAGAAGATTATCGCACCGAAGTATTGGGCCTTATGAAAACCCAAATGGTTAAAAATGCCATTATTGTACCTTTAGGGGCCAAAGGGGGATTTGTTATTCCCAATTTACGACAAATACCTGCAAATAAACAAAAAAATTGGATTGCAACACAGTATGAAATTTTCATTAGAGCCTTACTAGACGTAACCGATAATTTAGTTGGTGAAGAGATATTACACCCACAAAATGTTGTGATATATGATGATGCTGACCCATATCTTGTTGTTGCTGCTGATAAAGGAACCGCTTCATATTCTGATTTAGCCAATCAAATTGCCGAAAATGAATATCAATTTTGGTTAGGTGATGCTTTTGCTTCTGGGGGTTCCAACGGCTATGACCATAAAAAAGTTGGCATTACTGCTCGAGGAGCTTGGGAGTGTATCGCCCTCCACTTTGCTGAAATAGGCCGAGATATTCACAAAGATCCATTTAGTGTTGTGGCTATTGGAGATATGGCTGGTGATGTTTTTGGCAACGGAATGTTGGCCTCAAAACAGATCCACCTACTTGGTGCTTTCAACCATCAACACATTTTTCTTGATCCTACCCCAGACCCTGAAACTAGTTTTGCCGAGCGACAAAGACTATTTGCCCTGCCCCGATCATCATGGAATGATTATAAAAAAGAGTTGATATCACCTGGTGGTGGTATTTTTGAGCGAGCGTCAAAGGGTATACCACTAAATTCTGCCCTAAAAAAACTACTTGATACCAAAGCAGAAACACTCTCAGGAGAAGATGTAATAAAAAACCTTTTAAGGTTAAAGGTAGACCTTCTCTATAATGGCGGTATAGGAACCTATATTAAAAGCAGTGAAGAGAGTCACCAGGATGTTTCAGATAAAACCAACGACTCTGTACGAATAAACGGCTGTGAAGTAAGAGCACTAATAGTTGGCGAAGGTGGAAACCTAGGCATAACGCAAAAGGGCCGTTTAGAGTTTAGCCGTACAGCCACTCGCAAAGATGGTGGACGCATTAACACCGATGCACTTGATAATTCTGGTGGTGTTGATTTAAGCGACCATGAGGTTAACTTAAAAATTCTGCTCAATCTGCTTTTAGTAAATGGAGAGATAAAAAGCACTGATGACCGTAACACTATGCTTGCTAGCTTAAGCGACGAAGTTGCCAATAGTGTTCTAGAAGATAGCTTTATGCAACATCAGGCAGTTAGCCGGGATATGCTTAATTCCATCTATTATGGAGATTTATATTTAGATGCCCTTGATCTTTTAAAGAATAAAGCTGGGCTTGATTTTACAGCTGAAGATATACCCAAAATAAAAATATTGTCAGAGTGGCTGCAAGAAGAAAAAGGCCTGCCTCGACCTTTATTAGCCATAATGTTAGGTTATGCCAAACTATATCTACAAAAGAAGCTACTCTCTTCAGATATTGTTGATATGCTCTTTTTTGAACATCATCTCTCTGACTATTTTCCCGTTAGCATAGGGAGAGAGTTTGACTCTCACCTCTCAAACCACTTCTTAAAACGAGAAATAATTGCCAGCCGTATTACCAACCGGGTTATTAATCAAACAGGTGTTGGACATCTCTTTGCTGTATATAATAAAGTGTGCGAAATACGCACTATAGAAAACCCGATTGCACTGTTAACTAAGGCATATCTTATTATCGAAAACCTAATTGATGCACAAAGTTTCCGCAGCCAAGTTTATGATTTGGGACCATCTATTCCTACCTTAGTTAAATATCAGATACTCGACCAGATGGAGAGAGTTATTTTACACTTGGCTAAGTGGATGCTTATCCATCTTGATGCCGATCGTATCTCTATTGATATTATTAATCTATATGCCAAAATTATTAGGGCTTTTCATAATAATTTATGGGAGTCATTACCTGGCTTGGTATCTAAAGAGCAGATGAAATCTCTTGAAAAACAGAAAAAAGAGTTAACAGATAAAGGGTTGCCAGACCAACTCTCTACTGAAACAGTTTTACTACCTTTTCTTAGAGATGTAATGGCTATTTTACATATTAAAGAGTCTCTACACACTCAGTTTGATTCTGTTGGTCATCTTTATATACAAGTAGATGATTTTTTTGGCCTTTCTTGGATAGACAACAGGTTAAAATTAGTTCACACCCGTGATAGCTGGGGCCGAATGAACATTGAAAACCTACGCAAAGAGCTATTAGAAACTAGAACTCGACTTGTGGAAGGTATTATCTCTTTTAAAAGGCATAACGAATCAGTAGCAGAAGCCTTTCAAAGTTATCTGCAAGAGGTCTCCACAACAAATTCTCATTACCAAGAGCTATTAGAACAGTTAAAGCTAAATGATAAACCAGACCATTTGCCTCTTTCTGTATTAGTGCGTAAGCTACACGAACTAATATTACATACTAAATTGTAGCCCAAAATTTCATAAACTACCTTGGCTAGTTTTAATGCACCATAAAAAAAGGACCAACTAACAGACATGAGTACCGATAAAAGTACAAATACAGTATGGCATGAAGTTACAGTTACCCGCAAAGACCGTGAAAAACTCAATAATCATAGAAGCTTTCTTCTCTGGTTTACAGGTCTTTCTGGGTCAGGAAAATCAACACTAGTACATGGTGTGGAAGAAGAGCTTCATAAAAGAGGGTTGCACACTTATGCTTTAGATGGAGATAACGTTCGTCACGGCCTATGTGGAGATTTAGGCTTTTCTGACAGAGACCGTATTGAAAATATTCGTCGTATTGGTGAAGTTTCTAAGCTTATGGTTGATGCCGGGGTTATTACTCTTGCAGCCTTCATTTCCCCTTTTGCCAGTGACCGCCAAAAAGTACGTAATTTAATGGCTCCTGGTGATTTTATTGAAATATTTTGTAATAGCTCACTTGAAAAATGTGAAGAACGAGACGTAAAAGGTCTATATAAAAAAGCCCGTTTAGGTGAGATTAGAGAATTTACAGGCATCTCATCACCATATGAAATACCTAAAAATCCTGAATTAATTATCGACACAGGCACTAAAACTGCTCAAGAATGCGTTACCCAAATTGTAACCATGATTGAAACCCGTCTTGCTTTAAGAGAGTGGGAGAGTAATAAATAATTTCGCCGTGGAAATAACTCTCATAATACTGTTGGCTATTGGCATGTTCTGGCATTCAACAATGCAAGCAAGGGAGCGTGGACTTGCCATTACCAAACAGGCCTGTAGCGAATTGGGAACCAAGCTATTAGACGATACTATATTTTTATCACATACTAGCATTAAAAAAGATACCAAAGATCAATACCAAATAAGAAGAATTTACATTTTTCGTTACCTTGATATTGAGAGTAATATCCATGAAGGTACTTTAATTTTGTTGGGGGTTGAGCAGGAGTCTCTACTTTTGGATACTTAAGGTGTATTTAAAAAAAATATCGAAAAAGAAAAAAAAACGCCGACAAACAAGAGAAATTCATGCTAGTGTATAGCCGTTAATTTTAATTTTTTTTGATAAAGTTACAAATATTTAGCTTGTTGCTATTATACAATACGCAAAAGGTAAAACCATAAGAGGGCGTGCTGCTCTAAAATACTGTGTTTTTTAATGCAAAAAAATAAAGGCAAAACCTTGGGGTTTAACACAAACCCACAATGCAAACATCGCCCCTTAACATTTAATAATAAAAGACTTTTATCTTTTATTATATATTTGTAGAATAACTATATAATGGCTTCATTTAAAAACTGTACACAATAAAAATTCCACGTCATTCCCGTGTTGGCGGTAATCTAGGGCAGAAACGCTTAACTCTCTTTATTCCCGACTACGCAGCTATGATATCATGTTGGTTTTTTTGAGTGTCTGTTTTTGATTTGAAATCACTATAAATAATTTTTAGTCATAATGTCTAAGCCAAGGATTTGCAATCTAATGGACATACCAAATCAAAAGCCAAGGTCATTTTTTAAAGGTCTTATAACATTATATCTTATATTTTTGGCAATCTTTTTTGCCGCTGCACCTTTTCTGATTCTTACTCTCTATGCAGAAACTGATTTAAGCCTTAGCTTACTACCACAACTTATTGGTTTTTGTATGCAAGGGGCATTTTTGGTAGTGGTTTTTTCAATCTATGAAAAACGCTCCACTATGACCAACAAACGCAGCAATAAATTTGCTCTACGCACTGTGTTATCAAACTTTGTTAATCCTTGTATGGGAAATAGCCAAATTGATACTGGATGGTTGCCATCACCGAATATGTTTGGTGATGCAATTGAAAAACTTCGCAAAAAAGAACTGGACGAACAAACAACTGTTGCACTGCAAAATATAGCCCAAGAACAGATCAACACAATGGAAGCTCTTACTGTTCTTGTGGCTCAAATAGACCATACACATATAGAAGTATGGGGTGCAATTTTACGTAACTGTAGAGTTATTCGTGAATCCGCCAACCAAAAAGAAATTTCTATTGCTACAGTTGAACTATTAGAAAATATCCAACAGTTTGATGAGCTTGAGATATATTAGACCATTTTTAGTTTCATATTAAAATATTTCTATAATACGCTAATTTATTTGCTCTATTTCTCTTTTTGGTATCTTTGCGGGAAATAGTATTTCAAACACAACCCCTTCTCCTGGTTTGCTCTGACACTCTATTGTTCCGTTTAAAGCTTGATTAACCAGATTATACACAATATGCATACCCAGACCACTTCCACCTTGATCTCTAGCTGTGGTAAAAAATGGTTCAAAAACCTTATTAACACCTTCTTGGCTCATGCCACACCCATTGTCCCAATAACGTAAGAAAATCATCTCCTCTTGGTGCTTCTGTCTAGAAATATCTATATTGATACATCCATCTTTTTGCTCTTTGAAGCCATGGTCTAATGAGTTGACAATTAGGTTGGTAATAATTTGGGATATTGCACCAGGATAACTATTTACTGAAAAATCTTCGAGGCAATTGAGTTTAACTTTATGATTTGTACGTTTCCATTTAGGGCGTAAATTTACCAGAACTTCTTCAACATAACTTTTCATGTCGAATTCTCGTTGATCATTTCTCCCTTGATCAACCGCAACCATCTTAAAACTACGAATAAGATCGCTAGCCCGTGATAGGTTTTTTTCTATTAACATTGTGGACTCGGTCGCCATATCCAAATAGGCTTCAAGGTCTGAGCGAGTTAATTTTTGGTTTTCAAAGGCGGTTTTAAGGGTTTTGGTCTGCCCATTTAAAAAGCTGGACGAAGTATAACCTGTGCCAAGGGGTGTGTTAATTTCATGGGCAACCCCGGCGACAAGGTCACCTAATGCAGCCATCATCTCAGATTTAGCAAGCTGTACCTGCGTAAGCTTTTCTCGCTCCCTTGCTTGTAAGATAGCTTCCGATAATAATTTAAACTGGTTTTGCACTCTCTCAATGGGACCACCAGGGGCAGCAGTAGGCGCATCTATTCCTAGTTTGTTTTTGGAAAAAGATACCATTTTACTGGTAAACATATCGAGATTGTTGATAAACCAATAAAATAACAGAATAAACGAGATAACAAATGTTGTGCTTATCAACACCACCTGCTTCATTGATTTATTATCAATTTTATCTAACAGTTTTTGTAGGTCATTACGAGGAATAAGCAGAACCATTTTTATTATGACATCGGAATTTCCATAATCAAAAAATGCTTCTGAACCAACTAAATACTCTTCTTTTAGTGCCTCAATAGATACCCCTAAAGGAATAGTATCAAGATCACTGCTAACCATAACTGATTGAGTGTCGTTATTTATTAGGGCAAATAGATCGATAGTTTCTAATAAACCCTGTGAATTATGTAAAAATTCATCATCTACTTCAGTTGCCAACAGCAACCTGCTCCAAGCTTTTACCCCACCTTTTTCTAATGATTGGCTGGTTATTAAATACAGAGAATTTTGCAATTTTATAAACCAGCTCTCTGTAGGTAGTAATAGGGTGTTTTGTTGTTTAATTCTTAAGTGTAATTCAGGGGGAACCTCGCGCCCTCTTCTAGAGTAACTCTCTCGAACCTCCCCGGCAGAATCTAAAAGCAAAAAGTTGTGTGACTTAATAAATGAACGCTGAACAGAACGATCAGGAAACCATGAAGGGGTCTTTTTATGAACAAGAATACCATCATCTTTATTTAAGGGTTGGGTCTTTTCCAGATATGTTAAAAATCTTTTTTGTGTGACAAAAAGTTCTGCTGAGTAGTGATGCAACTTAACATAATTGTCCAAGCGAATCCGGCTGGTACGAGCTCGAACATTCATATCATCTAGAAACTGTTTTTTTAAGGCTGCATGATCATCTTTAACATGTACACTACCCCAAAAAATGGTTAACCCACTACCTATTAGCAGGGTTATGAGGAGAATCCTCCAGATAAAGGGGAGATTTATAAACACGATATAATGTCTGCTACCTACTATTCTTTTTAGAGCCGATTAACTCATCACCTTTAAACTGCCACCCAGCCTGGCGCAATTTTTTAGGTGAAGCAATAAGGAACTTATCATCAAGTTTTTCAACCTGACTCAATAAAAACTCCTTTAAATCTTTAGCATATAAGCTCTCAACTCCGCTCCCTTCCCATGTAGTGATAGAAAATGTTTTGTAAAATGGGTATCTCCCTTCTATTAAAGCCTTTATATCTGTGGGTTTAATACCACCTATTGTTAATGATTTTACAACCACATTTTTTTTAGGATCATTAGTAGCTAACCAAGCAGAAACATGACCAATAGCTCGAATATTTGTTGCTGCTGAAGATAACATATCAGGGATAGTACCGACCTCTTTAAGGTTAACACTAAATTGGTCCTCATTATCTAAAACCAATCGCCAGTGACCGGGTCTAGGTTTACAGTGGAGCCTCCCAACTTGTTGGATAGGTTTATTGTGACCAGGGCTACCATCTGCCTGTTTTAACTGGGACCATCGACTTATACCACCAGAAAATATCTCTCTTGCCTCATCAACACTTACATCAGATATAGGATTGTCTGGGTGTATAATAAGTGAGATAGGAGTAATACCAAGAGTGTAATAACGTAAACCGGGTAGTCGGTCAGAATTTCTGGGAGGACAACAAAACCCACCAATATCTGCCTGTTTTTTTAACAATGTACCAGCAGAGTTACCACACGTACCATCGCTTAATGAAATAGTAATACCTTTTATATTAGCATATTGACGAATTAAAGGAGACAAAACCCTATACATCTGCTGGTCCAGCATTACTTTTAAATCTACTTTTCCACGGTCAATTGGTTGTTTAACCCAAGAGTCCGGCATTGGTACTCTGATTTCTGGGTTAGAAAACTCATGGCCAATCTTAATAGAGTCTGCTAAGGCAGAACCAGAACTAAAAAAAATACCAATAAAAACCAATAGAACATAAGCAAAACTCATTACAAACTCCTTTATGTTACTAATCTACCGTTTTATCTGATACCCATTAATAAAAAAGTGTTTTTGCTTCCAAAAAGCATACAACCAAACATTATATAAACTATGAATATAAAATTAATATTACAATTTATTTTCATTGTTTATAAAGGCATTTTCAACTGCACAAGTTAATGCAACTGCTTGATTTACAATATAAACAGAAGAAACAATAGTCGCCTTTCTAGTTATAGAACTCCCTTATTATATCACACATACGTAATTAAAACTGCTGTTTCTAAGTTAAACAATACTAACATTTTAATAGAGATACACATAGGGACACATATAGGAATATAAAAAGACAAATAAAAAGTTATTATCAATTCAAGTAGTTTAAGCTCATTAAACTAATGATGTGCTCTATCAACTGTGGGAAAGTAGACTTTACAGATAATTCAAGTTAGATTGTTATAATTATTTAGAAAATGAAATTTTATATTTGTAGTTAAAAAAATTAACAGACCTTTTTAGGTCATATTGGCTACGGTGGAAAAAAAATGAATATTGAAAAAACAGACCAAAAAATTTGGTTATTTATTATCGTTCCAATACTTATTGTCGTAGCTTTAGTCTTAGGAATAACTGAGAGTTTCTTAGTCTTAATTTTGGCGTTACCATTTATGCTGCTTATGAAAAATCAGTTCTTGGAAAATAAAATTGCCTGGAAAGATGAGTATAGCGTAGGTATTGATATTATTGACGAAGACCATAAAAAGTTATTGGACTTAATCGTACAACTGTTCAAAATTTTAAATAAAGCAAAAAAAGATGAGCGAGCCACATTAGTTCTTGATGAGTTAATAGAATATACGGTGACCCATTTTGATAGGGAAGAAGAGTTAATGAAGAAACATGAATACCCTGAACTAGAAACACATATTAAAGAACATGAAAACATGCGAGAAAAGATAAAGGAATTTAGAGTAGCTATTTCAACCAACACCAATAAAGTTTCATCTGAAGTTCTACAGTTTCTCCAGGACTGGCTGGTTAACCACATATCAGTTACTGACCAAGGGTATGCTAAGTTTATAGCTAATAAAGATGCTGTAAAGTAAGCTGTTTTTATTTGTGAATTTGTTTTAATATTTTCTTTGGCAATATAGTTATATCAAATTAAAAACAGATCCTCTGCTACCAACTTTACGTCTTTCCCACGATAAGCGGTAATCCAGAGAGTTCAACGTTGCTGCCCTAAATTCCCGCCTACGCGGGAAAAACGATGGTTTCTTATTGTGTACAGTTTTTAAGTATATCTATTATATAATAAAAAAGGGACCAAACTTATTTAAGTATGGTCCCTTTTTTTATGCTTATATAAATATATCTTCTAGTAACGATAGTGATCCTGTTTGAATGGTCCTTCAACAGGAACATTAATGTATTTTGCTTGTTTTTCTGTTAATTTAGTGAGGTTTGCTCCCAGTTTTCCTAGATGTAAACTTGCAACTTTTTCATCAAGAATTTTTGGTAGGAAATAGACACCAACTTCATATTTTCCGGGGTTACACCATAATTCAATTTGAGCCATAACCTGATTGGTAAAAGAGTTGGACATAACAAAGCTAGGATGCCCTGTTGCACAACCAAGATTTACCAAACGACCTTCAGCAAGAATTATCAAACGTTTGCCATCAGGAAAAATTACATGATCCACCTGAGGTTTAATATTTTCCCATTCTAGGTCACGAATACCAGCGATATCAATTTCAGAATCAAAATGACCAATATTACAAACAATAGATTGGTCTTTCATTTTATCCATATGAGCACGGGTTATAACATCTACATTACCAGTTGTGGTAACAAAGATATCACCCATAGAAGCGGCTTCTTCCATTGTTACAACTCTATAACCTTCCATGGTGGCTTGTAGTGCACAAATTGGGTCAATTTCCGTAACACATACAATTGCCCCCAAACCCCTAAAAGATTGTGCACAGCCCTTACCAACATCGCCATAACCACAAACAACTGCAACCTTACCTGCAATCATAACATCAGTAGCGCGTTTTATGCCGTCTACTAAAGATTCACGACAGCCATAGAGGTTGTCGAATTTAGATTTAGTAACAGAATCGTTAACATTGAATGCAGGAACCTGCAATGTACCTGCTTCCATCATTTCGCTTAAACGCAGAACACCAGTTGTGGTCTCTTCAGAGATACCACGAACTTCTTTCATTATTTCGGCATACTCAGGACGATGCATCATGATGGTAAGATCACCACCATCATCCAAAATCATGTTTGGTGTCCAACCATTTGGACCTTTTATAGTCTGCTCAATACACCACTCTGCCTCTTCTTCTGTTTCGCCTTTCCAAGCAAAAACCGGTATATTAGCAGCAGCAATTGCAGCTGCAGCTTGATCTTGTGTAGAGAAGATATTACAAGAAGACCAGCGAATTTCTGCCCCAAGTGCAACCAAAGTCTCAATTAAAACCGCTGTTTGAATTGTCATATGCAAACAACCAGCAATTCTAGCACCCGCCAAAGGTTTTGATTCACCATACTCTTGGCGTAGTGCCATTAAGCCAGGCATCTCTGTCTCAGCAATCAGAATTTCTTTACGTCCCCATGCAGCTAAATTTATGTCTGCAACTTTATAATCACCAGCTATGCCACTCATTTTTTCGTCCTTTTATAAAACTAAATAGTAGATTTATTCGTTATTTAACAATTTATTAAAAGAGGTAAAAGCAAAACCTTGTGTAATGCATAAACCCTTACTTTGAATTATCCTAGATACGGCAGTTGTCGCCACGCACCGCCAACTGCCGTATATAGGATTATAGATATTCTACTCAATATACCCAGAATATGTAGGAGCGAGTTACTCGTGAATCTTTAGATATTTTCAAAATATGAAAAGCAAACTCGCCCCTAGAGTTCTTAGACTACTAAATGGCTATGGGTAGTTTACATGGGGCAAGTCAACAATTCCCCTGCACCCAAAATAATAAATCCATTTTTTACAGACCAGCAGCACTCTTAAGAGCAGCAGCCTTGTCAGTTTTCTCCCAAGTAAATTCTGGAATTTCACGGCCAAAGTGACCATAAGCAGCAGATTTTAAGTAGATGGGCCTTAGAAGGTCTAATGTTTCAATGATCGCTTTAGGGCGTAGATCAAAATATTCTGAGACCAGCTCCTCAATTTTACTATCTGCAACTTTACCTGTACCAAAAGTATCTACCATCATTGAGACAGGCTCAGCAATACCAATAGCATAAGCAATTTGCACTTCACAACGAGATGCCAGACCAGCAGCAACAATGTTTTTAGCTACATAACGGCCCATATAGGCAGAAGAACGATCCACTTTTGAAGGATCTTTACCAGAGAATGCTCCACCACCGTGATGACCTGTACCACCATAGGTATCAACAATAATTTTGCGACCTGTAAGACCACAATCACCAACTGGACCACCGATTACAAAACGTCCTGTGGGGTTAACATGAAACTTAATCTGCTGTTTCATTAGGGCCTCAGGAAGAATTGGTTTAATAATTTCTTCAATTACTGCTTCACGTAGCTCACCATGGCTAATATCAGGGTCGTGTTGAGTGGATAAAACCACCGCATCAATACCAACAGCAACATCATTTTCATAGCGGATTGTAACCTGAGACTTAGCATCAGGACGTAACCAAGGCAACTTACCTGACTTACGCACTTTTGCCTGCTGCTCTACCAAACGGTGAGCATAATGAATAGGTGCAGGCATTAAGGTTTCAGTCTCACTACAAGCGTAACCAAACATTAAACCTTGATCACCAGCACCCTGATTAAAATCAAGCCCCTCGCCTTCGTTTACACCTTGAGCGATATCAGTAGATTGACGGTCTATTGAGACCAAAACCGCACATGATTCATAATCAAAACCCATTTCGGATGAGTTATACCCTATCCCTTTGAGTACATTACGAACCACTTGTGGATAATCAATGATAGCCTTAGTGGTGATTTCACCTGCAATAACTGCCATTCCGGTAGTTATCATTGTTTCACAAGCAACACGACTAGCTGGGTCTTGTTCTAAGAGTGCGTCCAAAACCCCATCAGAAATTTGATCGGCTACTTTATCTGGATGACCTTCGGAGACTGACTCCGAAGTAAAAAGATAGTTCTGCGACATATATACTTACTCCAAGTTATGGATCTAAATAAAAAATATTAAAAAATGACTATATAATTAAACACTAAAAAAAACCTCAACATACTAAACTAAAAACAGACAAATAGCTATCATTAATGAAAAATATGCTCGTTACCAACACTAGAACGTAACATCTCCTCCAATAAACTCATCACTTGTGTAGTTGAGTGACTAGCTAAAACTGCATTTGCCATACTCTCTTGTTGTGTAAAATCCATGGCGCGAGTTATACGCCTAATTAGTGGGAGACACCCAGGAGTCATAGACAACTCATCAATTCCCATACCCATAAACAGTGCTGCAAAGCGTGGGTCACCTGCCATTTCACCACAAACAGAAACAGGAATGCCACTAGCAACACCACCAGAAACTGCCATAGATATGAGACGAAGAACTGCCGGATGACCAGATTCATAGAGGTAAGCTACAGATTCATCCTGACGATCCACTGCTAATGTAAATTGTATTAAATCGTTAGTTCCAATACTTAAAAAATCAACTTTAGCCCCTAACTCCTTTGCACAGAGTGCAGCAGCAGGAACTTCCACCATTAACCCTACTTGGACATCTGGGTTAAAATTCAAACCATCCTCTGTTAGTCCATCTTTAGCCTCTGCTAATAGCTGTAACACCTCTTCTAGCTCTGAGACTCCTGATATCATGGGCAATAAAATACGGACATCACCCTCGCTACCAATCCTTAATAACGCCCTTAGCTGTGACAAAAACACAGATCGCTCTTCACGCAAACAAAAGCGTATACCCTGCATTCCCATAGCCGGATTTACCCCGGCATATTCACCTTCTTTAAAAAACAGTTTAGCCTGTTTTTCTCCACCAATATCCATGGTACGAATAGTAACAGGAAGACCTTTCATTGAAGTAACAACCTGTTTGAAGGTTCGCACCAACTCCTCTTCATCAGGCAGAACACTACGGTTCATATAGAGATGTTCAGTACGGTATAGACCTATACCATCTGCCCCTAACCGCTTGGCTTTAAAGGCATCGCTATATAGCTCAATGTTTGCTTTTAGCAATATTTTACGCCCATCTTTTGTGATTGCTGGCTGAATGGTAGACTCCAGCAAACGTTTTTGAAAAAAGCTATAACGTTGCTGTTTATCCTTTAATTTGTCTAGGGTATGAGGGTCAGGGTTGATATGGAGAAAACCACTTAGACCATCAACAACTAACAGGTCCCCCTGTGAAATTTTTATAGTTGCTTTATCAACACCTACAACCGCTGGTATGTCTAAAGATTTTGCTAAAATAGCGGTGTGGGAAGTTCGTCCACCTCGCTGGGCAACAAAACCTAAAACCGTCTCATGTTTCATCTGTAATGTATCAGAAGGTGTAAACTCCTCTGCTACTAAAATTACAGGCTCAGGAAAACCAGCAACAGAGTCTTCACTATGACCCAAAAGATTATTTAACAAACGCTTGCCAACTTGCTCAATATCAGATCGCTTCTCACGTAAATAAGCGTCATCCATTTTTTGAAATATTGCAATAACTTCAGAAAGGTATCTAACAACAGCCCATTCAGCATTAAAGCCGTTTTTTACATAAGCAACAGTACCATCACGTAACATATTATCTTCTAAAATTAGACGATGGGCATCTAAAATATAGAGTAGTTCAGGGTTGTTGTTTTGCTTGGTTAAATCTTGCTTGATTTTTAGAAGTTGGCTACGTGACTCCTCAAGAGCATTTATCAAACGCTCCTCTTCCTCATGACGATGCTCAGGGGTAATACAGTAGTGGGGAGCATCAGGCATACATCTGGCAACCAAGTGGGCTGGACCAACCACAATACCTGGTGATACTCCTACACCTTGTAAACGATGCATGTCTCCCACTTAAGGTTTCCTCTCTTCACCAAACTTGGTCCCTATTAAAGCTGACAACTCATCCAATGCTAACTTCTCATCAGAACCCTCAGCCCCAATAATAACCGTATCTCCTTTAGCAGCAGCAAGCATCATTATCCCCATTATACTCTTACCATCAACCTCCTTATCACCATTAACCTTACGCAACCAAATTTTTGATGAATAATTGCTTGCAGCCATAACAAACTTTGCCGATGCTCTAGCATGCATGCCCAATCTGTTGACAATTGTTACATTTACTTCAGGCATTATTTTTCGCCTGCTAATCGGGGAGATTCCTGCTCTATGTCTCTATGTCGCAAAACTACATTATAGCCAGATTCTTTCAGCTCTTTTACTAGGCTTTCAACCAAATAGACTGATCTATGCCTACCCCCAGTACAGCCAATATCAACAGTAAAATAACGTTTTTTCTCTCTTTGATAACGAGGAAGAAGATATTCAAATAAATTTTTTAAATGGGCTAAAAATGACAAAGCTTCCCCATCGTCTTCTAAAAATTTGATAATTTGGGGGTCTCGTCCACAATAAGGTCTTAAGCTTGTATCGTAAAATGGATTTGGTAAAAAACGGGCATCTAAAACCATATCAGCATCAGAGTTTGAGCCAAACTTAAAACCAAAAGACCTGACAAAAACCATAAGATCAGAACCAGAACTAGGAAGAAAAAACTGGTTGAGATAATCTTTTAAATTGGGAATAGTCATACGAGAGGTGTCAACAACTATATCAGCCATGGCCCTAATTGGCTCCAAGTCAGCCATTTCCATGGTTATTGCCTCTTGTACTGTGTGATCTCGCACCAAAGGATGCCGTCTACGTGTCTCTTGAAACCTGGAGGTTAATACAGAAAAATCTGCCTCAAGGAATATCATTTCAAAACGCGAAGCCTTTTGCAAAACTCCTTTATAAACTTTATGGAAAAGAGCTAGGCTCTCTTGGTTACGCATATGCAGGCCAATAGCCACCCTTGATGTACCCAAACCCTCGGCTATTATTTGATCTAAAAATTGTGGAATAAGCTGTATTGGTAGGTTATCAACCCAGAGAAAGCCAATATCTTCCAGATATTTAAGTGCACTAGACTTTCCAGCACCAGAAATTCCTGTTAGAAGAATAAGATGATCTATCTGGCTAGACTTTTCTGCCACGCCCTTTAGTCTCCTTTAACAACGGCACTGTAGAGAGATTTTTTATCAGTAGCTTTTAATAATTTGTTACGTTTAGAGCTGTTATTTAATAGCTGTGAAATAATAGATAGCGCACCTAAATGCTCCCTTCCAGACCCATCAGGAGATAATAGAGCAACTATAATATGCACAGGTTCGCCATCATTAGCATCAAATGGAACCCCGGCAATTGAGCGACCAAACACAGCCACAGGGTTTTTTAAACCTTTAATGCGACCATGTGGAATGGCGATACCGTTGCCAATTCCTGTTGTTCCAAGTTTTTCTCGCTCTTCAAAAAGCTCTAGAATATGTCTGGTGCTAGCATTGGGCAAAACATTTGCAAAAACAGCAGATAAACGTAGTAGCACATCTTTTTTGCTATCACCAACAAGATTTGGCACAACACAGGATTCTGAAATTAAATGGGAAATTTGCATTGAATTTATTATATATCTGTATTGAATATATTAATTGTCTGATGAGAGCTGTTTACGCCTGGAAGAAGATGGAATATTAAGGGCATCCCGATATTTTGCCACTGTTCGTCTGGCTACTTCAATGCCCTGCTCACTTAACAGCTTGGCGAGTTTCTCATCAGAAAGTGGTCTGCGTGGTGATTCTGTTTCAACCAATTTTTTAATTTTAAATTTTACAGCCTCAGAAGAGTGGGTCTCTCCAGTGCCAGAACCCAATGAAGAAGAGAAGAAAAATTTAAGCTCAAAAATTCCCCTTGGGGTATGCATGTATTTATTGCTTGTTACCCGTGAGGTGGTTGATTCATGAACCCCTATATCGTCTGCTACATCTTTGAGAATAAGTGGTTTGAGATGCTCAGGTCCCTTATCTAAGAAATCTTTTTGAAAACGAACAATACTCTCTGCTACCCTGAAAATAGTGCTAGAACGCTGTTCGAGACTCTTTATAAGCCACTGGGCAGAGCGGACATTATCAGTTAAAAACTGTTTGTCCTTTGAAGACATACGACCACTAAATGAGTTTTCGTATGAGCGGTTAACTTGTAGGTTTGGTACTGTCTCAGGGTTTATTTCAACGATCCACTCACCATCAAGTTTACGAACAAATACATCAGGGACTACATAGTTGGTTTGGTCACTGCCAAAAGCTAAACCTGGCTTGGGGTTTAGAGATTGTATAACCGATACTGCGTCTGCTAGCTCATATTCAGAAATCTTTAAAACTCTGCGTAACTTACGAAAGTCCCGTCGGGCTAGATCCTCCAGGTAGTCAAGTAGATCGACATAAGGAGATACCGCCATACCCTGACTTTTAAGCTGCATTTTCAGACATTCTGAAAGATTTTGAGCAGCAACTCCTGCTGGCTCAAATGATTGTATCAATATAAGGGCATCTTCTATGTCATCCAATGTGGAGTTGGCCAAATCAGCGAGAGATTGTAGATCACTGGTCAAATAGCCATTTTCATCTACAGCATCGATGATGGTTAAACCCAAAGTGCGCTCTTTTTCATCCATAGCAGAAACACCCAACTGCCAAATAAGATGATCTTGCAGTGTCTGTCCGCTAGTAAGGGTGTTTTCAATGGGGGGGGCTTCCATAGAGCCAGGTGAATTTTCAAATGGCACAGCACCATAGCTGTCGCCATAGACATCATCCCATGATGTGTCTGCTGCTAACTCTTCGTTAAGAGCAGTTTCAGGTGCATCTGGCTCTTTTATTTTTTCTGGTTGATCTGGAGCAGAATCCGGAATTGCCATATCTTTTTCGGCAGCAGCATTTTGGGTAGCGGCAGTAATAGGTTCCGATGCATCACTGCTTGCCCCATCAGTCCCCTCGGTCTTCTCTAGTAGAGGATTTTTTTCCAACTCCTCTTGCAGGTAGTCCGAAAGATCTAATGTGGACATCTGCAACAGCTTGATGGCCATCTGCAACTGGGGCGTCATCACCAGCTGCATTCCCATCCGCAGTTTCAGTTCAAGTCCAACCATTACGCAATTCCCATACTTCTAATAACAAACTCAAGAATTAAGTTCACACCAATTTATTATATCATACCAAATATTAAATGTGCTTTTATAGTTTAAAATCTTGCCCAAGGTACATCTGTTTTACACGGTCATCTGCTACGACTTCATCCGGATTACCATGAGCAAGAACTCTACCTTCCGATAATATATAGGCTCTGTCACAAATTCCCAAGGTTTCACGTACATTATGATCAGTTATTAGCACACCGATGCTACGTTCCTTTAAATGACGTATAATAGACTGAATATCTTCCACTGCCAATGGATCAACACCAGCAAAGGGTTCATCCAGTAAAATATATCTTGGCTGAATGGCTAAAGCTCGCGCCACTTCCACCCTACGACGTTCACCCCCAGACAATGCATAACCGTATGAGCGAGAAATATGGGAGATACGCAAATCTTCTAATAGTTGCTCTATTCGCTCCAAACGTTCACCACGTGTATATGGCAATGTCTCCAATATCGCTAATATATTATCATATACAGTCATCTTGCGAAAAACAGATGGCTCTTGGGGAAGGTAAGATATCCCAGACCTAGCCCTAAGATACATTGGGTATTGAGTTATCTCTTTACCATCAAGCCATATTGTACCTTGATCTGGAGCAACAAGGCCAACAAACATGTAAAAAGTGGTTGTTTTTCCTGCCCCATTAGGTCCTAGCAGGCCAACAACCTCACCCATATTTAAAGAGAGATCAACCTTAGTAACTACCTCTCTACCACCATACCCTTTAGCTAGACCAGAAGCTTGAAGACCTTTGGTTCTTTTTTCTTTGCGTCTATCTTTGCTTTCTCGCAACTCTTTTCGTCTATCTTCTACCATTAATCAACCCTCAACTTTGGCGGTATAACAGGTATTTTATGGTCTGAAGAGGAGTTTAAGCTCTCTCCATTGTAAAGTTGCTTTAGTTGCGGTAGAGATTTAGACACTCGGTTGCCTGGATCTTGTGTGGGGTCTGGGTTGATTGGTATCTTAGCGGTTTTTCTTCCGCTTTCAGCTAATGGCTGCTCCATTTTCTTTATATGGACAGTTGTATCTATCTGTTTTTTTATTTTTTCAACTTTCTGTTTTGATTTTGACGGCATAATACTGGCCGATACACGCTGACGACCACCACCCAACACAGATACTTTCTCGATGCTACCATCATTACCTATAATTAGCAGAATGCGTTTACCAGATAATTTATCACCAGCATGAACAATTGAGGCAATTTCGTTATTGCCTATTAGAGTCAACTTTCGTTTACCAACAATATATTCAGCTTTATCTGCTCTACCTTTATTGGCAGACTGTTCTAATATGACATGACCAAAAGCCAGAACCTTCTTAACACCACCACCAGGAACTTTGCCATCACTATTTTTTTTGTAATAGTAAACCTCCATCTTATCAGCAAAGAGGACCATCTCACCCTCACGGGCTACAACATCTCCACTAAAAGAAGCCGTAGCCATTTTTTCATCCATCTCTAAGCGATCGGCAGTTACAACAAGTCCTCCAGTTTCCTCTTCGGCCAAAACTCCTTGAGGTAAGGCAATTACAAACAACCCTATAACCACTATCCAAATACGGGTTTTATGCCACAAACATATTTTAACTTCTTCTCTCATCAGGAACCCCAATCAGCCGGTAGTACAGGGACACCGCTACTAAACTTCATTTCCACATTTTTATGTACATGAAATTTTCCTATCTTTTGAAATAGAGTAAACCCTATTCCCTTCAATTGAGCCATTTTATTCTCTAAATAGAACCTTTGATCTGTAAATAGTATTCCTTTGTTAGGGTTAAACTGCAACCATTCAGAAGTTAACAAACCAAATTGACCATCTCCTTGGGCTCGCACTTTGCCATGGAAATTCATGGTGCGACTATTTTTGTCTACTGTCCCTCTTTTTGCTGATATTTTAATTTTTTCTCCGCTTAGTCGAAACACAACAAGTGAAGGGGCTTCGACAACAACCTTTTTTTCATTTTCCCACCTAGCACTAATGCCGTCTAATGTCCATTGGGTCCGCGAGCCATCAAATTGCTCAAGGTGGATTTTGGTAGCTAGGTTAACAGGGGCACTACTAGGCTGTTGGTTAACACTCTCTTTAGGATCAACCCCTAACCCAACAGGTATACGAAGATACCATATTATTGCTGCTAACATCATAAATACTACAGCGAGAAAAAAAAATTTCAGAGGGGTAACCCAAGCACTTAAACTTGACTTTTTAGCCAACTCTGATTGACGGAGCTGACTCCACCCCATAGAACGAGCAACACGCCTATTAACAGAGTAACTCATTTAATCCGCCAACCGAGAGACTATCGCATCCCAACTACCTTGAGATTTTAAAATCATCTGGGCTAACTCCCTAACAGCCCCTTGGCCTCCTGCTTTTGCAGCTATCCAATCTACCCTTTCTAACACTTCTTTGGCTGCGTCGTTAGGAGCAGTAGACAAACCCACTTTTGTTAAAATTGGTAGATCAAGGAGATCATCCCCCATAAAAGCACACTGTTTTGGGGTAATCTTCTCACGGTCTAGTTCTGCCTTTAAACAAGGCCATTTATTTTTTATACCTTGGTGTACAAAAGAGAGAGACAGCTCTTGGGCGCGTTTTTCAACTACAGCAGATTTTCTAGCAGTAATTAAACCGACTTTAATACCAGAATCTAATAATAACCTTATACCCAAACCATCACGTACTGAAAAACGTTTAGCCTCAACACCATCATTATCAAACAATATACCACCATCAGTTAGCACACCATCAACATCCAATGCCACCATCTTAATTTTACTGGCTCTGTTTTGGGATTTGCTCACATCAACCCCGCTTCTAAAAGGTCATGGAGATGTATAAGACCGAGTAAACCGTCTTTTTCATCCATTACAAATAGTGAAGTTATTTTTGACTTTTCCATTATTTTAACCGCCTCAACTGCCAATGCATCATCGCGGATAGTTTTAGGATTGCGGGTCATAATCTCGTTAACTTGCAAATAGAGCAGACCTCTTGCTCCTACCATAGTACGTCTAAGATCACCATCAGTTAAAATGCCTACAAGGTTGCCTTGTTTATCTAACACACCAGTCATGCCAAACTTTTTTTCGGTCATAACAGCCATAGCATCTTTAACCAGATCATCCTCTTTTACCAGAGGTATTTTATCCCCTGTATGCATCTGATCATAAACTTTCAACAATAACCTTCGGCCTAGTGCTCCACCTGGATGAAATAGGGCAAATTGTTCTGGACCAAACCCTCGCTCTTCTAATAGAGCTACTGCTAAAGCATCTCCCATAGCCAGAGCTGCTGTTGTTGAGCAGGTTGGAGCCAAACCCATGGGACATGCCTCGCGTTCAACTGAGACATCAAGCACTACTTCGCTCATTTTACCCAAGGTTGATTCTGGCTCACCAACCATGGCTATAAGGGGTACATCCATACGCTTGATAACTGGTAGAAGAGAAATTACTTCACTGGTTTCACCACTGTTGGAAAGAGCAATCACAACATCGGTATTGACAACCATACCAAGATCACCATGACTACCTTCGGCTGGATGAAGAAAAAAGGCTGGAGTTCCGGTACTAGCCAAAGTTGCAGCAATTTTATGCCCAACTAGACCAGACTTACCCATTCCTGTAACCACCACCCTACCCTTACAGGATAACATCAATTTTACCGCATCCTCAAAAGAGGAATCCAAACGTTCGGCCAGTCGTTCAATGGCCATCGCCTCCAGATGCAGTGTCTCTCTTGCTTTAGCTAACATGAAGCCTCTTTAACCAAGTTTTGGCAGTTTGAAGTAGAGACTTCTAACTACTACAATCAAGGTTTAATTATTACTGTGAATATTATCCGGATATTTTATTAAGCGTTATAAAACATCCCTTAACATGCGACCTTAAAAAGAATTTTTAATGAGTGTAAATTAAATACTTACAAACAACACCACTTATAAGTTTATATTTGAACCACATTTTTAAGAGATCTTGTCCATAATTCATCAAATATCCAGGCTAGATATTAAGATATTATGGTGTTAAGGTCAAAAAGCATGGGACAAACAGCTATCTTTATCGTGCATAATAGCTGATTTAACGCAAGAAGCCACCATTCAGAAGAGAACAAGGTATAAAATAATGAGCTTAGTCCGTGATTGTATGTTCCCCAACATTGCTACCCTATCACCCGATACAACTCTACTTGAAGCAGGGCAACGCATGGTTCGCCAAGCTCCGGGGTTTGCTATAATTTTAGAAAACATGACCTTAACTGGCTTGGTTACAGATTTTGACTTTATTAAATGGATTGCTGCCGGACATGACCCTAAACAGGTTAAAATTAGTGACCTGCCAAGCTCTCCACCCCAAACTGTCCATGAAGACACCCATTGTCAAGACCTGTTAAAGATCTACTACCAACGACGCTTTCGCCGTTTTCCGGTATTAAACGATGATGAAATACTCTCAGGTGGTATCACTGAAAAACAGATTTTAGCTGCCCTACCAAGATCAAACCTCATGGCCCACTATCTGGTAGATGACATGGTGGTTTCAGCACCTCCAGCAGTCCCACCAAACATGCCTTACATGGAAGTTGCTAAACGCATGGTCTCCTGGCACAGAGGTTGTGTATTGGTTATGGAAGATGAAAGTTATTTAGGTATAATTACAGAAGGCGACATGCTGCGTTACCGGGTTGACCCAAATTGGCATGAAAACCTATTAGCTACTGATATGGCATCTAAAAATGCAACTACAATCTCGCAACAGTCCGACCTGCTACAAGCAAGAGATCTTTTTGTTTTAACCAAACATCGTCGCATGCCAGTGGTAGATTCAAAAGGTCAGGTTATCGGCCTATTAACTCAGACCGACCTTCTACGCCAAGTTGCAGACTCAGCTCGTTCTCATCAAGCAGTATTAAACCCAGAGGATATAACCGAACCAGCAATATGGTTTAGCCCTGATGATGACAATATAATATTAGCCATGAATGAAAAAGGAGCTAAAGCATTAGAGCTAGACCCTGAGGAGTGGGTTGGACAACCGGTTGCACCACTGGCAGTTGACCAACCTGTTTGGGCTGCTATTAGCACCCTACTTATGAGTTGTGGAACCATAGACGGTATCAACTTACCCCTTCGTACTGGTAATGGAAACAGCCTTTGTGTCTCTTGTCGTTTCAGCTTAATTCACACACCCACAGGTGACGATAGAGTTTTTTGGACAATTGGCGCAATGGAGGCAGGCAGGAAAAATTGTAAATAAGTTAGATACAATTTTTTGTAAACCAGTTCGTAAGCTTAAGGAGAGACCATTGAATCTAGTAAATGACGAGGATATAATTACCTTACTAAAAGAGAGTAAAACCATAGCTGTTGTAGGGTTGTCACCAAAAACTAACAGAGCATCCTTTAGAATTGCCTCTTACATGCAACAGGCAGGATACCGAATTATCCCAGTTCGCCCTGGAGGGGTAGTAATATTAGGGGAGCAGAGCTACCCATCTTTAAAAGATATTCCCAAAGACATTCAGGTTGATTTAGTAGATGTCTTCCGTGGTTCCGAGAACACCCCGCCTATTGCTACAAATGCAGTAGCTGTAAAAGCCAAGGGGTTTTGGCTACAAAGCGGTATTATCAACCAAACCGCTATGGACATTGCAAAACTGGGTGGCCTTATAGGAGTACAAGACCGATGTCTAGCAGTTGAACACAGGCGGCTGGCAGATAAACTATAAACTACATGCTTTAATGTATTAACTAAAAGTAGGTTATGAAGATATCATATCTCGCATAGTTGCTGCTTCATCTTCAACTTCTGTAAGGCGGGCCTTAACAATATCTGCTAGGCTTAGAATACCAACAACTTTATCATTCTCTAAAACTGGGATATGGCGGAAATGGCCTTCTGTCATTAACCGCATGGTATCATCTAAGTAGCTATTAGTGTTACAGGTAGTAACTTTATGAGTACCTGTCATAATCTCTTCCACTGTGCGACCAAGCACAACTGAGTCTCTATTTGCAATAGCATGAATAATATCTCGCTCAGAGACTATGCCGTCTAAAGATCCATCTTGGTTTACCACTAAAATTACACCGATATTATTTTTTGAAAGATTTTTTACAACATCAATAATAAGAGCTTCTTTTTGTATTGAAATGATGGACTGTTTAGTCTGTGCGAGTAAAGTAGCAATTTTCTCATGTTTCATAATTTTTTTCCTTTGATATTTCGTATTAGTAATTTTAGGAGACGGCAATATGAGAATAAAGCTCCCACCCCTTCTGATCAAACTAGCCCATGGATGCAGCAAAGACAATAGGCTTATGATATTTTTTTATCTCAAAATTGTCATATATGTTACTCAACATATAATAGTTCAATAATTGATTTTGAGAAAGTTAGCATAATTTTAGACAGTTGATTAGGCTAAATAATTTTATGCTGACAAAAATTTTTCAATGATAAGATTTTTTAATTGACCTATTAAAACTACTTCCATAGAATGTTTTCACAGCGACAAAAATGTTTTCACACCGAGCAAATGCGAGCTGTTTTTATTTGCAACATATTAAAATTTTCTTTTAGCCTGCAATACAAGAGTGAGGGAGTATATTTGCCATGTTTACTAATCAAAAGAGCCGTATTGATAAAGTAGTGCAAAACTGTCTATCTGAAATAAGGCCAGAGGTAGAGCCATATTTAGACGCTGACTTTAAAAGTCGTCAGGGGATTATGAACGATGCATATATTGTAGGTTATCTTGAAGGTTGGAGCCGAGAGTTAATCGCCAAATTTGGTATAAAAGGATGTCATGATCAAACTGGAGCACTCATGGGGGTTTATGCACATCTGATTGGTGGTAATCGCCAAAGTGTAAGTGAACGTCTTTTGTCTCTCTATAAAGAGCACAGTAATACCGAATTTCAAAGTGGTCGCCAAGATGGAACAGATAGGGTACATGGCACATCCATTGGTCGCCAGGATGAAGTAGCCTATTTACTCAAACATCGACTAGCAGCTATAAGCTAACAGGCTAGCTTTAACCTAAATTTGGCAGTTGTACCTCCTTCACTGGCACAACCTTTTTATATAACTGTTAAATTACTTGGTTTAGTCATTAACTTCGGCTTATTCACACAGTAGTTAGACTGAATGGTTAACCAACATTATTGGTATCCGGCTCAGGCTTCTTTTGTGTAAACCAAGTGCTACCTGGTAGGGTAAAAAGAAGATACAGTATGTAGCTGTTCAGTACTGTAGACACCAGACTCAACAGCAGAGAAAGAGAAAATTGTTGGAACTGTGAAGCATTAGGAAAACCGGCAAAAAATAGAATGAGAAAAACGATTCTTGCCCAGTTGCGCCCAGCTATGACATTTATGATGATGAATATATAGAGAGCAGCCGCCAAACCATAAACAGAGAGCAGAGTTGTGACATTATTGTTGAAAGCAACTAATAGATTGTCATACTCTAATAACATATGAATAGGAATTACAGCTAGTGTAGCCCACAACAGCAGCATGGCCCGGCGAATTGTATGAGGTACACCATTTTTCATCTTTAAATCCGTCATTTTCCATTAACCTCCATCCTGCTTGTACATGGTTTAAGCTAGCGCACTTGAGGTATTATATTATACAGGATACAGCACAAATAAGATAAGGCACGCATTTACAAAAAGAGCAAAAAATTAAATTTAGCGACACTAAGACAGCAAGTTGCAATTTCTAAAAGCTTTTATGTTTTTTAACTCTTATTAGCATCCCGAGCGTTCAAGAAGTCAGCGAGTTTTTTATCTTCAACCAGGATATGAGCTGTTAACCATTCCAAAAGTAAAACTATTAAATCAGCTGAAAGATCTGCTTCTCCACTATTTGCTTTACATTTAATTATCAAAATTTTATTGGTTAAATAATCGTGTGTATTGTGATGATGTAGACGATCAGGATAGTCATGCTGTAGCATTAAGTAATTTTCGTGACCAAAATGCCAGATTGTAAAATTAATTAGTTCATCTATAATACCTAATGACACCTCACGGCTGTTGTCATTGTTAATCGATTCATCAAGATCATTAATTAATGCATATAGGTGTTGATGGTCTTCATCTAGTGGAAAACATTGAAAATACCAACTCGGCTCAACTACTCTCTCAGAATTCATTGCTGAAAGATCTTTTTGAATTGATAACTGTTTTGTGATTTGTGGCTTGTTCATTTTTTACCTAGTTGTTTATGAGTATTATAACTTTCAAACTTGTATAGCAATTTTAGAGCTTTTCATCATCTGCTAATTGAACATCACTTATTTGTTAAGCCCATGGACTTTTTCACACTCCAAAAATACCCGGTGTGGACAGGCATTACACTGCTCTTGATTGTGATATTTACTTAGGATAGTCTCAATAGCATACCTTTTTGATTGAAAAACATGGTCTTGGCCTATCCTATCAATAATACCACTACGTTGAAACATCTGGCAAACTTGATCTTTTATATCAAATAAAAAGAGATTACCACCCAATATCCGCCTTTGATCAGACTCATGGCGCAACATTTCTGCTCCAGCTAGATCAATAAAATTAACTCCACTTCCTATGATAAGTAGATTTACTCGTTCAGGATTTTTTTCTCTTATCTTCCTAAGCAGTGTCTCCACATGACCAACTGAGCCAAAATAGAGAGACCCATCTATACGTACTATCTTTAATTGAGGACACTCTTGCAAAGTTTTATCAGTAACAAAGCGTCGCCATGGAGAATGGGGATCAGGAACTATACTTACAACTTTTGGATGTGATGTTCGGTTTAAATAGAGGGAAAGTGAGAGCATAACCCCTACATAAATTGCAAATTCCAACTCTAAAAAAAGAGTGGATAAAAATGTTACGCTCATCACCGCAGCACCAGGGGTAGTGGACTTAATAATTTTACGAATATGCTTAACATCTATAAGATTATAAGCTACCTGTAGAATAACACCCCCCATTGCAGCCAGTGGAAGATATGCTGCAAAAGGTGCAACTAACAACAATATAATAACTAAGAATATTGCTGCAAAAATAGCAGACAGTGGAGTTTGTGCTCCTGCTTTATAATTTATGCCAGTTCTAGTGAAAGAGCCAGATGATGGATAAGCAGAAAAAAAGCTCCCTGCAATATTTGCCAAACCCTGACCGACAAACTCTTTACTGCCTTTAATTCTCTGCCCAGATTGCAAACTAACTGAACGGGCAATAGAGACCGCCTCTATTAGACCTAATAGTGCTATAGCCAAAGCACCAGATGAAAGCTCACGTATCATAGATAAGGAAAAATCTGGTATAGAGAAAGGGGGTAGACCACCGGGTATAGTACCTACCAAAGCAATGTTATTTTCCTCAACCCCAAACCATGCAGCAATAAGGCTACCTGCAACCATACCAAGTAACATATTGGGTAATATAGGCCAAAATTTTCTTAATAAAATTGAGGTAAATAGAGTTACCAAACCCACCCCTAAAACATGTAGGTTAATATCTAAAAATGAGTTAAATAGATTTATAAAGGTGTGAACAAAAGATTCACCATGTGGAATATCAAGTCCAAAAAGATGTTTTAATTGACTGGTAGCAATAAGAATTGCTGCTCCACTTGTAAACCCCACCACTACAGAGTGAGATACAAAATTAATAACCCCTCCCATACGAGCCAGACCCATGGCAAGTTGAAAAAAGCCTACTAAAAATGCCAAAGTCAACGCCATAGTGACAAATTCAGGACTACCAGGAGCAACCAAAGGAGCTAAGGTAGAAAAAACAACAATTGAAATTGCCGTTGTGGGCCCAGATATTAAGTGAAAAGAAGAACCAAAAAGAGCTGCGATAATTGGGGGAACCATGGCAGTATATAGACCATACTGCGGTGGCAAACCGGCAATAGCTGCAAAGGCAACTCCTTGAGGCAAAACCACCACTGCCCCTGTTAACCCAGCCAAAAAATCTTTCCAAAGACTTTTTCTATCTACCAGCTTAAACCAATTGGGCATGCCAAAATACCCAGCAAAAGATGATGAGGTTTTGGCTTTATCATTTGCATGTTGGGAACTATTTGATGCTTTATTATGGGGCGAGACTGGTGGAGACATTAATTATGGACTCCGCTAAACTTTTTACTTAAGGGTATTTATAGGGCAAAATGGCGAAAATTGCAATATCAACAATATCCTGCATTCATAAGTTGCCACCTTACAGGCAAGGCAGTGCAGCTACAGAATTTAAGATATTGCTGTTAAATGCTGTTTTCTACTACCTCTATTGAAAAATATGTTTAATTTCTATAAAATATTTTTTTAGTAAATAAAATTAGTTATGGATATGGAGATAATAATGCAGAGTAAGCCCCGTGAGGTTTTAACCCCTTTTCGCCCAATCCCACTAAGTGTACCTGAGGGTATGGGTAAAAATGAATTTTTTAATAGTGCTAATAATCTTAAAAATCTCACTGAAGATAATGGGCTGTTGCGCACTAAAGAAAATTTTCTTTTATACCGCAAAGCTATTGGCCACAGTTTAGAGTTTGATACTTCAATCATTTTTGATACTTCACAACATATTCTAGACCCTTTAGGGCGACCTGTTCGCAGGGACCAACTTTCAAAAAAAGAGGCTCTCACCTGGAGCCGTATGTCACAAACCATTTTTGACTATATGTTAGAAACATACCCTGATCCAGAGAAACATTTGGTATTTTGTGGTGAGGCCAGTTTAGACCCAACTTGGCCTATTAATAAACCTGGCGTCCCTAGCATACGCATGATACACAACCATTTTATTGTGTATCCGCAACAACTGTTAAAAGAAGCTAAAGAGGCAGACCCAAACAACCCTAATTTAACAGATGGCGGACATCACGGCCTTTTTCTTAAACATTTAGGAGAGGTTTATCTAAGGTTTCTTGAGGTATTACAACTATCAATACTAAAGCCTATCTCTTCAGACACTTCTCGTTTACTTATTACTGGTTATCCTCAGGGGCTGCCTAGCTGGGAAGTTACAGGCGGTAGCGAAAGTTTAAAAAACCCACATTTTTGGAAAGAGTATGATTTGATTTTAAAAGGGTTCCTAGATTTTTACAGAACTTTTTTCAATCTGGTAGCCAGCAAAGAAATTAGTACCCCCAAAGAGTGTTATTTTCCCGATCAAGTAGAGAACGTACTGTTATTTAACAACGATTTTCACAGGGTTGCCCGTGAGGTGCGTTTAGAAGTAATTAACGACCCACAATTTGCAAATGAGGTTCGTTGGCATCCAGCTTATAAACAGTTGATGTATAGAGACTGCAAAGGCCGTCTAATTGTTACAATATCTCAAAACTCAGTTGGTAATGCTATTACAGAACTGTTAGGAATTGTTGTTAAACGTGTACCCGATGAAAAAGCCTACAGCGTTGCTGAACCAGCTTTAATGGCAAAGCTGTTTGATGTCTGCGACCGTTTAATAGCAGCAGACCTAGGAGAACCCATTGCCAATGGTTTTTGGCCTGTAAAAGATATTCCAAAATAGCTTATTTGTTACAAAAACTGCCCCACTGTCATATGGGGGGGCAGTTTCTGCCCCCTAAACACTAGGCAAAAATTGCCGAATATTAATGTGTATTCTTTAACTATCTTATTGAAAATCAACAATTTCACTCCATGGCACATGCCTTGCTTTTATTAATTTGAAAAGTAAATGTGGAAGAGAAGTAAAATCATCCATTTTTTTTAAATTAAAGGTTGCCAAATAATGATTTCTGCCAATGTTGTTACCCAAATCCTTTCAGTTTCACAAACTACCTCTATTACTAATAATCCTTTACGTGAAGGTGGTGGTAAATGTGGTTGCGGTAAACATGATGATTTTATGGCAATTCTTGACAGTATTGCTGCCAAGCAACCAGATGGAATTGCAGCAAATTCTCCATTTTTTCCCGGCTTACAAAACTTCTCTTCTTTACAATCGTCAACCTCTGATATGGCAGGCTTACTTGCTGGCATACTTAATGGTGCTGGTGGTGATGAGCAAGAGCAATCACCGTTTGATTTAATACAATCACTTACAACTTCCCAAATGGCAACTTTCCAGGCTGCACAATATTCAACTCAATCCTATTCTGACGATAATAAAACTGTTAAGTCCTTCCAAGTTATTATGCAACATATAAATGATGTTGATGATAACAGCACACTTTTTCCTCCTGCAAACGCTCCACAAGGGGTTAAAGATGCATGGGACAATGCAACTAAAGAAGCCAGCCAAAGAGATATAATGCTAGTTACGGGAATGATGTTTAGCATGGCATTAAGCCAAAGTACCTTTGATACTGAAAATATTGAACAAGTTGAATTAATAGATGGATCAGGAACAAACCAAGATATTTTTTCCTGGGAGCAAGATCAATACTGGGAACAGGTAGAGGCTCTATTAGCCTTAATTGATAAATCTTTGATGAAAAATCCTGATAAATCAGAAGATATTGAAGGGGCAAAAGGGCTTTTAGCTAATTTTCTTGATGAGTTAGAAAATAATGAAAAGAGTGCAACAGTTATATAATTTGTAAATTACAGAATAACTCTTAAATGTCTTGGTTAATTATGTTTGAAACAAATTCATAACCTAAACATTTATAAAAAACTTGCAAAACATTAGGACCAATAAATGGTATCATAGCCTTAAATATTTTTTGGTGATTTTCCGGCCACTGTTTAAACTCGGCAATATCTGTTAAAACAGCTTTTCTGTGGGGGTTTATCTTACCAATATTAAAAACCTTAGATAGATATTGTGTATCGAGGGTTATTTGGTCTTTGGTTATTCTATTAAAAAGATCTGCAAAAGCTTCCGGGTATTGTGTGTAGTCTTCCATTCTAAAAACATGGTTATCTGACTGCGCTGTATAAAAATCGTGGTAAGTCACATACATTACAGACCACATAAAACACAAATCTGTATAAGACAGACCTTCTATTCCTGGTGATCCATCTATGGATGCACCTCTTAACAATCCATGTTTTTTTAATGCTGCAACAGTTTGTTTATTATTAGCGTAAAAAGATGCAATCATCTCTTCAAAATTTTCTCTTTGCTTTAACTTATCTACAGCCATGGCTTTGCTGTAGTGATGCTGGTAAACAGAGGAAATTCTAAAAATAGGGTTTCTAATACAGGTAGCAAACTGACCTCCTGCTTTTTCAATCATTTTTTCGATGTGTGTACCAGGATAGCCATGTACAGACCCAACAAAATGGTTGTCCTTTGCTTTATTTTGCAATATTTCCAAAAAACTCCCTCCATCAACTTCCTTACAGCTTGGGTCGTCAGGAGAGTATCTAATACCGTGATAACAAGTAATATTAGGATGCATATCTAGAGCCATAGCTAACCAAGAACTTGCACTGTGACCAAGTGTAGAGATGTAAAAAATATTGTTCAAACCATACCCCATTCATATGTTATAAAAATGATAATTCATCTCTTTACAACAGACACACTACCTCTTTGGTTTAATTACCATTATCACAATAATATAAGCAGCAAAAAACATGCTGAAACTAGCAATTAAAATACCATTCATAATGGCAAAGTCTGATATGCTGTATGGTTCTGCTGTAATAAATGGATATGAAGAGAGAATAAGAGATAATGGAACAATATATTTCAACCCTGCTAACATACGTTTTAAAGCTTCTTCCATAATATCTCCTTTATTTTACCTTAATGTTTTAATTGTGGCTTATATAAATACCGTGTATTTACTTATCACCAAAAACTGAGATATATATTGGTAATTTCAGCTTTATTCACCAATTATTTTAACCAACACCCTCTTTTTTCGCCCGCCATCAAACTCACCATAAAAAATTTGCTCCCATGGTCCAAAGTCAAGCCTGCCCTGAGTGATTGCCACTACTACTTCCCGACCCATAATTTGTCGTTTTAAGTGGGCATCGCCATTATCTTCACCCGTATTATTATGCATATATTGCGATATGGGAGCATGAGGCGCTAGATTTTCTAACCATTTTTCATAATCTTTATGTAGGCCACCTTCATCATCATTTATAAATACTGATGCTGTAATGTGCATAGCATTAACTAAAACCATACCCTCTTCAATTCCACTTTGAGCCAAACACTCTTCTACGTCTCTTGTGATATTGATAAACTCACGACGATTTCTAACATTAAACCATAATTCTCGACGAAAACTTTTCATAATTTATCCCTAATTTAGAACCGAGCAAAATATAATAAATTAAATCCCAAGCCTCATACACCACACTATTTAGCAATACTAATACTACTCAAATTAGCTATGGCAACATTTATTAACCACATAATTAGTGATAGTAACTTATACTGCAAATTTGTATTGAGTAGATTATATATCTATACTTAAACCCAGACTTGGTACTTGTACTTAAATGCCAATGGTACATTGTTTATGTATAATAGATAAAAACCAACAAAATACCATCAACTGTTTAACATAAGAGGAACTTAGCAGCTTCGTTCTGGTCTTAAACCATTATAATCTATTAGCTGCTACTATTCTAATTCATACATATAAAGCTCAAACCTAAACATACTATTTTTAATCCTGGAGATAAAAAAAATGAGTCCCTCTACTGATCAAGAGCAAGCCCCTTCATGCCTTTTAAAAGATGTGGGTGTAATGAGGTTTAATAAAGAGCACATGCGTTTAGCTTCTTATGTTGCAGAATTTCAAGAAGTAGTAGATACACTTAAAACTCGTGAAGCTATCATAGATGATTGGCGGCATATAGATGCTCTGTTTGGTCGCATTTTAAAAGTAGCTTCAAGCCATTTTAAAGCAGAAGAAGAGATGATGTCATCACAGAGTTACCCAGGTTATGAAAGCCAAAAAAAACAGCATGATAAATTTTTAGACCAGATGCTAAAAGTTCAAGACGATATAAGAGGAAGAAAAATAAAATTTAAAGATGATTTTAAGGCCCTTCTCTGGGATTGGCTAATAAACCACATTAATCAGGTTGATGTTGGGTATCGTGATTTTTTTAAAAATAAATCCTAAACCAAATATAGTTACTCTGCCAAATTGTAACAAAATATTATTGCCTTTCTAATTTTCAAAACTATTGCACAACAAAATCAACTACTAAGATCTGCCCCTATAGAAAAGTTGATTTTGCTGTGCAACCCAAAACTTGTGAGGTATGGTTAAAGCTATTTTTAAATAGATGTCAAGAGGAGAGAATTTTGACAAAATTCAGGTTGTTAATATTATCTTGTCTGTTTTGTTTAATATCTCTTCTTGTTGCTCCTCAAGCATGGTCAAAAACATTTCATTATCCTACCTCAGGTATCTCAATCACAACCCCCAAAGGTTGGGTTGAAATTCCCGCAACAGTAACCGAAAGCATAACAAAAAGTGTTGGGGTCTCCATCCCCGGTTTAGGTGGCCCAAGACTACGCATTGGCTTTCAGCCAAACCCTAGCAGAGGTTGGCTGCAACCACCTTACATTCTCTTTATTATATCTAATTCAGGAAGAATTGCCCAAAGCAGGATAAAACCCATGGAAACAATGGATCTATCCCTAACTCGTGATAGAGAGGCAAAATCCATGTCAGTAAAAAATGGAGCATCCATTGGTCAGGGCCATTATGAAGCCAACAACAAACTAATTTGGCGACGCTCCAACGTACCAATAGGACCAAACGGGGGTATAAAAGTTCTTTCGGGAACCCTCCTCACCCAAGTAGGTTTTATAAAAATATTGGGTTATTCTCCAATAAAAAACTACGGGCAAAACGAAGATATTTTTCGCAAAATAACTGCATCCATTGAGCTAGATGATTGGTTACAATACCAAGAAAAAGAGACCAGAAATTATTTCACGCGGCAATCAGGCAGTTTTTGGATAACTATAATTGCCATAATAATAGCAGCCATAATGACAAAATGGCTTGGTACTGGACAGCAAAACAGCCGTAAAGAT
>JADGBW010000223.1 GCA_015231305.1 Magnetococcales bacterium | reverse complement strand
TTTTAAAAAAGAATAATTTTGATAAATTACATGATCTTGATCCACGAGCACAAGAGATTTATAAAGAGTATTTAGAAGAGGTAAATAAAGCACCGATTGTTAAGGAACTCGATGGTCGCACAGTTAAAATTCCTGGCTATGTTGTTCCACTAGAAACAGATGGTAAAGTGACCTCAGAGTTTCTACTTGTTCCCTCTTTCGGGGCATGCATCCATATACCACCACCACCAGCTAATCAAATTATACATGTTCGTGCAGTAGGCGAAGGGACAGTGGCTGCTAGAAAATGGTATGACGTAGTGTGGGTTACTGGTAAGTTGACACTAGAACGTCTAGAAAATGATATCGGCAATGCTGCATATACTATTGATGCTAATAGTATTGAGGTCTATGAGTCAGAAGAAGGAGAAGATGAAGGAGAAGAAGGAGAAAATTAATTGTATAAGACAACCCAGACTCTTTCTTTGTAATTATTGTATTTAATACAATAATCAATATATATAAATATTGTTTTAGGTCAAATATTCTGTCTATTTTTACGTTTGGTTCGAGCTGTTGCTTGGGCAGTCCATGGATTATCTGGCCAGTGATGTTTTGGGTAGCGGCCTGACAGCTCTTTTTTTACTTGGGGCCAGGTTGTATTCCAAAATCCTTTAAGATCTCTCGTTATTTGTACCGGGCGTTGGGCCGGATTTAGTAAATGGAGTGTGACCGGTATTTTGCCAGAGCAGATAGTGGGGGTATCAGCTAAGCCGAATAATTCCTGCATTCTTACTGCAAGTACTGGTGGTTTGTCCATATTATATTCAAGGCGCAACTTAGAACCACTGGGAACAAAAATATGGGTGGGGGCATCGTTTTCCAACTGTTTTTGGGTGTTCCAATCTAATTGATCTTTAAAGATAGTTATTAGGTTTATCCTGTTTAGCTGTTCTAACTTGGTTATGCCTACTAGATATGGCCCCAGCCATTTGCTTAATGTTGAAAGCAACTTTTTATCCGATAAATCTGGCCATCCCCTTTCTGGTTGTTCTTTACGCAACAACATAACCCTAGCTTGTAAGGCTTTGGCTTCTTTACTCCAACTTAAACACTTCAACCCTAATAGTTTAATGCCCTTTAACAACGCTATTAGTACTGCATCCTGATCAGGATTAGTTAGAGGAGAGGATTTTATCATTAAAGCCCCAAACTTCATCTGCCTTTGGGCCATAACTCTTGATTGACTGCTATCCCAGAAGACCGTATCTTTTTGTTTAATTTGATTATGAAAGCGATTTTGAAAGTCCTTCTTGTCCAATCCAGCAGCAAGATAAATTCGGCCTTCTATATCTCCTGCGTCTAGCTCTACTATTACCAACAATTTAAGGGAGGTCATGGGGTCTTCTTCTCGTAATTTTGCTCCTTTACCACCAGAAAGCAGATAACGCACCCGTTGACCTTCTCTTTGCATAGCCACTCGATCTGGGAAAGCTGCTGCTAGTAGTAATCCTGCATTACCTTTGGGTTTTGTATTTTTATCAATTTTCAACATACTGCGGAATTGATTTACTTCTCTTTCGATATTGGCACAAATTGTTGGATCTCCTCCTGCAACTCCCACTGCTTTTGTTCCTTTTTGGCGGAATAAGTTTAGCAGTTGTAAGCGGTCAGTTATATCGGTGGATCTATAATTAATGTTTGACTTAAAAGGGTTTCTCTCTCCCAAAATTGCTGAAAGATCGCACGCAAGGCTTTTTTCTGATGGGGTTTGAGCACTTAATATCATATGGGCTAAGCGGGGATGAACTGGTAGTTTGGCAATTTTTCGTCCCATAGCAGTGACCCTACCATCATCATCTAAAGCGTCTATTTTTTGTAATAGTTCTCTTGCTTGACTGATTGCGCCAGCAGGAGGAGGGTCAAGCCAAGGTAGGGAGGTTGCGTCGGTTACGCCCCATATGGCAATCTCTAATAATAGTGAGGCCAGATCTGCCTCGGCAATTTCAGGTGTTGTTGCCGTTTGCAACCCGTTTTGGGTTGTTTCACTCCAGAGTCGATAACATATTCCTGGGCTAGTCCGACCGACTCTTCCGGCTCTTTGTTTTGATGAGGCTTTGGATATCCGCACGGTCTTAAGACGGGTGAGGCCACTTGCCGGATGAAACTTTGGACGGCGACACAATCCACTATCTACAACTATAGTTACACCAGATATAGTAAGGCTGGTTTCAGCTATATTTGTAGCAAGAACCACACGGCGAAAACCGCATGTTTGTGGTCTTATCGCTTTGTCCTGGCTCTCTTTTGATAGGTTTCCGTACAAGGGAATAATTTCTATATCTTTAGGTAATTGTTTACGTAGCAGTAATTCAGTAGCCCTTATTTCACCACTACCAGGAAGAAATGCAAGAATATCTCCTTTGTGAGACTGCACTACATTGTCTATTTTAGCAGCCATGCTCTCCTCAGTACGGCTGGTTGGGTCACGCTTTTCATAATAAATATCTACGGGATAGTGCTTTGTAGAAACTGATACAATTGGAGCGTTACCCATAAGTTTTGCAAGCTTTTCTGCTTCTAAAGTAGCAGACATTACCAAAATGCGTATGTCATCCCGCAAGGCTAGTAGGTCTAAGCAGAGTGCTAAACCAAGATCAGCATGAAGAGATCGTTCGTGAAATTCATCAAAAATAATAAGTCCAACCCCAAATAGGCTTGGATCATGTTGAAGTCGCCTGGTTAAAATACCCTCGGTTATAACTTCAATTTTGGTTTTGTTATTAATTTTTCTATCAAAACGAACCTGATAACCGACCTCATCTCCCAATTTACAACCAAGCAATTCTGACATACGTAATGCTGCTGTTCTGGTAGCCAGACGGCGGGGTTCTAACATGAGTATTTTTTGCCCAGCAAGCCAAGGTTCATCAGCCAAAGCAAGGGGAACAAGTGTTGTTTTGCCTGTGCCTGGTGGCGCACATAAAATGGCGGTATTATTGTTTGCAAGAGTTAAACTAAGCTCAGGCAGTATAGTTACAATGGGTAGATCTTGGGTTTTTAGTAGCTGCATAATTATCGCTTTGTTGACTCTAACACCACAAACTTGGAATTTGCAGCAACGGTGTGGCATTTGCCAAATATCTTTTTTAATTTAACGTGATACCCTAAATGTCGGTTACTAACAATACGTAGTCTACCTCCAGGTTTTAATATTAGGTAAGAATCTTTAAACATTTGCCAGGCAATATGATCGGTTATAGATTGATGCTGGTGAAAAGGGGGGTTACACAGGACTAAATCTGTCTGTTCTTTGGTAATGTTAGATAAGCTGTCATTCCAGTACAACTGAAAGTTATCTAAGCTGCTTACTCTTTCAAGGTTTAGTCTGCTAGATCGTATAGCAGCCCAACTTTCATCTATGGCCTTTATATGGCAGGTGGGGTTGTTTCTAAGTGCAGCAATGCTTAAAACACCATTTCCACAGCCTAAATCTACCACCTGCTTTGGAATAACCCCAAGATTTTGTATCAAAAATCTAGCACCAGAATCTAACTGCTGGGATGCAAAAACATTGGGTAAATTGCTCATTAGGCAATCTACTTCATGGCAGTGCCAGTTTGTAGTTTCATCTTGAGAGCTATTTCGACCACTAAGAAAACCATAAACCAAACGTGCTTTTTTAACTGCTCTTGATGGGCGTACATCGTTTAATAATTGTCTTGTCAAATCTGGTAACGTAGAAGGCATATCTTTTTGTCGAGCAGCGATAACTACCTGAGTTCCTATGGGTAGGTTTTGGTTTAGCCAGTCTAGCTGTTTAGTTAAAAGACGCAGATTACGTGGCAGTTTAATTATAATACCTTTGGGTTCGGCATTTAGCTGTTCTATCTGAGGCAGTGTGGTGATTTTATTGTTAATATTGTTAAGTATATATTTAGCATTTGGCGGAGCATTAATGGCGTAAGATTTTGTATTATCTGATGTTTTATTAGAAGTCTCAGTCACTGTTTTAGTGATAGA
>JADGBW010000021.1:10462-38122 GCA_015231305.1 Magnetococcales bacterium | reverse complement strand
ATAGTTTATTATAAAAAATCATAGTTACAAATAAGCTCCTTTTCTCAGTCCATCTCAGTAGTGTACCCTGCCTTAGACAAAAAAACCAAACCCTAGAAAGGATTTTCTTCAAAATCATGGCAAAAGATTCCAAAAAAGGTCAATCTGTAACCTATAGAGATGCAGGTGTAGACATAGATGCTGGCAATAGGGTCGTAGGTTTGATCCAAAAAGCAGTTGCTTCCACTCATCGTCCAGAGGTAGCTACAGATCTTGGTGGGTTTGGGGCTATGTTCCACCCAGACTGGAGCAAATATACTGATCCAGTCATGGTTTCTGCTACTGATGGGGTGGGCACAAAGTTAAAACTTGCTTTTTTAACTGGCAGGCTAGACACCGTGGGCATCGACTTAGTTGCTATGTCGGTTAACGACCTTATTGTGCAAGGGGCCGAACCACTTTTTTTTCTCGACTACTTCGCAACAGGAAAATTACAACCCGAAGATGCAGCAACGGTTGTTGAGGGCATTGCAGATGGATGCAGACAAGCTGGTTGTGCCTTAATAGGTGGTGAAACTGCCGAAATGCCAGATTTTTACGAACCAGGAGAGTTTGATCTCGCAGGGTTTGCTGTTGGCATGGTAGAAAAAGCCGAAATTATTGATGGTAAGGGTATAAAAGAGGGTGACGTGCTTTTGGGGCTGGCATCATCTGGGCCTCACTCAAACGGTTATTCACTCATTAGGCATTTGGTAATTGGCGAAGGTGGCCCGGGGTTGGATGCTCCATTTGGTGATAAAACCCTAGGTGAAGCTCTACTTACACCAACAAGAATTTATGTAAAAGCTATTTTAAGTTTAGCAAAGCAGTACCAAATAAAAGGGTTGGTGCATATTACTGGGGGTGGTTTTTGGGAAAATATACCTCGTATTTTGCCAGATAATGTCGGTGTAGAGCTAAACAAAAGCAGTTGGTCCCGACCTCAAATTTTTAATTTGCTACAAGAGCTAGGCAATGTAGAAGAAGAAGAGATGTTAAGAACCTTCAACTGTGGCTTGGGTATGATAGCTTTTGTCGATGCTAAAAACGCTCAACAAGCCTTGCAAATTTTACGTGATGCAGGGGAAGAGGCTTGGCAGGTTGGTAGGGTAGTAACAAGAACAGATAGCACAAAAGAACAGGTGAAGATAATTGACTAATTTTTCTAAAGACAGGCCCATGCGCATTGGAGTGCTTGTTTCTGGTAGCGGCAGTAACTTACAAGCTATTATTGATCTTTGTAAGAGAGGAGACATTGCTGCTGAGATAGTATTGGTATTGAGCAATGTACCTACTGCATATGGGTTGCAAAGGGCAAAAGATAACGCAATTGCTACCAAAGTTATTGACCACAAAAACTATGACAACAGAGAACCATTTGATAAAGCTATGATTGAAGCTTTAGATGATGCAAGAGTTGACTTGGTCTGTTTAGCTGGTTTTATGCGTCTTTTAACCCCAACTTTCGTTAATCACTTTACAGGGCGGTTAATCAATATTCATCCTGCTCTATTGCCTTCTTTTCCAGGTTTACATGTTCAGCAACAGGCAATTGATGCAGGGGCATGTTTTTCTGGTGCAACAATACATTTTGTCGATGAAGGCATGGATACTGGAGCAATTATCGCCCAAGCTGTTGTTCCTGTTTTACAGGGAGATGATGCCGACACTCTTGCAGCACGTATTTTAAAACAGGAACACCGCCTATATCCTATGGCGGTGCGACTGTTTAGTGAAAATAGAGTTTTACTTAAAAATGGTAGGGTCGAGATTGTCAACTGTATACAAGATGATGCAGCAGTTATTATTTCTCATAAATAAACAGGTCATCTTTACCCACTTTTTTAAGGGCTTCTAACAAGCCTTCCATATCGTTGTAACCCTCAAGGCGGATTTTATTGCCTATGTTTAGTTCTACAATTATGTAGAGCAGTTGATCATCTTTTCTCTTCAAACACAGTTTGGCCATATTATCACCTTTTAGGTTGCTCTCGGCTTCTCCCTTAAAAAAATTAAGAGTGTTTTCTCCAAGTTCTATCCTGTGGGTGGTGATAAGTTTTAGCCATTGAACATAGCGAAATGCATTTATAATATTGGCAAAAACAAGAAAAAATACTATGGACCCAAAGAGTAGGTCGTTATATTTAGTGGAATCTTGTCCGTTCATGTACCCCATCAATACAGATATACCGATGCTGAACAGAAGCCCTAAAAAAATATTTTTTCTCCGCTTAAGTACTTCTTCTCTGGTAATTGTAAACGCCATTTTTTTCCTCTTTATTTATACAATTATATGGGAATATATAGGTTAATTTAAAGTTACTGGTTTATTGGTAGTATAGTGTCTTTGTTCCATTTTTCATCGTTTCTGTAGGGGTGGTTAGTGGTGTAATGCAGACCACGGCTCTCTTGGCGGTGTATTGCAGAGCGTATAATTAATGATGCTATAAGGGCAATGTTACGTAACTCAAGCAGGTCTTGAGAAATTCTACAGTTCCAATAATACTCGTTAATCTCTTGTTGCAACATCTCTATTCGTCTTCTTGCTCTGGCTAATCTTTTTTCTGAACGCACTATACCTACGTAACCACTCATAAAACGTCTAATTTCATCCCAGTTTTGGGAAATAAGGACCGCCTCTTCGCTGTCTATAGTATCAAAATCATCCCAATTAGGAATGTTAGGATGATAATTTTTTTTCGGATGTTGGTTGCGTTCATGAATTGCTTGAGCAGCTGCTTTAGAGAAAACCAGACACTCTAAAATACTGTTAGAAGCTAAGCGATTAGCACCATGTAAGCCTGTGTGGGCAACCTCACCAATAGCATATAGGCCGTCTAAGTCTGTTGAGCCAGTTAGGTCGGTTATTACTCCACCACAGATATAGTGGGCAGCAGGAACAACCGGAATTGGTTCTTTTGATATATCAATACCCAATTCTGCACATTTAGCCATAATATTGGGGAAATGTTCTTGTAAAAATGGTTTGTCTTTGGCTGTAATATCAAGAAAAACACAAGACTCGCCAGACCGTTTCATCTCATAGTCAATGGCTCTAGCAACAACATCTCTTGGTGCTAGTTCACCTTTGGGATGGTGGGTGTCCATAAATCGGTTGCCATTTTTGTTTATTAAAAGCCCACCTTCACCGCGTACTGCTTCTGATATTAAAAATGATTTGGCGTTAGGATGATAAAGACAAGTTGGGTGAAACTGGGTAAATTCCATATTTGCAACCCGGCAACCAGCGCGGTAGGCCATGGCAAGGCCGTCTCCTGTGGCTGTGTCTGGGTTGGATGTATACATATAAACTTTACCTGCACCGCCAGTTGCCAATACAGTAAAACGTGCTTGATGAGTTATTACATTAGAAGTTTGCGAGTCCAGGGCATAACAACCATAACAACGGTTAGCCTGATTAGGGACAAAGTGCCCCATTTTATGTGCTGTGACCAGGTCAATAGCAATGCGGTTTTGGTATAGTTTAATATTATCGTTTCGCTCTACTTTAATTTGTAGAGCATTCATAACTGCTAACCCGGTAGCGTCCGCTGTGTGAATAACCCTGCGTGCTGAGTGCCCACCCTCTTTAGTGAGGTGATAGTTTCCTTTTTCTTCTTGGGTAAATAACACCCCTAGGTTTATTAAATGGTCAATAGCTTCTGGGCCATTCTCAACTACAAAGCGGACCGTCTCGTCATGGCACAGTCCTGCCCCGGCTGTGTGGGTGTCTCTTATATGAGCATCGACATTGTCGTGAGGGTCAAGAACTGCAGCAATTCCCCCCTGGGCGTATCGGCTGTTGGACTCTCCCGTTACAGTTTTAGTTAGGAGATCAACAGTGCCATGTTCAGCAAGGCGCAGGGCTAAGTCAAATCCAGCAATACCACCTCCAATAACTAAAAAATCGGCTTGGCAGTGGTTTGGTGTGCTTGAGTTGTTATTCACTGGTTTAAAACCTATTATATGTAAATGGAGTGATAGATAACACATTATAGCCTTTATGATTGATGAATCACAGGCATTCTCGATATAGTCTGGCAAAATGTATTAGTATCAAGAATTATTTTTTACGTTCTAAGTTATATATATGAATAGCAATAATAAAATTTTACAGAAAATCAGATGGTTAAGCTGTAAAAGTAGTTAAATGTTAGATTTTTAGTTTAACAAGAGATGAGATACATGACAAAAAGTGCTAGGATGTTTGTGAACTTTTAATAAATGGTGGTGTCAGAAGTGTATAATAATGGTGCAAGTGGTGAGGTACAAGAGCCCAACGAGGGTGATCAACTGCTTGTTAAGCGGGCGAAAAATGGCGACAAAAAAGCCTTCGAAATTTTGGTGCGTCGCTATCAAGGTAAGATTGCTTCGGTGATATCCCGTTCTGTCTCTGACCCAGACAAGGTTAGAGATTTAACACAGGAATCACTAATTAAGGCTTACCGCGCCCTTAATAACTTTCGTGGTGACTCGGCTTTTTACACATGGTTGTATCGCATAGCAGTTAATACTGCTAAAAACCATCTCATGTCTTCTGGGCGAGGTATCAACCTAAATGACATGGATTTGGAAGAGGCCGATCGTGTTGCTCCGCAGATGCGGGATAATAACACCCCAGAGCGGATGGCCTTACGGCAAGAGATGTTGGGTAACCTAGAAAAGGCTATCAACACATTGTCGCCAATGATGAAAAAAGCTATAATGATGAGAGATGTTGAAGGTTTCTCCTATGAGGAGATAGCCAAAGATATGGATTGTCCAATTGGAACTGTGAGATCAAGAATATTCCGTGGCCGACAAGAGATAGTTGACCAGATGCAAGGATATATGGATAATATTGCCTCTGTGGATTGATTCTTGCACAGTTTTTTTCGAAAAAATAAATAAATTTGGGATGTTGGGGATAAAAGAACAAGGCCGATTGTAAAATGGTCAGTATCTTTTTGGTGAATTTTTGAAAAAAAGAGGGGCTGGATATGAGTTGTAATCCTGAGTTGGTATCTGCTTTTATTGATGGTGAATTAGAATCTGTGATAATCGGTAATGTCACAAATCATCTATTAAAATGTGATGATTGTTGTCAAACAATGGGTCGTTTGGCAATGGTGCAAGGCGCTGTTGCAGAAAAATATGCACTATGTCACCCAGAAGATCTGACCCAGTCAATTATGTCAGCAATTAGTAACGATAAAATCACACCGTCTCACAGTCCTCTATATAAACGGTTGGTTAGTTTTGGTGTGCCGGCTCTTATGGTTGCATCTCTGCTTTCTTCTCCTGATATTGCTTCTGCAAAAGAGCAACCAGACTCAGCAACCCAGATAAGTCAATCAGCTGTAGAAGATTGATACTACTATATCCCCACGGGAGTAAATAAGTGTTACGGGAAGAGGTTCTTGTTATTGCTGTGGATGGTAACTATGCAATGGTGAGTAGCCAGCGCAAAAGAGCTTGTGGGTCATGTCATGCAGAGGCCAGCTGTAGTGTTCTCTCTGGTGGTGGTACAAAACATGACACTCAAATTCGCGCTATGAATCCCGTCGGAGCCCTGGTGGGGCAACGTGTTGAGTTGGAAATTTCCGAGAAGCAGTTTTTGAAAGCCTCTTTTCTTGTTTACGTCCTCCCTATTATATCCCTGCTTTTTTTTGGCGTTTTTGCTCGCCATTTAGCTGTGCATTATTTTGCTGTAGACCCTAAAGCAGCAGAAGGAGTTGGCGGATTGGTAGGTATTATAGCTTTGGTATTGACATTTTTTGGCCTATCAAAATTAAACACCCACATAGAGGGTGACGATAGTCGTCGTCCTGTTATAAGAAGAATATTGACTGGCATCCCCGATAGTGAGGGGTGCTAGCTCTTAAATATTATAAATTTATGAGTTAGCAACATATCAGATTTTTTTTAAAAAAGCTGTTAGAAGTGACCCTCAAGCTCGCTTGTTTAATAAAAGCTAACTCCTCAACATGACATCTAGATGTTGTATTGTGATTTCAAATCAAAAACAGACACTCTACAACCAACTTTATGTCTTTCCCGCGAAGGCGGGAATCCATAGATTTCAACGTTGCTGCCCTAGATTACCGCCTGCTAGAGAATGACGATGGTTTCTTATTGTGTACAGTTTTTAAGTGAAGCCATTATACAACTAATTTGTTAACAAGGAGTTAGAATGAACATGGTGATTAGAAGGCTGTTTAATAAACATTTTTCTTATGTTTTTGTAGCAGCTTTAGCTCTTATCTTTATACTTCCATCCCTTAGCAATGCAGCCTCTTTCCCTGATTTAGTACCACTTGTTAAAAAACTTAAACCTGTGGTGGTAAATATCAGTGCTAAGCAAAAAGTATCTTCTAAACACGGAAAAAGCGATGAGATGCTCGATGGTTTGAAAAACTCTCCCTTTGAAAAGTTTTTTAGGCAGTTTTTAGATAAAATGCCGAGAGAGAACTTCTCATCTCGTAGTTTAGGGTCAGGGGTTTTGATCGATGCAAAAGGGTACATTGTGACTAATGACCATGTAGTTGCCGATGCAAACGAGATAATGGTGCGCCTGTTTGATGAGAGAGAGTTTTCTGCTAAAGTTATAGGTCGGGATAAAAAGACTGATCTAGCACTTATTCAAATAGAAGCAGGTGATGACCTGCCAATTGCAAAGTTTGGCGATTCTGATGAAACCGAGGTTGGTTCTTGGGTGGTTGCAATTGGTAACCCCTTTGGGTTAGAGGCAACAGTCACTGCTGGTATTATCTCTGCTACAGGCCGGATGATTGGTAACGGGCCATATGATAATTTTTTACAGACAGATGCTGCAATTAATCCTGGTAATTCTGGTGGGCCACTTTTTAATTTAAATGGCGAAGTTGTTGGCATAAACACCGCTATAATGTCTCGTAATGGCGGTAGTATGGGTATTGGGTTTGCAATTCCTGTCAATATGGTTAAGTCGGTAGTTAAGCAGTTAAAAGAGAGTGGTCGTGTTACCCGTGGTTGGTTGGGGGTTCGTATTCAGACTGTTACCCCTGAGCTTGCTAAAGCGTTGGGTATGAAACGTAAATATGGGGCTTTAGTGGCAAGTGTAGAGCCTAACAGCCCTGCTGAAAAAAGTGGTATTTTATCTGGTGATGTGATCATCCGTTTTAATGGTCGTGAAGTCCAGCGTATGAAAGAGCTACCATCTGTGGTTGCTAAAATTCCGGTTGGCAGATCGGTTCCAATGGAAGTTTTCCGTGATGGTAAACGTAAAACCATAATGGTAGTTGTGGCAGAACTTGATGAGACAAGCAAAAGTGATAAACCTGGAAAACGGCGTAATAAAATTGCCACCTTGGGGATGACTGTACAGCCTTTAACCCCAACATTGATGGAACAGCTCAATGTACCTGAAAAAACCAACGGAGTAGTGGTTTCTGAGGTAACAAAGGATGGTGTATCATCTGAAGCTGGTATACGTCCTGGTGATGTAATAGTTCAAATTGATAGAAAGCCCATGCTTAACTTGAATGACTTCGAAAAAGCAACCAAAGATCGTGACCCAGGAAGTAGTCTGTTAATACTGCTATTAAGGGGTGGAGATCCACATTTTATGGCAATTCAAATACCGCGAAATTAATTAATTTTATAATTTCGCAAGCTATCACTTGTTATTTAGAGTGGAATTGTTTATTGTCTCCAACTCAATTATTTATGCCATCTAGCGAAAGAAGTAGGAGAGTGTTTTTGTGAGGATTGACGTTTACGATAACAATGTTGACCAGGCTATCCGGGTTCTTAAGAAAAAAATGATCCGTGAGGGTATGTTTAGGGAGATGAAAAAACGCAAGTTTTTTGAAAAACCTTCTGAGAGAAAACGTCGCAAACAGGCCGAAGCTGTCCGTCGCTTGCGCAAGAAAATACGCCGTACCGTAGCTGGATAATAAAGCTTAATATTTATGCTTGTTGCTAGTAATTAGTGCGCATTTTTAGTTTTACGTTACATAATCAATAAGAGATTCTTCTTTTATTTCACGCCCCAGCGGGTTTTCTCGTTGGGGCGGTTCTGTTTTTGCTCATTTCTGAGATATTTCTGAAATAAACACATATTTTTCCTGGCTTATTTTTTGCATTCTAACTTGTGTCTTTCATCTTTACGTTAGTTAGAAACTACACTGGCAATTGTCTTAGATGATTGTTTGTATTGGTTGTAAAATTGTTGTATTTTAGGTGGTTAGGGCTTTTTTGTGTTAATGTTTTTAGCCTCAATTATGAAAGAATAGTTCTGTTCAAGACTCTATTTCGTTTTGATGTGGCATTTTATTGGCTGGTAGGTGGTCTCAGTTATGACGGTTCGGTTTATAGTTTATAGTCTGCTAATGGTTTTTGTAGCGGCTTGTCAAAGCAAAGCACCAGATTCTGCTGTCCAACATCTGATATCAGCAAAAACTGGCGGGGTTAATGCTGGCAAGAAAAAAATAGCCAAAGGTGCAATTCCTGAAATTGTGCAGGCTACTCCATTTCTTGTAAAACCAGAAAAAAATATTCAAGAAGAGCGTTATACAGTTGTGCTTCATGATGTTCCTGTAAAAGAGTTGCTTTTCACATTGGCCCGTGACTCAAATATAAACATTGATATTCACTCAGACATAGAAGGCAGTGCTACCATTAATGCTGTGGAAGAGACCTTGCCTAGTATTCTGGAGAGATTGGCAAGACAGGTTGATTTTTTATATGAGATAAAAAATGGGGTTTTAGTTATCCGCCCCGATAGCAAATTTTGGCAAGTTTACAATGTTGACCATTTAAGTATGGAGAGGTCTAGCTCTGGCTCTATGTCACTTGGTTTAAAGTCTGGTAGTGAAGTAGAAACAACATCTACTTCTGATGTTACAACTAGTAATGATAGTAAATTTTGGCAGCCTATTGTTGATGGAATAATTAATATAATTAAACTTGATGATGCCCTAGTAGCATCTGAAGTGGCTAAACGGGAATCAGCAGAAAAAAAGTCAAACGCAGCAGATGAAGAGGTTGCTGATGAAGAGAGTACAGATGAAGAGGCAGCAACAGAAGAGGATTCTGGAGATGATCCTGTTATCACTCATAAATCTACAGGAACAATATCAGTTTTAGCTACAAGTAGGCAGCACAGGCAGATACAAATTTTCTTTGATAATATAATGGCATCATCTCAACGGCAGGTATTGATAGAAGCTACTATAGTTGAGGTGCAGTTAAATGACTATTTTCAGCGTGGTATTGATTGGTCTAAGTCAAGTACTTCTAGTACTTCTCCTGGTATAAATGCCGGTTTTGGTAACGCAGCAACAGCAACTGCTACAACAACTGCATTTACTGGTAGTAACCTTGCTTCTAGCTTTTCAGTAGGGCAGCAAATTTCTAGCAAGCTTATTGGTGGCTCACTTACTGTGGCTATGCAATTTTTAGATGAATTTGGTGATGTTAGTGTTCTTTCTAGTCCCAAAGTGATGGCAATTAATAATCAGGCTGCCATGATGAAAGTGGTAGATGAGCGTATCTATTTTAAACTTGATATTACACCTGCAACATCTACAACTACAAATGGCGTAACAACTACAACTCCTCTTCAAGTTGAGAGTGAAAAACAGACATCTCTTGAAGGTGTTCTTTTATCAGTGACTCCTCATATAAATGATAATGGTATCATAACCCTACACGTTCGTCCTACTATCTCACAGTTTATGGGGTGGATTACAGACCCATCTGTAACTGATGGCGTAGCTACTAACAATAAAGTTCCGCAGTTCCAGGTTAGAGAGATGGATTCTATACTACGTGTGCCGGATGGCCAAATAGTAGTTTTAGGAGGAATGATGCGTGATAAAGTTACGTCTAAAGTTACCAAAATTCCTGGAGTTTCTATGATTCCATTTTTAGGAGCTGCTTTTGAGAAGAAAACCAGAGAAGTTAACAAGACTGAGCTGGCAATATTTCTACGCCCAACAATTATAACTCCTCAAAAAATGCGAGATGAGGTGGATTCAATGAACTTATCATTTGAAGAGATAAAAAATCGCTTTGGAAACGATAAAGCTTGGAACTCTATAAAACGCAAGGATTAGAGGATTAAAATAACTGGTCAACTTTCATGAATGACCACTTATCGCTCTTAGGTCATTAATCGGTATTTTATGTCAAATTTAACCATATGTCCGCGTTGTGGAAAAGCAGTTAGGGGTGTTCCTGATGAATATGTAGGGCAATCCATGAACTGTCCCGGCTGTGGTGACTCATTTATAATTCATGCTACTACGCTTTCTGATGGTGATGGTGGCAAGCTTATTGGCAACCGTAGTGGTGGTGGCAACCCTGATGATGTTCCGGTGGACTGGAACCTTGGTGATTTCATTATGGGTATGTATGAAGTGACAGGTGTGCTTGGTGAAGGTGGCATGGGTAAGGTTTATAAGGTACACCATGTTGGTTGGAACATGGACCTTGCTGTTAAAAGCCCCAGGCCTGAAATTCTTGATGTTCCCGGTGCTAAAGAAAACTTTGTTATGGAGGCTGAAACCTGGGTAAAACTTGGTCTGCATCCCAACACATGTAGCTGCTATTATGTACGTGATTTAGGTAAAATTCCCCGTTTATTTGCAGAGTTTGTTTGTGGTGGAGACTTAGAGGGGTGGATTAAGGGTAACAAAAAAAAAGGTGAGGCTCCCAAGCTATATGAAGGGACACAAGAGGAGTCATTAGCCCGTATGCTGGATATAGCCATTCAGTTTGCTTGGGGACTAGATTATGCCCACTCTCAAGGAATGATTCACCAAGATATTAAACCTGCCAATGTTATGTTGACCCCAGATGGGGTTGCCAAAGTAACTGACTTTGGCCTTGCTCGTATGGGTGGTGGTGGAGATGAAGAAGTCGCAGCTACTGGACTATCTCCTCGTTGGTGTTCACCAGAACAAAGAGCACTGCAACCTTTAACCATTAAAACCGATATGTGGTCTTTTGCAGTATCTATTATCCCCATGTTTACCGGGGTAATAAACTGGCGTAAAGGTGAGCTAGCAGCATCAGTTTTAAAGGGTTTTCGCAACAAGGGGCTAAAAGGTAAAAAAGAGATACCCGCAATGCCCCCAGAACTTGCGGATTTATTAGACGAATGCTTTCAAAATGACCCTGCTAAACGTCCAGAAAACATGGATGTAATAGCTACTAGACTTCTTGAAATATATAAAGATTGTATCGGTACTAAATATCCTCGACCGCTGCCAAAATCTGGCAAAGCAAGTGCAGAGAGCTTTAACAATCGTGCCGTCTCTTTTGTCGATCTTGCCCGTTTTGATGATGCCAATGCCCTATGGGATCAGGCTCTTGTTCGTCATCCCAACCATGCTGAGACTACATTTAACCAGGGGTTAATACACTGGCGACAGGCTAAAGTTTCTGACGACCTTATATTTATTGAAAGAATGGAAGAGAGTTTGCGTTCTATGGGTGGAGACTGGACGGCTCGTAACCTTCTGGCAATGATCCACCTGGAAAGGGGAGACTCTCAAGCTGTTTTTGAACTTTTAAAAGGTGTCTCCCCAGAAGAAGCAGTAAGTGATGCTGTTCGTGATGTAGCTATAGCAGCGCGGTATCTCAAGAAAAAATCTCGTCGTGTACTAGGCGACTTTACCGGGCATAATGGTACTGTTAGCTCTTTGCGTATGACACCAAACGGAAAAATTGCTGTCTCTGGAAGCTCCGATAAAACTGTGCGTATTTGGGACCTTGTAGCACGAGAGCAACTCCACTTATTAGAAGGACACGAAGCGCGGGTTCATGATGTAGCAATAAGTGCTGATGGTCTTGTTGCAATCTCAGGTAGTGATGACCAATCTGCAAGGCTTTGGGATGTTACAACTGGAAAATGTTTGCGAGTTCTAAAAGGGCATATTAAAGCTGTTGAAGCTGTCGCCATAAGTGGTGATGGCACACTTGCTCTCTCTGGTGGTAGTGATAATGTACTTAAGCTATGGGACGTTAAATCAGGTAGGGAGATGGTCACTTTTCAGGGGCATACAGGCCCGGTTAATGACCTGGCTTTTAGCCCTGATAACAGCCAGGTTATATCGGTGTCTGGTTCGCAATTTTCCCAAGATAACAGCGTAAAACTTTGGGATGTTGAGAGCCATAGTTGCATAGCAACCCTAGAAGGCCATGAAAAACCCATATGGGCAGTACATTTTTGTGCTGATGGTAACCATGCTTTGTCAGGAGGCGAAGAGGGGATATTAAAGCTGTGGGACCTAAAAGCAGGTAAATGTATTCGTAACTTTGTTGGTCATACTGCTTCGGTTAATGATTTATCCATGACCGCTGACGGTAAATTTGCCGTTTCGGCATCTGGTGCAGCGTTTGCCAAAGATAATAGCGTGCGTTTGTGGGAGGTTGCCACCGGGCGGTCTTTATTTACCTTTCAAAATGCTAATGGGCCAGTTTTGGGGGTTGGATTAAGTAGCTCAGGCCGGTATGTACTGTCTGGTGGTAAAGATAGGGTTTTGCGCTGGGCGCAGTTAAATGCTGATAAATATCATTGGCAAGCCCCGTTGGCATTGTCACAAATTACCGCAAGTGAAAAGGCTTTTAAGGCATCGGGAGCTTATGAAAAATATCTGGTAGAAGCAAGAGAGTTTTTAAAAAACAGAGACGCTCTTTCAGCTTTAGAGTCTGTTGCAAAAGCTCGCTCACAAGAGGGCTTTAGCCGTGGTGACGCTGCCATGGCAGTGTTAGACGATATTAGTATGCACCTAGCCCGTGAAAGTTTTTTAGGAGGTTGGGAGGCCAACTCTTGGCAGCAACACAAAGCCAATATTGTATCTCTTGATTTTCATCCAAAAAACCATTGGGTTGTGGCAGGTGATCAAGGTGGAGACCTTACCATTTGGAATATTGATAATGGTGAGTTAATAAAAGAAATTAGCGCGCATCACGGAGCGGTAGAGTCTATAAGTATAAGCAATGATGGCAGCCGTATTTTAACAGGTGGTGGAGATAATATACTCAATTTATGGGAGTCTGAAACAGGAAACAAAGTACGCTCGTTTGAGGGCCATACTCTTAAAGTAAGGGGAGTTTCTCTACTGCGTAGCGGTCACTATATGTTGTCAGCTTCTGCTGATGAAAGCATACGTTTTTGGAGCGCAGCAACAGGTCAGTGCGAAACTGTCCATAAGGGTCATCAGGGGCAGGTTCTTGCTCTATCTCCAAGCCCAGATGAAAGCCATTTTCTATCGGCTGGTGAAGATGGCGTATTAAAACTGTGGAATATAGGTAGAGCCAAAGCCGTAAAAACCTTTAAAGGTCATACCAGCCAAGTTTTTTCTGTCTGTTATAGTTTGGATGGTCAGTTTGCGCTGTCAGCTTCAGCAGATAGTACCTTGATTTTTTGGAATGTAAAAAATGGTAAACCTCTGCAAACTTTTAAAGGCCATACAGGCTTTGTGCGTTCATGCAGTTTAAGTGGTGATAACCGTTTTATGGTTTCAGGGGGAGATGATCATTCGGTACGGGTTTGGGATGTAGAGAGTGGGGAGTGTCTTAGGGTATTTACCGGACATACAAAACCAGTACATGCTGTTAAATTTAGTCAATCTGCCCGTTTTGTTCTCTCAGGTGGTACAGATAACACCTTGAAATTGTGGATAATGGATTGGGAATATCGTAAGCAAAAACCAAAAGAGTGGGACAAAACAGCTTTGCCACTTTTAAAACCGTTTTTAAAAAGGCGTAATAAAGGTTTAAACCCTAAACAGCTACCTATAACCACTACTATTGTTACTGCTCTTTTTGGATCAAAAAAAGGGCCATTAAATGAAAAAGAGCTATTAGAACTAACACGGTTACTGGGGTTGGGTGGTTTTGGTTGGTTGAAAGCTGAACAAGTAAGAGTTGTTTTAGACGGAATAGAAACAGGGCTTTTTCGTAATATTAAATTACCAAATATAGGTAAAAAAAGAGAGCCTATTGTTTTGGCAGAAGAAGCTCCAATAGTTGCACAACCAAAAGAGGAAGATAAACAGTGAATGTATTTTCTTCCATGTTGTTAACTTGCGTTAACTCAACGATTTTGCCTTACAATATTAATTTCTGTTACAATAAGAAACCAGAGAAAACTGAACATGTTAAATTAAACGTAGCCAACGGATTTTTTTACGTTTGTTATGGCTTTACAAGGATGGTTAACTAGTATGAGTGATAGTATAAAAATCCTTGGGTTTACTAGGAGTAAGTATCCATGAGCATGCTATTAAAGGCTCTGGAATCTGTTGAGCAAGATAGGAAAAAACAGAATAAAAAAACAAATGAAGGTGCTTTGTCACAACAATTTGATAAGGCAACACGAAGTGATAGTGGCGGTTTTGCAACTCCTCCCGATGAAATGAGCCTTGAATTTGAGCCTGGAGGAGGGCTTGAAATTAAAAAGAAAGAAGAGAAAGCTTTTGAAGATGAAGGTATTGAGACATTAGAGTTTGAGCCTGTAAAACCACCCATCAAATCTATAAATCCTGAACCCCAAGAAATATCAGACCAAGGCCAAAGCAAGTTATCTGGTTTGGCTTTTGATATGGATGATGAGGTGGTGGAGTTTGAGACAACTAGTAATGATGAACCCCCGGCAACTCAGAAAGGAAACAATCTATCTAATTTAGCCTTTGCCATGGAAGAAGTTGAGGAAGAAGCAGAACTACCAGCAGCAGGTGGAAGCAAACTATCTGGCTTAGCTTTTGCCATGGAAGAAGATGAGGAAGAAGCAGAACAAGAAGTCCAAGCAGATACAGGTGGAAGCAAACTATCTGGCTTAGCTTTTGCCATGGAAGAAAATGAGGAAGAAGCAGAACAAGAAGTCCAAGCAGATACAGGTGGAAGCAAACTATCTGGCTTAGCCTTTGCCATGGAAGAAGATGAGGATGCAGAACCAGAAGCCCAAGTAGATACAGGTGGAAGTAAATTATCTGGCTTAGCCTTTGCCATGGAAGAAGATGAGGAAGCAGAACCAGAAGCCCAAGCAGATACAGGTGGAAGTAAATTATCTGGCTTAGCCTTTGCCATGGAAGAAGATGAGGAAGAAACAGAACCTCCAGCAGCAACAGGTGGAAGTAAATTATCTGGCTTAGCCTTTGCCATGGAAGAAGAAGAGGAAGCAGAGTCTCCACCACATACAGGTGGAAGCAAATTATCTGGCTTAGCTTTTACCATGGAAGAAGATGTTGATAATCCTCAGCCAGCCAACGAAACAGAACCCCCAGCACCCCAAGACGGAAATAAACAATCTGGGTTGACCTTTGCTCTGGAAGAAGAGGTGGAGGAGCCTAAAGCTGCTATAAAACAAGAACCATTATCTGAAATTGGCAGTAGCACCTTTTCTAGTATGGCCATTGCAATGGAAGAAGAGGCAGTGGAGCCTGATACAGAACTTGGGCCAGCCAATGATGGTAGTCTATTATCTAGTTTGTCATTTGGTTTAGGTGAAGTTGCCAAACAAGAAACAGGCAACGAACCAACTAATAATGGCAGTAGTACTCTTACTGGTTTAGGTTTTGATATAGATGAGGTTGAAGACCAAAATGCCAACGGTAGTGGTCTATTTTCAGATTTAGCCTTTGGTATGGATGAGGTTAAAGAGCCAGCAAGCAAAGGTGATAGTCTGTTATCGGACTTTTCTTTTGGTATGGATGAAAATAATAAGCCAAAAGTTTCTAAAAAACCCAAACAACCAGCAGCCAAAGTAGAAAATAAACCAGCCAGTAAAGCTGCAAAAAATGATGAAATTGTAGAGCAAAAAATAGTTGATGAGCCAGAAACAGCAGCTAAAAGTGGTGGTATGATTTCAGGCTCGGATTTTGAGATAGAAGAAAAAGCAGAGCCACAAGCAGCCAGCATTCAAGATGCACCAGCCATAAGTAGAGGCATGATATCAAGCTCGTCTTTTGAGGCAGAAGAGTTAGTAGATATAAATGACAAAAAAGATGATGCAACAAACCCCGTTGAAGCAGCTACACCATCTTCATCTGAAATAATTGCTGAAGAAGACGAAGAAGATGAAGATGCAACAAACCCAATTGTAACAGAACAAAAAAGTGATCATCAACCAGCACAACAAACAGCAATGGCTGAAGATGACTTTGAAGAAGATACAGCAGAAGATGGTTGGGATGCCTCAGGTGACTTAGATAAGACTTCAGCTTTTAACCCAGCGTTTTTAGCAAACCAACCAAAAGAGAGCAAACCAAAAAAGCTGTATGGTGATGCCGCAGAAGATAATGAACCAGAAGACCAAAGCACTAAATATGGTACAAAGGAACATGCCGCCAAACAGGAGAGTTTACAGCAAAAAGCTAAAACCATTTTTGAAGCCACCTCAAAAACTGTTTTACCTCTAAAAAAGTATGGCATGGTTGCAGGAGCTATCTTGCTTGTTGGGGGAGGAGGTTTTTTTGCTTATCAAACCTTTTTAGCAACTCCAACATCACAATTTCCCAAGCAGCCTCCACGGGTAATGCGACCAATTGTTATGAATCCAGCTGCTCAAAAGCCAGCTAAGCTTGTTGCAAAAAACCCTGGAACTAACGTAACTAAAGCAGAAAACCCTGCAAGTGACCCTCAAGAAAATATGCCGCAAAACCAGGAAGAGACTGTTGCTGTTTTGCAAGATTTTAAAAATGCCTCTTCTATAGTAAGAGAAGATACTACCTTTGAACCCATAGATGACCAACAAGATTATACCCATCAACCAGATGAGGTGTCTCACGATATGTTGGTGGATGCGCAAGCTGCATATTATAGCGGTGAGATTGAGGACTCCAGCGAGCTGTTTAAAAAAGTACTACGCAACGATAAACACAACCGAGATGCAATGATGGGTCTGGCTGCTGTTGCTGTACGCAGTGGAGAACACGATAAGGCTTCTGGGTTTTACCAAAAAATGTTACGGGAAAACCCAAAAGATAGCCTGGCTTTGGCAGGTTTGGTTGGTTTAAGAGCAGAGGTAGACCCACTTGCAAGAGAGAGCCAGATAAAAAACCTTTTACTTTCAGAACCAAATGCCCATCACCTGCACTTTGCATTAGGCAGTTTATATGCTGTGCAAAAACGTTGGGGAGTGGCTCAAAAAGCATTTTTTAAGGCATATTCTATTTCTGCCACCAACCCAGACTATGCCTTTAACTTGGCTGTGAGCATGGACCATTTAGGCCATGTAGAAGTAGCAAAAAAATATTATCAAACAGCCCTTGCACTTTTAACTGTACGTCCGGGAAATTTTAACAAGTCGGTTGCTGAAGACCGCCTAGCTGCTTTTAGACAAATAAATAAGGTTGAAACTGCACCCAACACACAGGGAGCAGGAGGGTGAATAATGAATAATAAACGTCCTAAAGTAATGCTAGGTGAGCTTCTTGTTGAAAAGGGTATTGTAAGCCAAGACCAACTTAGAATTGCCTTAACAGAGCAGAAAAAACAGGATATCCCACTAGGTAAGGTATTAGTAGAGTTAGGTTTTGTTTCTGAAGGCATGATGCGTGATATGCTTGGGGAAGCTTTGGGCCAGCAGAGTGTTGACTTAACCAAGGTGGTGGTAGATAGCGAAGCGGTAAAGCTGGTTTCTAAAGAGTTTGCCAAACGCATCCACATGCTTCCAATTTCATATGATAAGTCGCAAAACCATTTAACTGTTGCCATGGCCAACACCTTCAATGTGGTGGCGTTAGATCAAATGCGCTCATTGTTAGGTGAAGATTTAGAAATTACCACTCTGCTTGCTGGTGAGGCAGAGGTTACTTCAGCTATTGATCAATTTTTTGGTTTTGAGTTATCAGTTGACGGCATTATCCGGGAGATGGAGACAGGAGAAGTTGATCAACAAAGCATGACCTCATATAGCAATGAATATAGTCAGCCTTTGGTAAGGTTGGTAGATTCATTGTTATCGGATGCAGTAAAACGCGGTGCTTCTGATATTCACTTCGAACCAGAAGAGAATTTTTTACGTATTAGATACCGTGTAGATGGAGTTTTACGCCAGATTAGAAGCTTGCACAAAAAATATCAATCTATGATAACAGTACGTATTAAGGTTTTGTCTGGCCTTAATATTGCTGAAACTCGCGCTCCACAAGATGGGCATATTTCCCTGCAAGCATTTGGTCGGCCTATCGATTTTCGTGTCTCATGCATGAACACCTCATATGGTGAAAATATTGTCTTACGTATTCTTGATAGGCAAAAAGGTATTGTACCTCTAGAGCAACTAGAGCTAACGGAAGATACTTTAAATAACCTGCGTATAATGATGGCTCGCCCAGAAGGAATTATTCTGGTAACTGGTCCTACAGGTAGCGGTAAAACAACCACTTTATACTCTATGTTAGATAGCATAAACAGTGAAGCTATTAACATAATGACCTTAGAAGACCCTGTTGAATATCCCCTTAATATGATACGCCAGTCTCAGGTAAACGAAGCTGCAAAAATGGGTTTTGCTGAAGGAATCCGGGCTATGTTGAGACAAGATCCCGATGTAATTCTAGTTGGTGAAATTCGTGATGCCGAAACCGCTGAAATGGCATTTAGAGCAGCCATGACTGGTCACCAGGTTTATTCTACCGTTCACTCTAACTCTGCAATTAAAGCTATAACCCGACTTATTGATATTGGTGTTCCTAAAGATGTTTTGTCAGGTAATATTATTGGTGTGTTAGGACAGCGACTTGTAAGAAGGCTTTGCACCTATTGCCGGGAGCCATATACACCAAACAGTATCGAGAGACGTTTGTTGAATATTGAACAAGAAGTGGCAAAGATAAAAATATATCGTAAAAAAGGTTGCACATATTGTGAACAACAAGGCTACAAAGGCAGACAAGCTCTTTTGGAAGTGTTGCGTATTGATGAAACTATGGATGAACTTATAAGTGAAGGTTCGGGTTTAAGGGTTCTTTTAAAAGCTGCAACAAATATTGGTTTTCACTCTCTTGCTGATGATGGGGCAAGAGCCGTGATAGAGGGCAGAACATCTATTGATGAGGTCTCCCGTGTTGTAGACTTAACTCAACGCCTTAAAAAAAAGCGGAGCTAAAAAGTGCCGGGATTTAACTTTAAGGCTATGGATGCAAAAGGTAGGGTTGTAAGCAACCGCATGGATGCTAATAACCTAGAAGACCTTGAAGCCCGTCTCCATAATATGGAGTTGGACTTAATTAATTTTAGCGAAGTTAAAGCCAAAACCAAAAAAATATCTGCTAAAAAAATCCCCCGCCAAGAGATGATAACTTTCTGCTTTCATTTAGAGCAAGTTTTAGGGTCAGGTGTACCACTTTTGGAGGGGTTGAGTGACCTACGAGATAGCTCTGATAATCCTCTTATGCAGTCTTTAGTTGCCGCTTTAGTGGAAGACATTACAACTGGTACTTCTCTATCGTTAGCTATGGAAAAATTTCCTCAGGTTTTTGATGATGTTTTTACCTCATTAATTAGGGCAGGTGAGCAGACTGGTAATTTGCAGGTTATTTTTGCCAATATGGCTGAGACCATAAAATGGCAAGATGAGATGGCAGCAAAAACCAAAAAAATGTTGATGTATCCCACCATGGTTTTTACTTTGGTGTTGGGGATCTTCTTCTTCATGATGATTTTTTTGGTTCCCCAGTTAGTTAGTTTCATAAAAATGATGGACATGGAGTTACCAATATATACGGTAGCTTTAATCAACACCTCCGACTTTGTTGTGGAGTATTGGTATTTATTATTGGGTGTACCTATAGCCTCCTTTGTTGGAATTTCTTTTGCTATTAGGGTTAATTCAACAGCAAGATATATGTTCGACTGGGTTAAACTTAATATATGGCTTTTTGGCCCTATTGTCGAAAAAACCATCATGGCACGTTTTACCAACATTTTTGCCATGATGTACAGTGCTGGCATTACTGTTTTAGAGTGTTTGGTTATCAGTGAAAAAGTGGTTGGCAATAAGGTTGTTGGAAAGGTTATGGAGGACGTACGAGATATGATAAGCGATGGTGAGTCAATCTCATCAAGCTTTAAAAAGACCATGGTTTTTCCACCGCTAGTTTTACGCATGATTGCTGTTGGTGAGTCCACTGGAGCACTGGATAAAAGCCTGTTGAATGTGCGCTATTTTTATGACCGTGAGGTGAAAGATTCTGTTGAAAAACTGCAAAGTGCTATTGAGCCTATTCTTACCGTTGTTGTTGGTAGTTTAATGGTGTGGATTATTCTTTCGGTACTTGCACCAGTTTATGATGTTATGAGCGAAGTAGGTTAAAGATATAATGTTAGAAAAACGCCTGCTTTTTTTAACCAAAGACCGCTTAACACTTTTTTCTTGGAAAAAAGGTGGAATAGCTGGGCCTCCCACGCAGTTTACTTCAGATGAAGAAGGCCACAATAAATTTGCCGAAGTAATTTCAGTAAAACCAGAGATACCCGTATCTATATTAGTTGACCTAATAGAAGAGGAGTATCGCACAGATACAATTCCCCATGTTTTTGGCCCAGACCGCACCGCACTGCACCAGCGTCGTGCTGGCAGGGCTTTTCCATCTTCACCCTATAACTATTTAGAGCTACAAGGTCGGGAGAAAAAAAAAGGTCGTCGTGATGATATAGCAATGATATCTGGCATAACAGACCCTGACCTTTTGGCTGGTTGGTTGCAAATTATAGCTGAAAAAAAAGTATCTCTTGTGGGGGTGTATTCATTACCTCTGTTAAGCAAGCGTTTGTTAAAACCGTTGGATAGTATTTCTCCTGCTACTTTATTGGTTAGTTGGCAGAGTTCTAGTGGTTTACGTTTTTCTTTTTTTTCTGGCAGTCATTTAAAAGTAAGCCGAATGGCCCCAGTGCCAGAGCCAGAGCCAAAATTATACACAGAACTTTTTGTAGAAGAGCTTGCTAAAACTAGAGAATACCTTAACAGTTTACGTCTTATACCAAGGGACACCCCGCTACAGGTAGTGCTGTTTACCAACCCTGAGATGCTAGACGCAGTTCGGCCTAAATGTATTGACACAGCAACACTTAAATTTAGGTTGATGACTGTAAATGTAGTAGCAAGAAAAATTGGTATAAAAAGACGGATTATGACCCCGTTTTCAGACTCACTATTTGTGCAGTTACTCGGCAAACAGTTTTTAGGCAACCACTATGCACCCCCAGCTGCTAGGGGTTATTTTTTTACTCGTTATATTAAAAGCACTCTGTTGGTGGCAACAGTTATTGTAAGTTTGTTTGGTATTGTAATGGGCAGCAGCACTTTTTATGATGGTTGGCTCTCCATGCAAAAGTCGCAACAGGATAAAAAAACGGCAGATATTCTTTACCAACGCTATAAAGATGTTGTTGCTCAGCATGTTCCCACAGCTATTGATCCGGGTGATGTGAGAAAAACAGTTTTATTGGTGCAGCAGTTAGAAAAACGTAAAACTATTCCCAATGATATGATGTTATTAATCAGTAAAGAGCTGGAGAAATTTCCACGGTTACGTTTGGATGAGTATATCTGGAAAGGTCCTGAGAGTGACGAAGCAGCAGCTATTTTGAAAAAAACCCTACCCAAACAAAACCGTGGATTTTTTGGAAGGCGCAGAGGGGCAACACCTCAACTAGCAAGTGCTGATAAATATTTTGAAGTAGGCACAATAACCGGCGTGGTAACTGACATTAAAGGAGATATAGAGCTGGCTTTGCAAATTGTAAATGCTTTTATGAAAACCATGCTTAAAAATAAAAAAGTTCACGAAATAACCCCGTTGATATTGCCTGTAGAGGAAACCAAAGAGGCTGTATTAGAAGGAGATGTTTTTGCTGTAACAAAAAAAGAAGTTAAAACAAGTGCGCCGTTTTCTTTTAAAATTGTTTTAAAAGGGGACAGCCGTGTTCAAACATATTGATTTAAATATGATCCGTAAAACAGCAATAGCTTTAGGGATTGCTATTGCTGTTACGACTGCTTTAATTTTTGGTAGTGCTTATTTTGCTGATTTACAAGATAAAATAGCCAAAAAAGAGGCTAGACGGGTAGTGCAGATGCGACAAAAACAGAATGTTGCAGCTGAAGATGTAAAACAGATTGGTGTGTTTTTCCCCAAGTTTCAACTACTACGACAACGGGGAATAATAGGCGTTACAGATAGGGTTAAATGGGTTGAGACTTTAAGTGAAGAGGCGAATAATTTGAACTTTTCTAGCCTTAAATATGCCATAAGCCCGGCGACAGAATTTAAATTAAAATTTAAATTCGACCAAGGCGATGCCCAAGTTATGGCAACAGATATGACTCTATCTATGGATATGCTGCATGAAGAGGATTTAGTTAACCTTCTAGAGCGTTTGGAGTATCGTAACCAAGGGTTGTATATTGTTAACGAATGTCAGATAACAAGAAAAGCAGACAAGATAAAACGCAACTCAACATCCCCAAACATGAATGGCGGTTGTACCCTTAAATGGTTTAATATAAAAAGCAGAAATGGATTGTGGGATGATAAACCTGCTAAGGGGTCTTGATATGCGTGTAGCCATTCTATTTTTGCTGCTTACAACATCATTTAGTTTTGTTTTGCTTAAAGATGCAGTAGCCCAAGACCAAGAAGCCACTATAGGAAGGTTTTTCACCACTAAAAAGGAGCGCATTAGCCTAGATTATGCACGCCGTAAGGCTCTGCGTAAAAAACGCCTAAGTGCACTTAAAAAAGGGAAAGACAGTGTGCAGGAGTATCAGCAGACAGTAACCTTAAACGGTTATGTTATACGCTCCAGAGGTCCTTCGGCAGTCTGGTTAAATGGTAAGTCTGCTACACAAGGAGGCCCAGCTTTGCCTGAAGGAGTTGCGCTTACCCCTATAGGTAAAGGCCATGGGGTGTCTGTAAAGCTAAAAAGAGCAAAAGGTAAAAGCCATGTATTGCTTAAATCCGGACAACGTATGGATGGAGCTAGTGGAGTAGTTTTAGAGCCTTACCAAGGGATAATGCAGACATTAAAAGACGACACCAAATCAGGTGGAAACAATAACAAAAAGCAGAAAAAGCAGAAGAAAAAAACTAGTAAAAATAAAAAACAAAACAGTGCAAATATAAGCTCAGATGAAGCAGCTTTGAACGATATGATTTCTAAACGGCAGGATTTTTCTGAAAAAATAAATTTTATGAATAAGTTAATTGGTAGATAAGTGAATAATAACAAATTTTCAAACCTACAACCTATAATAACCATAGCCGAAATTACAGCCTTAGAGGGGGTCAAAACCAAGTTGATTCCCCTTGTAATAGTTGTTTTGATATTTGGGGCTATATTAGCAAGTTTTGCAGGTACACTTTCAGTGGTTGAGATCCATGCAGTGCAAAGTGCTGTTATTGGCTCTTATTTACGTTTTGCTGGGGTGTTGGTGGTTTGTCTGTTTGTGCTTAATGCTCAGGTAAGGGAGCTAAACGACAAAGGTCTTGATCTTGTACTTGCCCTGCCTATACCCCGTAGCAGCTATTTTTTTGGTAAGCTTGCTGGGTTTGCCACAATTGCATTTTTTATTACAGTGCTCTTTAGCATTACCCTGCTTTTTTATGCAGACACATATCAAGTAGCCTTGTGGGGAGTATCACTTTTTTTTGAGTTGTTAATTGTAACCGCCCTAAGTTTGTTATGCCTTTTTACTTTTAACCAGCTTCCTGCTGCTTTTACGACAGTTTTTGTTATCTATCTTCTTTCTAGAGTTTTAACCAGCCTCATTTTAGTAGGCCACGGGCCTATTATGCCAAAATATGTAATAGTTAACGAACTTATGAACATGGTTATGGCAGGCTTGGCTTTTGTTCTGCCAGCTTTAGACCGTTTTACCAACTCTGCATGGTTGGTTTATAATACAGGCACTTTTGACGATTTAAACTTTGTTATAGGCCAAGGTTTAATATATGTAACCTTGTTATCAGCAGCAGCTTTGTTAGATTTTTATCGGAAAAATTTATAAACCATGGGGTATTTTAAATCATTAAAAGGGCGAGATAGGCCTCTATCTGCTGTACCTCGGCTGGTATATATTTTTCTAGCTTTTGCTCTTATTGCACAAATGCTGTTTCATGCTTCCCAGCCTCGTCCTGTAGCACGTGCTGCTGATCTTCCCTATGCACCAAAAACCGAATTTTTGCATATTGCAAGCCTTGGGGAACCAGTAACTTTATCAAAAGTTTTAATGTTATGGCTGCAAGCATTTGATTATCAATCTGGTATTAGCATCCGTTTTATGGACCTAGACCCAGTGCGGTTGTCCCAGTGGTTAGGAACAATATTAGAGCTGGACCCAGACAGTAACTATCCCCTTGTTGCTGCAAGTCAGATGTATGCAGACATTCCCCGTAAGGAAACTCAGCGTATAATGTCTGAGTTTGTGCATGAACAGTTTTTAAAAAAACCAAACAAACGCTGGCGAGCATTAGGCCATATAGCAATTTTAGCCAAACATAGTTTAAATGATCTACCTCTAGCCCTTAAATATGCAAAGTCTTTAGCTAACTACGCGACTGATCCTAATATCCCCGGTTGGGCAAAACAGATGCAATTTTCACTGTTAGAAGATATGGGAGAACTAGAAGCAGCCCGTATTTACATAGGTGGCCTGTTAGCAAGCGGAGAGGTTAAAACCCCCCAAGAGATACACCTTTTAGAAGAGAGACTTTTGGAGTTGGAAAAAAAGATAAAAAAATAAAAATCCAAATATCATCAATGTTGAATACATGGCTTGAGTATATATTTTTAATTGTTATCAAGCATTAAACGTTTGTTTATATCAATATTTTCTATATCTGATTTTCCGCCATTATTAAGTGAACCACTTCGCATACTGCGTAACATGTCCCATTGATCTTTAGACCGCTTAATATAATCTTCTCGTAGTAGACTAGCCTCTTCAAACCTACCTTCTTTATTTAGCATAATAAATAACTGCTTCAATGCTGGGTTAAAGACATCAGGTTTAACAGATAAACTCATTTTCATGCTACTAATGGCTTTGTCTACCATATTCCAGCGGTAGTAGATATTGCTTTGGGTCAAATAAAATGTGGATATAATGGTTCTATCTTTATTCTCTTTGAGCTGTTGACGGCAATCGGCTAATATTTTTTCTACCATCTCTCTATCTTCGCCTTTTCTTCCATCTAATATACCTGCAAGAGCTGCAGTTTTAACATCTAGAGATTCTCCAAACATATCTAGAGAGCGAGTTACTATGTTTTTTTGATGCTCAGGGCTTATGGTAGAACTAACCCCCACAAAAGACCTTATTATATTTGAAACCACATATCGGACATATTCTTGGGTATGAAAGTCTGTATGGTTAAGAGATTTTTTTGTTTTAATTAGATAGTCTAGCAGTTTTTCGTCAATGTTTATGGTATTGCCTGTTTTATTATCTTTTTTAAGGCGATATATAATCCCTAAATTAGTGCTGGAGTACCCTTTGCCCACTAACTCTAGATCTGAAGGTATAAAATAGATTGCTCGGTCGGTATTTTTAATATAATTCTGAATTATTTTTACTCTCTCTTTTCTTGTTAGTTTGTCAGGCTTAAATAGTCTTGTAGAAAAAACTAGCCCGTCAGATGGAATTAAGGTGATGTCGGGTCGTATACCTTCAATAAAATGTAGATAACCAAGACCAAAAAGATGAAGGTCTCCACTTACAAAAAATATCGCATCTTTCTCAATTAAACTAAAAACAAAATTGGCGTAATCGTCAACCCATCGATAGTTTTGGCGAAAATTTTTTTCATAGTTAAGAGCAATAGGTAGGCATATCAAAATTATAGCAACCGCCATCTTTAGCGGTTTTAATTTTATAGTTGCATATTTTTTTTGCTGCAACCATTCAAATAAGGCAATTACTCCCATGCCTATCCATAACGCACATATAGCGTAAGAGAGCAAAAGGGTAACAGAAATAACATGTGCACCAATATGAGAATAGGCCACATTTAGTTTTAACAGTATTATTAGTGGCGTTGATAAAAACATAGTTGCCAAGCCAATATTGATCTGACGAGGCAATTTTACCCACGCAATTTTAAATCCCCAAACTGCCAATATTAAACCAAGGGGAGAAAACTGTATAAATAACTCCCAGGCTAAACCCTGACCATAGGTAACTATATCCCAAATATTGGCAGATATATGATTTTCCTGGAAAAAAAAGTGCTTACGTAAAAATACAAACCAAAACTCATCCCAACCATTTATAGGGCCAGAAAAACTCACCAGTGGGTTTTGTTGAGATCGTAAAACCATCCATATATAAGGTGGAACCAAGCCAAGCATAGATATTGGCAGTGCTAGGGAAATAGATTTTAAAATCAGTCGCCAACGAGGCCATAGAAGAATTAAAAGACCAGGAGTAACCATACCCATTAAAGGCCAATGGTTGGCTAGGCTAAGTCCATAAACAAAGGCCAAGGCCATAACACGTTTTTTATCTGTCAGGCTATCAGAACTAGAAACATTTTTACCAAACCCAAGTATCAATACCTGATGAAGTATAATAAAAAACAAGAGGGAGTTTAGTGTATAAACCTCAGTAATGATAGATTGCGACCAGAATGCTTTAGAGGTGGCAAGCATCAAAGCAGCGAAAACAGAACCACTTGTACTAAGGCGTAAACCTAGAGCAACCCAAAAAACCATCAAACAGGTTAAAGCTCCAAATAAACCACTAATTGCGTGACCTTTAAAGGCCACACTTCCCCATGGAAATGACATGAGAAAATGAGCAATAATTGTATATAGAGGGTATCCTGAAGGGTGTGAAATACCAAGAAAATAACTAGAAAGTAGAAATTCACCATCATCTTCCAAAGCTACTAAACGTGGTGATGTTAAGAGGTAGAAACTAAAAATTATTAAGAAGAGAGTAAGTAATATAAATTTATAATTGTTAAAGTTAGGAGTCTCATAGACGAATCTCTCTGGTAACTTATCAATTTTACTTTTTATGCCAGTTGAGCGGGCTATAGTTTTGAGGTTGGTCAAAAACAGCTCCTTAATTTAAATTTATAGCTTGGTAGTATAATTTTCTCCAAATTTTGTAACAGTCTATTATTAAATCTTAATAAATTAAACTGATTAGATTTGATTCGTTACTATTTCGAAATATAGTTGGTTTACGTAATTTTTTTTTGCAGTATTTTCTTTACAGTTGTTGTCTATAGGGTCTATAGGACATTTTAACATTTTTAATGCACATCATTAACATCCTAAAGAAATATTGTTAATATTTTCAATGGTTGTTGTTTACCATTTAAATTAACTTGTTAACTGTCGTTAACGTTTGAAATATTTACTATTTTATAATATTTAATGCTTGAATATCACTTCAACTCCATGTTAGTATCCGGCAAATACAAAGCTTAATTGTTTTGTATGCCTAAGTTTAAAATCTGCTACTAGTACATTTTAATTATATTTCTTAAATAATAGATAAAATCGGTCCTATTTTAGAGGGTAATAGTTGGTTATGAACAGATATAGAAAAAAAATAGAGGGCGGTTTCACTCTAATTGAAATTGCCATCGTTGTGGTTATTATCGGCCTGTTACTTGGTGGGGTGTTGAAAGGCCAGGAGATGATCCGTAGTGC
>JADGBW010000021.1:0-10362 GCA_015231305.1 Magnetococcales bacterium | reverse complement strand
TCAAATGGCCCAAGAAATATTAAAATTTAATAATGTTATAAAAAACTTTGCCGAAAAAAAAGTTTTGCAAGGTATTGATCTGTCAGTGGAAGCAGGTGAATTTTTTGCTTTTGTTGGTGCAAATGGGCAGGGAAAAACTACCTTGATGAAGGGGATGTTAGATTTTATCCAGATGGATAGTGGAGAGATTGATATTTTTGGTCAATCTCACCTTTTAACTTCTGCACGTGGTTCTCTTGCTTATCTGCCGGAGCGGTTTAACCCTCCTTATTTTTTAACTGGGCGTGGGTTTTTGCAATATATTATGAAACTGCACCAGCGTGCTTATGATGAAGAAGCAGTTTTAACTATGTTTTCTCACCTAGACTTAGACCCTGCTGCACTTGGCAATTCTGTTAAGTCGTATTCTAAGGGTATGACGCAAAAATTGGGACTTGCAGGTTGTTTTTTAAGTGAAAAGCCCCTTTTGTTGCTGGATGAACCAATGAGTGGCCTAGACCCTAAAGCCCGTGTTTTACTTAAACGGCAACTATTAAGAATGAAAGAAAACGGTTACTCTCTTTTTTTTAGCACCCATCTATTAGCCGATGTAGAGGAGCTGTGCGACCGTATGGCTATTTTACACAACGGTCACCTGCGTTTTGTCGGCTCTCCAAAAGATTGCCGAGACCAATTTGGCGGTAAATCCTTAGAAGAGTCTTTCATAAACTGCATTGAGTCTTGATTAAGTTATTACATATACGTAAAAAAAATAATGCTATGATCTGAAAATTGCATTATAAAAAACTGTAGGAGCGAGCTTGCTCGTAAAGAAGTGTTTGCCAAACTCTTAGTATGCAATCTCGCTTATATCATGTTAAGAATTGTATAGTATGCAAATGTTAACAAATATAAAAATTTAAGCCAACTATTCTCCATATATCTAAGTTTCATTAAGCATATTTCTCAATTTTTTTCATTTATCAAATTCTCTAATTATTTCTATATGCTTAACTATACTGGGGCTATAGCCCGGATTTAGCCTATGGAACTTTTAATAGAATTTATTAATCTCAGTATACAAAGGCCTTATTAGCAGCTGAATTTTACAGCAAACTACAACAAGAAGGAGAAGGTCGCTAAATAAGGCCCCATTAAGAAGGAGCCGATCATGAAAATTAATAATTGGATTGCCGATGGATTAATAAGGTGGCTGATTAAAGAGAGAGAAGCCTTTGGGATTCCTCTGTGTAATTTTCGTAGGATAAGGTCGGTAATAAAACCCGGCGATGTTGTGCTTGTAGAAGGGCGCAGCAAAGCCAGCCGACTTATAAAGCTTGCTACCCATAGCTCATGGTCACATGCAGCTCTTTGTATTGGTTCCCTAGATAAAATAACAGACCTAGCAACAAGGCGATTAGTTTCACAGCATTATGACGGTCCACCCCATCGTTTATTGGTAATAGAGGCGATGATGGACCGCGGTGTTGTGGTTTCTGATATGCAAAAAGAATATGGCCAGCACCATATACGCATTTGTCGCCCTAGTGGTCTTAGTGAAGATGACAACACCAGGGTAATTAGATTTGTTGCCAACCATTTAGGTTGCCAATACGATTTTCGTTATCTTGTAGATCTCTTCCGCTTTTTGGTTCCTTTTAATTTAATTCCCTTACGCTGGGGAACAAAGCTCCACTGGCACTACACAAGAGAGCGACATAAGGCTGTGTGCTCTTCTATGTTAGCAAGAGCTTTTATGACGGTTAGTTTTCCTATTATCCCAGTGCTTGAGCAAAACAGCGATGGCAATTTGGTGATGTATCGGCGTAATTTTCGCACCATGGCCCCTCGTGATTTTGATGTTTCACCCTATTTCGACATTATTAAATATCCACTGCTAAACGATAACGATGTATCCGACTATCACAACCTGCCATGGGACAGCCAAGGCCGGGTGTGTAATGCCGATGGTGATTGTTTTGTACCAGAACGGGAGGGAGATGTTTCTGGCGGAACCCTTGGTTGGGGGGCTGCCAGAAACAGTTTAGGCACAATGACCAACAAATTAAGCAATGTAGTACCGCATTCATTTCCTACGTTTAATTGGCGTAGAGATGAAAATAAACAGTAGTACACCTGCATTTGCAGTTATTCCTATGTAACACCAACTGCAAAAAACCAGGTTAAGCTTGTAGTTTAACGAGTTTGTACTTTTGGAGGAGAGACGATATGAATATTTATATATGGTTGATTCCCAGTGGTTTAATTCTTTCTTGGTGGCTAGCTTACCAAAATTCATCACGAGAAATGTGGACCTTTGGCTGGGGCATTTTGCTGAGCTGCTTTTTTGTTGCCAGTGGAGATGTAAACCCAATTAATTGGAGTGTTTTACCATGGAGCCTGGCAACTATATATTTTGCCTTAGCTCTATTTGCTAATTTTCACTCCATTAGAAGACGCTGGATAACCAGCCCAATTATGGGGCTTTTCAGGCAAGCTCTACCTAAACTTTCACCTACAGAAAAAGAGGCACTTGAAGCAGGTACTGTATGGTGGGATTCAGAGCTATTTAGTGGTGCTCCAGATTGGCAACGACTGCTGGATATCCCCAAAGCGACATTAACAACAGCTGAACAAGAGTTTTTAGACGGGCCAGTAGAAAAGCTCTGCCATATTATTGATGATTGGCATATCACTTCACAAAGACATGACCTACCACCTAATGTTTGGAGCTTTTTAAAAAAAGAGGGATTTTTTGGCCTGGTTATAGAGACAAAATATGGTGGTAAGGGTTTTTCTGCTTTGGCCCACTCTAGCATTGTCGCCAAAATAGCCAGCCGTAGTGTTACTGTTGCGGTTACGGTTATGGTTCCTAACTCTCTTGGTCCTGCTGAACTTCTGCGCCATTACGGAACAGACGAACAAAGAGACTATTTTCTACCACGTTTAGCAGATGGGCGAGAGGTTCCCTGTTTTGCTTTAACTGGTCCTCAGGCTGGCAGTGATGCTGGGTCTATGCCTGACGCTGGTGTTGTTGTTAGAAAAGCAACTTATGAAGGCAAAAAGGATGTTTTAGGCATTCAACTAAACTGGAACAAACGTTATATAACCCTAGCCCCAGTTGCAACAGTGTTGGGCCTAGCTTTTAAACTTTTTGACCCAGACCACCTCATAGGCAACCAAAAAGAGTTGGGCATTACCCTGGCTCTTATACCTACCTCCACAAAAAATATAACTATAGGCAGACGACATGATCCCCTCGGTATCCCATTTTTAAACGGCCCTACCCAAGGTGAAAATGTATTTATACCGTTAGAGTGGGTAATCGGTGGGCCTAAAAGAGTAGGGCAGGGGTGGCGGATGTTGATGGACTGCTTGTCAGAAGGCCGGGCAATTTCTCTGCCTGCTTTAAGCAGTGGTGCAGCTAAAACCTGTAGCCGGGTTGTTGGCAACTATGCACGGGTACGTAAACAGTTTGGTTTGCCCATAGGTCGCTTTGAAGGTGTAGCAGAAGTAATGGGCCACATGTCAGGGCAAACATACATGATGGAGGCCGCAAGAACCTTCACCGCAGGGGCTGTAGACCAAGGTGAAAAGCCATCTGTTATATCAGCATTAACCAAATATCAACTAACCGAACGCATGCGCTTGGTGGTTAACAATGCAATGGATGTAATGGGTGGTGCTGCTATTAGCAGGGGGCCAAAAAATATGCTGGCCCGTATTTATCAATCCATACCCATTGGCATAACTGTAGAAGGGGCAAATATACTTACCCGCACCTTAATTGTCTTTGGGCAAGGGGCCATTCGCGCACATCCATTTTTATTAAAAGAGCTACATGCCATAGATGAAAAAGAGCCTAAAGCAGCACTGGAAAAATTTGATAAAGCCTTTTTTGGCCATGTGGGTTTTGTGGTTAATGTTTTGGCTAAAACCCTATGGCAAGGTTTAACTTTTGGACGCACAATTACAGTGCCAGGCGATAAGTTTGAGAGAAAATATTTTAAACAGCTAAGCAGGCTATCAGCAGCATTTGCCATGATATCCGACACAGCACTTCTAACCCTTGGGGGCAGTTTAAAACGCAGAGAGGTATTATCTGGTCGAATGGCAGATGCCCTAAGCCACCTATATTTAGGGTCTGCGGTTATGAAACGTTATCACGATCAAGGGCGCAAAATAGATGACCACGCCCTTGTAGAGTGGAGCATGGCACATAACCTTTATGGTGCGGAGGAGTCACTAACCAAATTTTTAAATAACTTCCCCTACAGACCAGTAGCATGGTTTTTAAAATTTTGGATCTTCCCATTTGGACGTTCCATTGCTCCCCCATCAGACAAAACCACCTTACAGGTTGCAGGCTTGCTTATGGAGCCATCGGCAACCCGCGACCGTCTAACCAACGGTATTTATTTGCCAGTAGATGAAAACGACCCAATGGCAATGCTAGAAGAAGCCTGTAAACAGAGTGTTGCTATGGCAGAGGTGGAGGCAGATTTGGTTAAATTTACTAAAACCAGCCAACTAAAACCGGGTGAAGAAATAATTGAAAAAGCTATTACCGCAAGAGTATTAACCAGCATGGAGGCCCGCAGGTTGGTAAGGGTGCGCAAGCTGTGCGACAAGGTTATTCAGGTAGATGACTTCCCCCCATCAAACTTTAAAAGTGGCGGAAGAAAATTGGAGGATGCAGCATGAACATTATAAATAAAAACACTAAAGCCAAAGATAGCCCGGTTTATGTGGTTGATGGCTGTCGCACACCTTTTTTAACAACACGTGGGCAAGCAAACCCATTTAGTGCAGCAGACCTTGCTGTTGCAGCCGGAAGGCCACTTTTATTACGCCAACCTTTTGCAGCAGATGAAATAGAAGAGGTTATTTTAGGCTGTGTAATACCAGCACCAGATGAGGTTAACATTGCCCGTGTTGCTAGCCTGCGCCTTGGTTGCAACATAAAAACCCCAGCTTGGACAGTGCAACGCAACTGCGCATCAGGCATGCAAGCATTGGATACCGCAGTGCGCAATATTCAAGGTGGTCATTCTGGCCTTATTTTAGCAGGTGGTGTAGAGGCCATGAGCCGAGCACCTTTGCAGTGGCGACCAAAATTGGTGGAATGGATGTCAGGGTGGTTAAAAGCCCGCAGCCTAAAAGCCAAACTGCAAAGTTTAGCTTCACTTTCAATAAAAGAGTTGCGCCCAGTTATAACCCTGTTAAAAGGGTTAACTGACCCATCCACCGGGTTATCTATGGGACAAACAGCAGAAGAGCTAGCTTATGAGTTTGCCATAGACAGACATGCAATGGACCAATTTGCCCTGGCAAGTCAAAACAGGCTAGAAAAAGCCCAAAAAGATGGCCTTTTTAATGAAGAGATAACCCCACTGTTTAGCCATGATGGAGCAGTTATTAAAGATGACCAGGGCTTACACCCAGGCAGCAACATAAAAAAGCTAAGTAAATTAAAACCGGTTTTCGATAGACCAACAGGCTTGGTAACAGCTGGCAACAGTGCGCAAATTACCGACGGGGCATGCTGGCTTTTATTGGCAGACGAAGCCACAGTTAAACGCTTAAACCTAAAACCCTTAGGCAAAATAACCCCAGCTTCATGGGCTGGTTTAAACCCAGCGCAAATGGGGCTAGGGCCAGTGCATGCCATAGACTCCCTTTTAAAAGAGTATAAAACCCCATTTGATAGTGTGGACTATTGGGAGATAAACGAAGCCTTTGCAGCGCAAGTAATTGCCTGCACCCATGCCATGGACAACCCAGAATATTGCAAACATGAACTAGACAAAAAAGATAAACCATGGGGGCGGATAGCCCCAGACCGCCTAAATGTTGATGGAGGGGCAATTAGCATTGGGCATCCGGTAAGTGCAAGTGGGGCAAGGATAGTTTTACATCTTTTGCATTTACTAAAGCGCACCAAAACAAAACGTGGCGTTGCCGCAATTTGCATAGGCGGTGGTCAAGGTGGAGCAATGTTGGCAGAGGCCGTGTGAAGGAGAGTTAGCCATGTATATTCAAACTTATTTAACCAAAACCCCATACCAAAGCCAACACTGGCGGGTTGATATGGACGAAAACAATATTGCTTGGGTTACTATTGATGTTGTTGGTAGCTCGGCAAATATTTTAAGCGGTGATGTATTAGAAGAGCTGGCAAAGCTGCTGCCTAGTTTAGTTGCTGCAAAACCTGCTGGTGCTGTTTTTCGCTCTGGTAAAAAAAGTGGTTTTATAGCAGGGGCAGACATTAAAGAGTTTACCCAGTTTAAAACCGTTGCCCAAGCACGTGACCGTATCCGCAAAGTACGGCCAATATTTATGGGTATAGAAGAGCTGGACTTTCCCACTGTTGCCCAAATAAGCGGTTTTTGTTTGGGGGGTGGGTTAGAGCTAGCACTGTGTTGTGACTATAGAGTTGCAGAAGACCTGCCAGCAACAAAACTAGGGCTACCTGAGGTAAAGCTGGGTATTCACCCCGGTTTTGGTGGCACAGTGCGCCTGCCGCGTTTGGTTGGCGAGTTAACTGCACTAGACATGATATTAACTGGTAAAAGTTTAAGTGCTAAAAAAGCTAAAAAAATTGGTTTGGTAGACTGGGTAGTTCCGGCAAGGCACTTAAGTAGAACCGTAACTGCATTAATTGATAAACACCCAACCCCAAGAAAAAGCAAAGCAATACAACGCTTGGCAGCAGCACCTTTTATACGTTCGAGCGTGGCATATTTTTTAAGAAAAAAGCTAGAGAAAAAAGCCCCAAAAGCGCAATACCCAGCACCCCATGCAGTTATTGATCTATGGCAAGATAGAGAGTTTATAGAAACATGGGAGCAGTACGACCAAGAGATAGACTCTATAGCCAACCTTTTTGTAGGATCAACCGCACAAAATTTAATAAGCCTCTTTTTACAAGGGGAGCGCATGAAAGAGCTTGGCAAAGGTGGCAAGGTTAAACCCCAACGCTTGCATGTAGTAGGGGCCGGGGTTATGGGTGGTGATATAGCAGCATGGTGCGCTTTTAATGGTATGACCGTAACCCTGCAAGACACCAACCAAACCATGATAGCCAACACCCTGCAAAGGGCATTAAAGCTGTTTAAAATAAAAACTCGTGATAGGCATATTATCCAAGCAGCTATGGACAGGTTAATACCAGACATAGCAGGCTATGGAGTAAAAAAAGCTGATGTGGTATTAGAGGCAATATTTGAAAACCTAGAAGCCAAGCAAAAACTACTAGCCGCCATGGAGCCACAACTTAAACCGGGGGCTATTCTTGCCACTAACACATCTAGCATACGCCTTGAAGATATTGCAAAATCGTTGAAAAACCCAGATAAGTTTGTGGGTATACACTTTTTTAACCCAGTTTCCAGAATGCCACTGGTAGAGGTAGTAGTAGGTGAAAAAACCAGCCAAGAGACAATAAAAGCAGGTTGTAACTTTACCACGGCAATACGTCGTTCGCCTCTACCAGTTAAAAGCGGGCCGGGGTTTTTAATAAACCGCATTTTAATGCCATATCTGTTTGAAGGCATACAACTAGTTGCCGAGGGTGCATCACCCGAAGCGGTAGATAATGCAGCAAAAGAGTTTGGCATGCCAATGGGGCCAATAACTTTGGTAGACGTAGTGGGGCTGGATATCTGCCTATCAGTTGCTAAAATTTTAGATACCTCCGGCAAACATGTTGTACCCCCTTTATTGCAGCATCTTGTGGATAGGCATCATTTAGGTAAAAAAACCGGGCAGGGTTTCTACCGTTATGTAAAGGGCAAGCAGGGTAAATCAATTACCAATTCCCATGGCAATTTGCCAAACGACGGTAGCTTAAGAATGTTTGCAGCTTTGGTAAACGAAACCGTAGCCTGTTTTAGTGACGGTGTAGTTGACGATATAGACCTTCTAGATACAGGTGTAGTTTTCGGCACTGGGTTTGCCCCGTTTAGAGGCGGCCCCATGCACTATATAGCAAAAGAAGGTGTGGATACGTGGATAACAAAACTTGAAGCACTACAGCAGACTCATGGAGAGAGATTTACTCCACATCCCGGTTGGAAAATATTGGACTTTTCCGCCGTGAACTTTGTTGAGGAGAGAGACCATGAAAAGACAGACTTTCGCCATAACACCCCCATGGCGCGTAAGCACTTTATGCGACCTGTTCCGGGAACGCATTAGAGAGTCACCAAATAGTGCTGCTTATGGATATTTTAATGTAGAAAATAAAAACTGGGAAGACCTAACATGGCTTGAGATGCAACAACTAGCAGGTCGCTGGCAAAAAGCCCTAAAAAATGAAGGTTACCAACCAGGAGACAGGGTAGCTGTGCTGTTAAATAACAGCCCCAACTGGGTAGCATTCGACCAAGCAGCTATGGGGCTGGGGTTAGTTGTTGTGCCGCTTTTTGTAAACGACAACCCAGAGAACATAATACATATTTTGCAAGACTCTGGCGCGAAATTTTTACTGTTAAAAGAGGCCCAAACCTGGCAAAAGCTAAAAGCTAAAAAAGACCAACTACCAGACTTAACAAGGGTAGTTTGCATGGGTGAATGCCCAAAAAACAGAAAAAGCGGTGGTATATTTATGCCAGCATCCATATGGTTGCCAGAAATAGGCGATGCCATGCATTATGGCGATGGCGATGAAAAAAAACTAGCAACCGTCATATATACATCTGGCACAACAGGCCCGGCAAAAGGGGTTATGTTAAGCCATAAAAATATACTTATGAACGCCTATAGCTCTCTGCGTTTAATACCTGTTTTTCGTGAAGATCTTTTCTTATCGTTTTTACCCCTATCACATGCACTAGAACGCATGGCAGGTTATTATCTACCCATGATGGCAGGCTCAAAAGTGGCTTTTGCCAGATCCATAGCCGATTTAGCCGAAGATCTAATAACCATAAAACCCACACTGTTAATTTCTGTACCAAGAATTTACGAACGCATTTTGTTGAAAATAAGAGAAAAATTACAATCAGCAACTCCAACACAAAAAAACATGTTTAACTATACGCTAAACGTAGGGTGGAGAAGGTTTTTATATAAACAAGGCCGTGGAAATTGGCAGCCATCCATGTTGTTATGGCCTCTGCTAGACAAACTGGTTGCAACAAAGGTGCGAGAAAAACTAGGTGGTCGCTTACGTACCGCAGTGTGTGGTGGTGCGCATTTATCTAGCGAGGTAGCACAATTTTTTATCGGCCTAGATATTCCCGTAGTGCAAGGTTATGGCCTAACAGAGTCATCACCAGTTATAAGCGTAAACCCAATAGAAGAGAACACCCCAGAATCAGTAGGCCGACCCCTACCAGGAGTAGAAACCAAAATAGACAGCAACGGAGAGCTACTAGTAAGAGGCGAAACAGTGATGATGGGCTATTGGAACAACCCCCAAGCAACCCAAGAAGTAATAGACAAAAGCGGTTGGTTGCACACAGGCGACCAAGCCCAAATAGATAAACACCACATACATTTAACCGGGCGACTAAAGGAGATAATAGTACTTTCCAACGGCAGAAAAATACCCCCATCAGATATGGAGGCATCAATAGTTATGGACCCCCTATTTGAACAGGTATTAATAATAGGCGAAAACGCCCCATACCTATCGGCCCTAGTGGTGCTAAACAGCGCAAAATGGCGTTATTTAGCAAAACAACTAAACCTAGACCCCAACTCCCCCAACCAACCAAACAGCCCAAGCTACCAAAAGCTACAAGGGGTGTTGTTAAAAAGAATTGCAACAAACCTAAAAAAATTCCCCGGCTTTGCTAAAGTAAGGGTAGTAAGCCCAATATTAGAACCCTGGACAGTAGAAAACGGCCTAATAACCCCAACCCTAAAACCAAAAAGAAAACGTATACTAAACTATTTTAAAAACCAAGTAGAACAAATGTACAAAGACCACCCAGTTTTCTCCGGTGTATAAAGCACATAACCACCTATAGGAGAGAGCATGCTAACAAATAAATACACAGACCATATAACCATCTATAGGAGAGAGCATGCTAACAAATAAATACACAGGCCAAAAAACCGTCATTCCTGCGTAGGCAGGAATCCAGGGCGATACCACAGAACTCTCTGGATACCTGCATATCGCAGGTATGACGGTTTGTGGTTTGGGTGTGTTTGCAAAATTGAGTTATCATCTGCTCGCTATAGCTTAACATCTACTATATCTACTCCTGCTAAATCCCATCCCTCAATCCGCTTCCGGTTCTTCATCCATCTTCTTCATAACTTCCAAAAGCTCCTCCCGGCTAGCAACCTTATCCAACCCGGCTGCACTCCACTTAGCAAACATAGTTTCTTGCTCGGTTTCAGATGCTAGCTTTAGGGTTCGGATAAAAT
>JADGBW010000020.1:28865-38147 GCA_015231305.1 Magnetococcales bacterium | reverse complement strand
ATCGGTAACTGATGTGGCAATGGTAAAGTCTAGGTCGTAGTTGGTTGATGGGGTAAAGGTGACATTAGCAAGCAAAGTATTAACATCAGCCACCAAACCACTTGCTTGCCAAACGCCACCAGAAAAGCTAGATGTAACCCCATTTGATGTAGCAGTTGATAATCTACCTGCGTTTGTATCAGACATGGTTAATTTAACAGTTACTGTCTCATCTGCATCTACATCTGTAATTACAATATCTGTTAGGGCAGCTGCTCCGGCATCTTCAGTAAAGCTATCAGAAGCACTCATATTGGTAGCGGTGGGGGCATCGTTTAGTGCAGTTACAGTAAAATTTTTGCTGCCAGTTTGGGCTACGGTTTCCCCGTCTGTTACTGATGTTGCAATGCTAAAATCTTGTTCATAGTCAGCTCCTGGGGTAAATGTCACCCCAGCTAAAAGTGTGTTTACATCATCTACAAAACCGCTAGCACTCCACACCCCACCCACAAAGGTAGATGTAACAGCGTTTGCAGTGGCTGTTGATAGTGTGCCAGCCGTTGCATCAGATAAGGTTAAGGTTACAGTTACAGTTTCGTTAGTGTCTACTTCTGATACTACAATATCTGTTAGGATAAATGCGGCATCGTCCTCTGTAAAAGCCTCTGCACTGCTTAAATTGGTTGCAGTTGGGGCATCGTTTACCCCAGTTACCGTTACAGCTTTACTGCCAATAACCGCTGCCGCAACTCCATCTGTTATGGCGGTGGCAATGGTAAAGTTTTGGTCATAATCGGCTGTGGGGGTAAATGTTACATCGGCTAGTAGAGTATTAACATCAGCAACAAGGCCATTAGCTGTCCATACCCCACCTACAAAGGTAGAGGTAACAGCGTTTGCAGTGGTGGTAGATAGGGTTCCGGCTGTAGCATCCGATAGTGTTAAGGTAACTGTAACTGTTTCATTTATGTCTACATCTGTTACCACAATATCGGTCAGGCTAAATGCGGCATCATCTTCAGCAAAGCTTTCGGCAGCACTTACATTGGTGGCGGTTGGGGCATCATTTGTCTGGTTTATGGTTATGGTGTTAGTTACAGTTGCTACAGAGCTGTTATTTCCATCGTCTAACGACCACTGTATGGTCTTATTTCCATCAGTTGGGTTGTCTGAGTCGCTATTTTCGTAGGTTATATTTTTAATTAAAGCGGTTACAGCTGTAGTGTCAGCTTGCCAGTCAAAAGTAACAACCAGATCATTAGCTCCAGTCCCCCCTGTATATGTGCCTATTATATCTCCTTCGTAGGTTATATTGCTTCCTACAACACCAATTTCACCAGCTCCACTGCCTTCATTGAAAATAGCTAATATATCCTCACTGCTATCATGGTTGGCAGTAATAGCTACGGTTAGTGATCCACCATCAAAGTTAAAAGAGTCAGCATCACTAACAATGGCATCTCCACCTTGTTCAATAAACACTGCACCGTCTTCTTCGTTATAGTTCAAGGTGTCTGATGTAAGGTTGTTTAAAACTGGGCTAAAGTTAGCGGTAGTGCCAATATCATTGCCACCTACACCAGCACCACTGGCACTGCTAGCACCACCAAGTTTATGTATTTGGGTTGTATAACCAGCAACGGTAGCTAAAGCATCAAGCTGTGCTCCGCTATTTTGGTCGTTGGGCATAACTCCATAGGTAGCCCCACCTTTATCATTTACCAAGTTGTAGTCGTTATTGGTAATAATGCCAGCAATATCATCGGAACCACCACTGTCGTTATCGCTTACAATAGAGTTGTATAACGTGACAGTTCCTCCATCATTAAAAATACCCCCACCATCATTGTTTGTGGCATCGTTAAAAGCGATTGTAGTGCTGGAAATAGTTAAATTTCCATCTTTAACATATATACCACCAGCCCAATCATCGGCACTGTTGTTGGATATAGTGCTGCTATAGATGTTACTAACAGCACCATTGTTTATGTAAATACCCCCACCCGAACCATCAACAACTTGGTTATCGTTTAAGGTGCTTGAATATAAATTTAATGTACCACCGCTACTATATATTGCCCCACCACCGCTGCTTGCAGCTGCCCCAGCAGTGTTATTAGCAAGGGTAGTGTCAACAATGGTCAAATTGCCTGTATGATAAATTGCCCCGGCATTTCTATCTGAATTGTTATTTGATAATGTGCTGCGAATAATGGTGGTATCTCCGGTGGTATACATAACACCGCCAGAAGAGGTGGAGCTGTTATTGCTAAGAGTGCTATCAACAATTGTAAGGTTACCTGTGTTAAATATAGACCCACCCCAGCCACCGTTATCAATACCATTTTGCATATTTAAACCAATAAGCTCTACTTCCGAGGCATTAACATAAAAATGGCGGGAGTTGTTATTAGCATCAATTGTAATATCGGCAACTTGGTCACCATCTAAGTCTCCATCAATGGTGATATCTTTGGTAAATTGAATTTGCCCAGAAGTTAAGTTAATAGTGTCGCCATCAAGGGCAGCAGCAAAGGTGATGGTGTCTCCATCAGCTGCATCTGTAACCGCTTGGCGCAGGGTTCCTGCTCCGCTATCTCCTGCATCAGTAACCGTAATGGTTGCTAGGGTTCCATTAAAATTAGATTGGGCAGCAGCCGTAGGAAAAGCAGTAGCTTCAATATGACCAGTGGTGCTCTCAAGGTCCCAATCACCACCTTTATCAACATCACCTGTTAAATCATCTGATGCAGCAATATCGGCTCCAGTCATATCTGCTAGTTGAGATATAAACTTCTGCCCAACCTCGCCAGACCCCACGTCACAGCCATATATGAGGATATCAGCATTTTCATTTAAGGAGTCCCCCCAACCTTTTATTAAATCTCCCTGTTGGGTAATATTGTCTAAGTTTAGCTCACCACCAGCAAGATCCAATGATCCGGGGCCACCGTGGGATACTAAATGTATAGCTGAGAGGTCAGTATAGTCATCAAGAACGTCGCTTATCTGTTCCACAGCCTCTTGGTTGGGGTCCAGCACAACTACAAGGGCGTTAGGATCAATATCTTTTATTAAGGTGTTATAGTTATCTACATTAGAATCTATGAAGACAATTTCTTGTTCTTGGGTTTGCTCAACGGTTGCGTCGCCTATCTCCGGGTTGCATATAAGGTCTAGTCCGGGTACAAAACCTGCTCCATCGAACATCAACCTTTTTTCTAAACGCAACATAAGGCCAATTTGACCTTGTTTTGGTTGTGGGCCAGGGGGAGCAGTTTGAAGAGGGTTAGCTTTCGTTAACTTGTCTCCGCTATCTCTAGAAAAAATAGAACTAATTTTCTCAAAGAATGTCATAACAATACTCCCCTAATAACCCGGCAAATTACCCCCAATCACCCATTTTTCATACTATAGAAGCTGAAAAAAATGTCAATAAAAACTTGCAGTATGTTAATATCTTATACAGTGTAAAATAAAATTTACATGCACAAGCTATGGTTATCCATTCAAATTTTTAAATGGAGTTTCTTTTTTTTACACACTTTTTTTTGGCATGTTATGTGCTGCCTATTTATTGGTTAACCCTAGGTAAATATGGGGTTTATATCTTGTTTTAATTTTCATTAAACAACCGGAACCATAAATTATCATGAGCTATCTTTCTGAAAAGAAACAAAAATCAAATGTTGTAGCAGGTCGTTTTAAGCTGTTTTCAACAATTTTTGTAGCCACAACAATTGCCGGGTGTTCTTTGCATCCTGTGCCTATTACCCCAGATCAACAGGCAAAATTGACCGCTTTTGATAAAAAGAAGGTGTTTGATGGGCAGATGCCAATCACAAAAGAAATAACAATTTACGATGCCATGGCCCAGGCGATTAAATATAACCTTAAAAATCGCCAAAAAAAGATGGAAGAGAGCTTATCATTAGAACAACTAAAGCAGATAAGCTGGGAGAGCTTGCCTCGTCTAACTGCACAAGCTGGTTATTCATACCGCACACCACAAAGTGCATCTGTATCAAAAAGCATGAGCAGCGGTACAACAACAACAGACTCCACCTCATCCCAAGCCAAAAGCAGCACCACTGCTGACCTTACTTTTAGCTGGAATATTTTGGACTTTGGCGTAAGTTATTATCAAGCAAAACAGGAGAGCGACCGCGCATTGATAGCCAGTGAGTTAAGGCGTAAATCTCTGCACAATTTAATGGAAGAGGTGCAATTTGCGTTCTGGAAGGCAGTTGGTGCTCAACAGCTAGAAGGCGAGACAGCCTCGGTACTTAATGGCGCAAAAAAAGCTTTAGCCATAGCTAGAAAAGTAGAAAATGAAGACCTACGTTCACCCATTACCTCTTTACGATATCAACTTAGCCTGTTAAACAGCATCCGCCAATTAGAAAAAGTGCGGGGCGAACTGATGATGGCTAAAACTGACTTGGCAGTATTGTTAAATTTAGACCCATCTGTACCTTTTAGGTTGGTAGATACAAGTGGTAATGGCTCTCCGGGTTCTGAGTTAAATATATCTATAGAAGAGATGGAGAATATGGCTTTGTTAAATAGGCCAGAACTTCGCGCAGAACATTATCAGTCACGTATCGATGCCCTTGAAACCCGTAAGGCAATTGCAAAGTCTCTGCCTGGTTTGGGTATTAATATTGGCGAAAAATATGATGACAACCCATTTTTACTCCACCAACAGTGGAGCCAAGCAGGAATGCAAGTAACCTGGAACCTAATCGATATTTTTGCTGCTAAAGATCGTTATAACCATGCAAAAACTCGTGAAGCAGTTGGCGAGGCTCGGCGTTTGGCTCTGCATATGGCAGTTTTAAGTCAGGTACACATTGCTTCACTGCAATATAAAAATATGCGTCGTGAGCTTTTGCAAAGCTTAAACCTGCGTGATACTCAAGAGAGGCTACTAAGCCATGTTGGTAGACGTGCCGAACATAAACTTGACGACCAGCTTACTTTTGTAAGCAACGCAATAGAGACAACAATTGTACGGGTTAATCTTTACCAAGCTTATGCCCGTTTGCAAAATGCAAAAGGTCGTCTGCAAAGTACTCTAGGATTAGACCAAGGCAATATTGAAAATTTTGAAGATAGCCTGGATAAGTTAGCCTTAAATTTGCGTGCTTCATCTAAAAATTGGCAAGACATGTATCAGTCTCCCCTGGCTAGTGCTAACGCAAAAAATGTTAATTTTCCCATTAAATTTGATTTGCTAGAAGAAAAGCAGGTTGTTAAAAATTCTGTAAATATTGAAAAAGAACAGGCAGTTCAACTTAAACAAAAACTTACAGCAAAAAAGCCAAAAGTAAAAAAAACCAGGGCATTGCAAATAATTAGCAAGTTACTTAATACCGCTAAAAAACCTGTTAAAACTGAAAGCAAACTAAACACAGTCTATACAACTGTTAATCTGCCAAAGGTGGCTCCTAAGTCCCGTCTTCAACTAGATGACCCGCGGCTTTTTGCGGTGCAAGTAGCTGGTTATATAGATGAAAAAATGGCAGAAAAATTTATAACAAACCTAACAAGCAGAGGTTACAACCCTCAGCAAGTTATCACCAAAAAAACAGATGGTAAACTATGGCATCTTGTATGGCTTGGCCGTTATAAAAATAGAGAACAGGCAATGGCTGTGCAATATGCATATCGCACAAAAGAGCAAAAACCTGCTTTTCTCGCTACGATACCCAAGCAAAAACCCACTGTGCAAAGTAAGCTAAAAACAGCTATAACTGGAGGTTAAGTTTCTTTTCTCTGGTTAAATCAACTCTTAGCAGTTATATATTATATACAAGCAAAACTGTGAAACGTCACTCTCATTAGAGAGTGGCGTTTTGTCTGTTATATGTATAAAATTTCACAAAATTCAAAAGCTAAACCTTGGCAGGGCTTGTAGCTACTAAACCCCCATGCTTTAGAAATTATTTAACTTGGGCTTAACCCAAACCCACAAGGGAGACTGTTTCCCTAAAGTCATAATAATAATAGCTTTTTTGTTCGTATAATTTTTTAATAGTATAGAATTAGATGGAGAAGGGTTGATGCAAGACCGATTACGATTAGCTTCCGGCATGCTGCTAGCCGTGTATGTTCTTTGCCATTTTTTAAACCACATGCTAGGTATTGTTTCAATAGAGTTGCAGCAAAGTGCAGCTAAAATTTTAACTTTACCTTGGAACAGAACCATTTTATTGGGGGTTCTTTTAGCTGCTTTGGTTATCCATCCATTGCTCTCTATGGTCTCTTTGCAGCGACGCAGGCATTTAATGCTTCCCTCTTGGCAGCGGGCGCAAATTTGGTTGGGGTTGTTGATTCCCCCATTATTAAGCCCCCACCTTATAAAAGCTTTAATGTATACCCATCATTTTAACGTAGATGTAGACTACCACTTGGTACAGTTGACTTTATGGATTGTAGATTTAAGTGATGGTGTTACTCAAATTGCACTTTTTATTGTCACTTGGGTACATGGTTGTATTGGGGTTTGGTCTTGGGCGCACTTAAAACCGTGGTATGCAAAGTGGTATAAAAGCTTAACTGCTTTTGCTTGGAGCTTTCCTGCTTTAGCTTTGGCAGGTCATGTTAGCTCTGGTATGCAAATTATAAGAGAGGTAAACCGCAACCCAGACCTTCCAGCTGAAGTTATGTTAAAGACTGGCTTTACAATGGATATGATCCCTGATGTTATGAAAATGGAGAAAATATCCTATTGGGTTATTTTTGCAATGGTATTGGCTACCATTATGTTTCCTATGTTTCGCCACTTTACACTACGTGTGCGAAAGCGTGGGGCACAGCTTTATTTTGCTGACAGACAAAAATTAAGAATCAACAAAGGTGCAACTGTTTTAGAGGTTTTACAAACTGCACGTATTGACCACCCTAGTCTTTGTGGTGGTTTGGGTAGGTGTTCCACTTGCCGGGTTAGGGTTGGTAAAGGGTCTGATGATCTGCAACCACCATCACCACTAGAGCAAAAGGTTTTAGAACGCATTAAAGCTCCAGATGATGTGCGCCTTGCCTGTCAGATACGCCCCCAAGAAGACCTTAAAATCTGGCCCTTACTTACCCCTTGTGTGGATCAACCAGACGTATTTACCTCTATAGATAGTCGTCATGGCCAAGAGCTTGTAGTGGCAGTGTTGTTTGCTGACCTAAGAGGATTTACCGCATTTTCAGAAAAACGCCTTCCTTTCGATGTGCTTTTTGTTCTCAACCGTTATTTTCGTTTTATGGGTACAGCTATTGAGGAGGAGGGAGGCCGCCTAGATAAATTTATTGGTGATGGTATTATGGCTCTTTTTGGTTTAGATGGTGATCCAAAAAAAGGCTGTAAAAACGCTCTTAAAGCTGCCAAAGCCATGGGGAGAGAACTAGAAAAACTAAATGGCTCCCTGGCTGATGAGCTTGACGAGCCACTGCGCATAGGTATTGGTATTCATGTAGGAAATGTAATAGTGGGTGAAATGGGCCATGGTCCCGCCCGCCAACTTACCGCCATTGGCGATACTGTAAACAGTGCTTCTAGGTTGGAGAGCCTAACCAAAGAACACGGCGCACAGTTAGTTGTATCTCAAGATGTAACCCAACGCGCAGGTATTGACATGGAAGACTTTCCCCTAATGGAGCTGAACATAAGGGGCCGTTTAGATCCACTACCAGCTAGAGTTGTAGTTGCACTAAATGAGCTTGAGTTAGAGTAATGTTTATCAAAGAACCGTAGAAGCGATACCCGAGAAATCGCAAACAAGTTTGCCCCTACAGAATTTGCGCAATTTATATTTGGAAGTAATATAATTTACTATTAGATTTGCTTAAACTAAAAAGGCCATATTTTTTGTGATTGGCGTTTTTTGTAGTAGGCGTAGCCACCAGTTGCTAAGGCTACAAGTATCACTGGGCCCCATGCTCCTAGACCCAAGCCTAAGCCCAGACTTAAACCTTTGCCGGTCCATATAGTGCCATTTGCTGCTGCGGGAATTTTGCTGGCAGTCGCTGCTTTTGAAGCTATGGTTGTCATACCTCCATTGGCGTTGGTTCCGGCCAATGTTTGGGCTGCTGCTGCATTGCCACCAGCAGTACCCTGAACCATGGCAACACCGTTACCACCTTTTACAACTGCTGCTGCACCTGGAGCAACTTTGGCTCCTGCTGCGCCAACAGCTTGTGTTACTTTCATTTCTCCACCAGTAAGCAAAATTTTTGAACTTCCTGCTGCACTATTTTGCAAGGTTCCGGTTAGCTCTATTGTGGGAATGGCAGTAGTAGTGCCCTTACCAAGGCCAACCATTTTACCAGCACCTTCAATTTGCACTAGAACTGGTGCAGCAGCTTTGGTGGTTATAGTTTTTCCTGCTGCTCCGTTAGTTGTAACAATAACAGGGTTTTGTACAGTTGCAGCACCGGTTTTTGCTATGCCTTCAATAGCTGTACCTTTAGATAATATAATTTTGTGACCAGCAGCAACGCCATCGGGGCCAGGAGATGGTATAAGAGTTATCTCTTTGCCAGTGCCAACTCCTTCAAGTGTAAAGGTTTTTCCAGTTAATTTTCCAACTGCATCTGCACCGATAAGCTCTTTTGTTACTGGCATTTTGCTCTCCTAACCAACATCTTTCAAACTAAAAAATCCTGTTGTTTTATCTAAATTATCGTGATGCTAAAAAGAGAAAATGCTCTTCTTTTTAAAATAATAGTAGCCACCCACAGCACCAACACCAAGCAGAATCCAAGGGTTAATTGCCCCTAAGCTTAGGCCTAGTACTTTACCTTTAAGAAGAGAAGCCGTAACTGATTTAGCTGAAGTGCTACCAGCAACAACTGAAGACTGCCCCACACCAGATACTCCACCTGCCCCAGTGGCAAAGTTAGCTCCTGCACCAGTAGCTGCCCCAGCAGCACCGGTACCAGCAGCACCTGCACCAGTTTGCATAGTGGCTGCTGCTACTTTAGGAATTTTAAATTCTAAAATTCCTGGCCCAGTAACCGTCATGGTCTCTCCAGCTGGTACAACGGCAATTATCTCTTCTACAGGCATGAGGCTGGCTCCTAGTTAAACCTAAAAATTAATTAAGACTCTTCAGCTCTATTTTTTAGATAGTTGTAAGCACCAACACTGGTTGCAGCAACAATACCAACAGCTAAAACCGGACCCCAAGCACCAAGGCCTAAGCCCAAGCCGAGTTTCCAGCCAGTTCCGTTCCAAATTACACCACCTCCACTGCCAGCAGTTGCCGTAACAGCAGAAGACTTACCAGCTAAAGCTGTGGAACCTGACTT
>JADGBW010000020.1:0-28765 GCA_015231305.1 Magnetococcales bacterium | reverse complement strand
CAGCAGTTGCCGTAACAGCAGAAGACTTACCAGCTAAAGCTGTGGAACCTGACTTAGCAGCAGTAGCAGATTTTGCAGCAGTGGCAGACTTAGCAGCAGTAGCAGATTTGGTTGATGAGATTGCAGCTTTAGATTTAGCTACTGTAGCTCCACCAACGGCTGCTTTTGCAGCTGTTGCCTTTGCAGGTTGTAGGATAATCCAATTTCCTGCGGCGTTACCTGTCACCATTGGGGCTTTGCCTACAGTGTAGGTTTTGCCAATTAGGCCAGATAAATTACCTGTACCGTTTTGAATTTGCATAGCCACTAGTTCGCTACTAGCAGTTGCACCAGCTGCTGGTTTCATAAACAACCAGTTGCTAGCTTTTGCACCCATCATTGGAGACTTTATAACAGTATAACTTTTGCCAGCCAGAGCTTTTATTTGGGCTGCTTGTCTTGTGCCTTCAAGTTCCATTAACATTGTGGCTGACGCTGCCCCTTTACCAGTTGCAGCTGCACCACCACCAACTGCTGCTGCGGTTGCTGCTGCACCACCACCTGTTTTGACAACCAGCCATTTGCTCATGCCACCAATTACTGTGGGGCTTTTGCCAACAGTTATGGTTTTACCAGCAAGGCTAGAAACTTCAGCCATCTGCCGGGCTCCTTCTATTTTAAGAGCAACAGTTTTGCCACCTTCGGCTACTGGGGTTAAAAAAAGCATGTTATTAAGGCCGTTGCCAGCAGTAGTGACCTGACCTGCAACATAACTTTTACCTGCTAACGCAGGAAGTTGAGCCGATTGTACTGTCCCTACGTCAAACATCAATGCCTGTGTAGCCATGGTATCTCCTTGAAGTGCATAATTTCTGTATTTTTTAATACAAAAACACTGGCCCGATTGGTTTAATTTTTACCTTGAGCCTGTATTACCCTAATTTAATTAAATCAACTCTGTTTCGTCTTCTTGTTGCGCTTTTAGTTCTGCAGGGCTTTTTTTCTTAGGTAGAAGATTAACCGCTTTAAACTCTTCATCTAATTCATCCTGTTCTTCATCTTGGGCATTTTCTTTTATTTTTTCTTCGACAAAGTCGACTCCATAATCCCAAGCATATTTACCAGCAACAGCAGCGACAAAGGCAGTACCCAACGAAACAGCTAATCCACCACCAACTACTCCGGCAGAAAAAGCACTAAATGCGGTTGCAACTCCTGCGCCAACAGTCTCTTTGCCTGTGTCTATTGCCATATCTTTATTGGAAATTTCTTCACCAGCTCTTTTTTTCTTGATGTTTTTAGCAAGAGCAGCAGAACCACCTACAATGCCACCCAACACGCCAACACCACCAACACTTTTTGCTAAAACCATTGCTAGGTTAAAAGACATCAAAAAATCTCCAATTATTAATCTTAGTTACAAAAAAAGTACTATTTATGATAAAAAACAAAATATACAGTTTTTTAAATAATCTAATGATTTGTTTAGCTGTATTTTGCCGAAAAAAACAATATAAACAAACGTTAACCATTGATTTACATACTATTATTATAACAGGGTAATCAATATTGATCAAATTGTTTTTTTTTTTTAAATTCAATAGGTTGCGCTATTGTTAGGTAAAAAGTGTCCTTCAATAAATTATTAATGAAAACAATAAAGTTTAACAGTTGCTTATTAAGAATTTAATTTTCATCTATGGTCACAGTATTTTTTAATCTGTGGTTGCTTTAGCGTTAAGGGGGATATTTAACATTTTTATTATAGTAGAAAATGAGACAAGAGCTTTTTCAAAATCTAGCTGGTCTATATCATCTCCCAGGGTTTTTAGCTCTTTTCTAACATTTATTTCACCATTTATTAAGGTGGGTTTTAAACTATCATAAACTGATTGGGCATTAAAATTACCTTCTTCTAAATTAGTTAGCAGCTCTTCTAATATAGGGGTGACTGCTTTTGTATCAATAGGAATAGTCTCTTCATTGTTACTTGCTTGTTCTTCTTCTATGTCCCATCTCTTTTTTAATGTTTCTATGGACTCTAAAACCACCGCAAGTTTATTAGAAAATTCTTCTACTAAGTGAGGTAATCTGTCTTGCTGACTTTCTTTTAGTGCCATCTCCAAGTTAGTGGCAGAATTATAAAGCTCTGTAGCTGCTAAATTACCAGCCATTCCTTTTATGGAGTGGGCAATATTTTTGGCCGACATAAGGTTGTTTGCTTGTTTGTTATCAATTAGTTCAAGAATATCAGTCGCAGCCATTGAGTAGGTTCTGTGAAACTCTAAAAGAATCGATTTTAATAAAGGTTGGTTATTATTAAGACGGTCTAGGGCTTCGTTTAGTTGGATTCCTGCTATACTTTGTGGCAGTTTTAGTGTTGCTATATTTAATGGCTGCTCTGTTTGTGCTGCATCAGCAGGTGCAACTATATTTTGAGGTTTTATCCATTTAGTAAGTGTGGCATAAAGCTTTGTTTTGTCAATGGGTTTGGATATGTGATCATTCATACCAACTGCTAAACATTTTTCCCTATCACCTGCCATTGCGTTTGCGGTCATAGCTATAATTGGTAGGTCTTTATATTTGCTATTTTTTCGTATTTCGCAAGTTGCAGTATAGCCATCCATGTTTGGCATCTGTATATCCATAAATACCAAGTCATAATCATATTTTGTTATTTTATCTATCCCTTGCAATCCATCTTCAGCTATTTCCACAAAAAGCCCAATACTACTCAATATCTCTCTAGCTACCTGAATGTTAATAGCATTATCTTCTACTAACAGCACTCTAGCCCCACCAATATGTTCCATTATATCAGTGTTATCAATATCAACCTGGCTAGGCTGATATATTTTAGCAACCTGCTGATCAAACAACTCCATAGTGGTGTCAAAAAGACAAGAGCAATTAATAGGTTTGGTAAGAAATGCGTCTACACCACTATTAACTCCACTATTTATTAACTCCTCCTCTTGGGAATAACCTGTCATAAGTACAATTTTTGGATTTGGGACCTCACTGTTGTTAGTTGTGGTTTTTAATATTTCTTTTGTAGTTTCAATACCATCCATATCAGGCATTTGCCAGTCAACTAAAACCATTTGATAGGGAGAGCCTTGGTTAGCTGCTTTTTCTATCTCTATGAGAGATTCTGCTCCAGAGCTAACGGTGTTTGTTGTAAATGTAAAAACTTCCAACACATTTTGCATTGATTTACGTACAACTTCGTTGTCATCGACAACCAATACTCTTAAGTTTTGCATATCTAGGGGTGGGGTTAAATTATCTCGTTCTAAATCTACCTTTCTGGGTAGTGTAATAGTAAAAAAGAAGGTGCTACCGTACCCTTGTCTACTGGTTGCCCAAATTTTTCCACCCATCATAGAGACCAGACGTTTACTAATAGCTAAACCAAGACCCGTACCGCCAAATTTTCTTGTTGTAGAGCTATCGGCCTGCATAAAAGATTCAAACAGTTTGCCAATCTGCTCATCTGTCATACCGATACCAGTATCTTTTATCGAAAATTCTAAAGTGACTTTATTATCGTTTGTGGAGTTTGTTGCTTGTAAAGTTTTAACAGCAATTTGAATATGGCCCTCGTTGGTAAATTTTATGGCATTGCCAACTAGGTTCATCAATATCTGTTCTAGCCGAAGAGAGTCCCCTGTCAAAACATAGTTACACTCTTGGGACATTTTCATGACTATTTCAATATTCTTTTCACTAGATTGAGCGCGGAAAAGATCAGCAATATGATCAAATGTATCTCTTAGGTGAAAATCAACTGATTCCATTTCCAGTTTACCAGAATCAATTTTAGAATAGTCTAGAATATCATTAATGATACGTAACAAAGATTTAGAAGACCTGGATACTTTGGAAAGATAGTCTCGTACTTTCGGGGTAAGGTTTGTTTTTAAGGCTAAATCGGTAAGGCCCATAATAGCGTTCATAGGAGTACGAATTTCGTGGCTCATAGTGGCTAAAAATTCGCTTTTGGCTTTACTAACCTTTTTTTGTTCATCTAAAAGTTGAGTTTCTCGTTGAAAGAGAGCCTCTTGGATCTGCTGTTTATTATCGAGGTCAGAGGCCATTTTTGTAAAAGATATTGCAAGGTCAGAAATTTCATCTTGAGAATCAACATCAAGGTCAATTTTAAAGTCACCTTTACCAATGTGGCGAGAGGCTTCGCGTAGCTTTTGTATGGGCTGTACTATGCGCCTTGCAACAAGGCTTGCAATTAAAATAACCATAGCAACTGCAATAAATATAGCTTGCAAAACCTCTGTACGTAACAAAACGGCAGACTCAAAAGCCTCTTGTGTATCAACCTCACCTATTAATATCCAATCAAGGCCAGTTTTTTTAAGGGTTGATAGGGGGGTATATGCTCCTATAACTTCAACACTTCGATAATCTTTATATGTTCCTGCAACCACTTGTACATTGTTTTTATTCTCTTGTGCTATATTTTTAACAGTGCTGCTGTGTTGCCACTGCTCTGTTAAATGTGAGCTTACTTTTAGTTGCAATACAGTTGGGTTTTGGTTGAAACGAGAGTTTGAACGCATAAGAAGATCAGGCCCCACAAGATATGTCTTGCCTGTGCTGCCCAACCCTGTTGTGTTAAGCAATATTTTGTTTATAGGGGCAAAGGGGACTTGTAATGCCAGAATGCCAACTATTTCAAAATCATCGTTTATAACGCTACGAAACAGAAAATTGCTTATAGATGAACCTAAACTCTGGGTTTTAAGGGAGTCTGATAAATGCATCTTATCAGTTGAATTTACAGCTTCAAGAAATGTTTTGGCAAATAGAGAGCTGCCATATTCGCCTTTTAATAGGTTTGTACCTAATAACTCATTATCTTGGGTTGAAAAAAGAACGTTACCTTTTAAGTCAATAAGGTAGATACTTGTGTAGCCGTATGATTCTTGAAATTGTATTAAATCTTCACCCGGTTCTGAGGTTAAATCGGCCCAAACGGGACTTTTTACAAAGTGTTCAATTGAGCTTTTAGACTGCTGCCAAGAAGAGGTCAAATTTTCTAAAAAATGCAAGTTGGTACGTGAGAAAGCCAAAGTATTTAAATGACGTATTTTTTCAGCAAAATAGGCTTCAATGTACTCAGTTTTAAGGGCTAGGGTTGAAGTAAGCAGTCTTTGGGTGTCTTCTCTTAGGCTTGTGCTTGCATGACGATAACTTATCCAACCAACAATACCTGTAGATAAAAGGGTCATTATTAGGAACCAAAATAGCAACCTTCGCCAAATTCCACTGAGGAAAAGTTCCGAAACCCATGTTTGAAAAACATTTTTTGACATTAAAACGAGATACCTATAACGGCATTAAAAATTTAGCCTTTTAACTATAGATCATTGGGAAATTTGTAGTTTTTTAACCCCTTTAAGATCCGAATTAATATTGATATAACCAACTGACCCTGGCTTTGACGCGACAAATGCTACTACATCGGAATCTGATTTAAAAGTTTTAGGGGGTCTGCTAGATCCTGTAAATACTCGCTTTCTCCAATAGTTGCGAAATGATACCGATGTCATGCCAATGACATTTTTAAGTAAGCTGTCATGGGCTGATCCCCGTTTTTGTACTACAATTTTAATACGGTTGCCATTTGGCCAATGCGTTTTTTTGCCAAGAAAAATATTTTTTATATCTTGCTGAGATATAGATGATTTAGAATTGTTGGGGTGTGTTATAAGCAACTCTTGGGCGTTAACATATGAAAGCCCCAACAGTGGATATATACCCAAAGCAAGAATGAAAATATATGATATTCGCAACATTTTCATAACATGCTCCCCTTAAAACATGTAGGTGGCTTTAACAGCCCAAAAATTCCAATATCGTTTATCAGGAGTACCAAAAACTAAAGCAGCTCCATCGATAAGATGACCTTCAATTTTGATAATAATATCTTCATTTAAATCATACCTACCTGTAATTGCTAAATCTTTGTGCCAAGCTTGGTAGTCTTTACTTATTGTTCCGGCTGCCAGTGCCTCTTGACCGTTTTCATCGTCACCATTTCGGTAGCTTGCAGAGTAATAGGTTGAAGCCTCAAACTCCTCTGTTAGTTTATATGATACCTGAGCATACCAGCCGTCCATTGTATTTGAGTTATCTGTTACAACATTGCCAATAGGGGTGGTTATGGTTGCGTTTATATCTTGATCTATTGCTAAATATTCTGTCAAAAAGGTAAGGTCGTTCCATACAAATTCGGCACCAAAACTAGTTGCTGTTGCTTCTATTTCATTTTTGTATGGCATGGATGAGGCTAATAAATTACCTTCAGTTATCACTTCATTGGCCTTAACGTAACTAGCATTAAGTGCCAAGCCAATGGTACTGTTCCACTTAATATTACCGCCAAATGCATAGTCGTTCTCTGCGTGGTGCAAGCTTGATCCACTCATTATCTCCATCATGCCTTCTAGGCTAGAGTTAGCCTCTAATGGGACATTGCCTGCATAAATTGTATAGTCAAAATCTCCTATTTTATCTATTGGCACATTGCCGTAGACACTGCCACCTATCACAGCAAGGGTAAGGTCACGCAGATAAAAATTATATACACTCATAGGAGGGACTATTTGTGAGCGAGCAGCATCAACATCTAAAACATCGTTGTATATACCAAGGGGTATTTTTACTTTACCAAGCCTTAACCCCAGCCAATCTTTATAATGATAATCAGCAAAAGCCCAGTCTATCTTGGGGCTGTTGTCTTCTAAATAACCCATATCTCTGGAAACAATTTGCATTCCAGCTCTTAAGTCATCGTTAAAATCATACATAAAATTAACGCCAAACTCGTTAAACCTAGCTGTACCGCCATTACTGTCTGTTAAAAAGTCATAGTGTGATGAGTGCATATAACCTTGGCTAAGAAAGCCATGGACTTCAACGGGGCCAAACTCAACAGCATTTGCTGGTGTGCTAAGCATTATAAACAAACAAGCAGTTAATATACGGTTTTTATACATAATTTAGACCTGAATATAATGTTTTGAAATACATTGCATAATACAGTTTAAACATTTCAAACAATGTTAGTCAAAGCTACCAATAATATTGAGCAAATGCAAATATAACAGCTAAATTACTGTGTTTTTATATAGTAATTTTTAGCTTGTTAAGCAGAAGAGAAAAGGAACTAAGTGCCTTTTCAAAATCTAAGCAATCAATATTTTTTTCTATCTCTATAAGCTCGGATGAGAGTTCAATTTCACAGTTTGCCAAAATAGGCTTAATTGTTTCAAACAAAGATTGAGCATTAAAATTGGCCTCTTTTAAGTTGACAGACAAATCAAATAATAATGGTGTTATCTTCTCAACATCTAACGGATTGACAACCTTGTTAGAGTTATCGCTTATCTTAGTCTCTTTATCCCATATCTGTTTTAATGTAGTTATTGACTCAACAACAACAAAGAGGTGAGTAGAAAAATTTTCTATTAATAAAGGCCATCTCTCTCGTTGGTTTTCTTTTATTGCTGACTCAAGGTTAGAAGCGGCATTATAAAGACCATCTGCTGCAAGGTTGCCAGCCATACCTTTAATAGAGTGAGCAATGTTTTGCGCCGAAATAAGATCGTTTTGGCGTCTTCTTTCAATTAGCTTTACAATATCTTTAGCAGATAAGGCGTAAGTGCGGTTAAACTCTAAAAGTATGGACTTTAATAAAGAACGGTTGTTGTTGAGGCGATCCAAAGCGTACTGCAATTGAATACCAGGCAAGCTTGATGGTAGCTCAATATTTTGTTGTTTAGTTTCTTGTTGAGTTTGCTGTTTATTGTCTATAGCGGTAGTAGCTGCTACCTCTTTTTGTGGTGTGATCCATTTAATTAGTGCAGCATAAAGCTTTTTTTTGTCTATTGGTTTTGATACGTGATCATTCATTCCTGCTGCAATACATTTTTTTTGGTCACTTGTCATCGCATTTGCGGTCATTGCTATAATTGGTAAGTCTTTATATTTTGCATCTTTTCGTAGTTCACGGGTAGCTGTAAAGCCATCCATGTTGGGCATCTGTATATCCATTAAAATCAGGTCATATTTATTAGCTGCTATTTTTTTCAACCCTTCTCTACCATCTTCAGCTGTCTCTACTAAAAGCCCTACATTGCTCAATATTTCTCCTGCAACCTGTTGGTTAATAGCGTTGTCCTCTATTAATAACACTTTTGAGTTGCCTATTTGTTTCATTACATCTACCGGGTCAATATCGTCAACCCCTGGGTGATATAGTTTTTCCATCTGTTTATCAAATAGCTCCATTGTGGTATCAAAAAGATAAGAGCAATTTATTGGTTTTGTAAGAAAAGCATTCACCCCAGCTTTAATAGATCTCTCTTTTATCTGGTCTTCTTCTAAAAAGCCCGACATCATAACAATTTTTGGGCTTTGCACATCAGAGCTAGAAGCTGTGGTCTCTAAAATTTTAGCAGTAGTCTCAATACCATCCATTTCAGGCATTAGCCAATCAACTAAAACCATTTGATAGGGGGAGCCTTCAGACACGGCTTTTTTTATTTCAACTATAGACTCTGACCCTGAACTAACACCTGTAGCACTGAATGAAAAAGTTTTAAGAACACTTTGAAGAGATTTTCGCGCCGTTTCATTATCATCCACAATTAGCACTTTTAGATTTTTCAAATCTTGTGGCGGGACCATGTCGTTGGTTTCTAGCTCTATCTTTCGGGGTAGTGTCAGTGTGAAAAAGAAAGTGCTACCAATGTCAGGCTTACTTTCAACCCAAATTTCACCCCCCATATTTGTAAGAAGACGCTTGCTAATGGTAAGCCCAAGACCGGTTCCGCCATATTTTCTTGTTGTAGAGCTGTCTGCTTGTACAAAGGATTGAAATAACTTATCTGCCTGTTCGTCTGTCATGCCTATTCCGGTATCTTTTACCGAAAATTCAAGTGTGACAAGTTCAGGGTTTAGGTCGTTTGTTGCATTGCTTTTCTTAACCCCAACTTCAATATACCCATCTTTGGTAAATTTAATTGCATTGCCTACAAGGTTCATTAAAACTTGCTCTATACGCAGAGGGTCGCCCAGCAAAACATAGCGACACTCTTTGGACATATTCATGATTAATTCAACATTTTTTTCGCATATCTGACTTTTAAAAAGATCTGAAATATGCTCAAAAACATCTCTTAAAAGAAAGTCAACAGACTCCATATCCAGTTTGCCAGCTTCAATTTTTGAAAAATCTAGTACATCGTTAATTATGTGTAATAAAGAGTTGGAAGAGTGTTGCACTTTTGAGAGATAGTCACGAACTTTTGGCGATAGTTTGGCTTTTAGGGCTAAATCAGTAAGGCCAATAATGGCATTCATCGGGGTGCGTATTTCGTGGCTCATGGTGGCTAAAAATTCAGATTTATGTTCACTTGCGCGGCTTAGTTCCTCTGCTTTTATCTCAACCTCTCTCTTTTGTTTATCCATTTCAATATTGGTCAGCTCCATGGCTGTTTGTTGAGCTTGCAGAAGTTCTGCTTGTTCTTGAGTTTGGGCAAGTAGTTGCTCTGTTCTATTGGCCCGCATCAGGTTGTCTAACCCTAAGCCAATTAGTGGCATAAGCTCTTTTAAGAACAATATCTGTCGTTTAGAAAATTTATTAAAAGAGGCTATCTCTATAACAGCCAATGTCTGGTTATGGAAACCAGCAGGTATAGTTAAAATTTCCAGTGGAGATGTTTCACCCAAGCTATAGCTAACCTTAATAGCATTGTTGGGTACATTGGTTGTATGTATTAGCCTGTTTTCTAAGGCACTTTGCCCGGCTAATGTCTCTCCCATTGCAAAGCTTTTTTTTGTCGAACCCCCTCTATGACCATAACCAGCAATAAGGTTAAAGCGTTCTTTATTATCATCAATAAGATACATTGTTCCATATGACCCACCGAGAAATGGTATCAATTGGTGAATCAAATTTTTAGCATAAGCTACTACTGTTCTTGTTTCGTGAATCATACCGCTAAATTTAGCTGTACTTGCAACTAACCAACTTTGCTCACGTAGCTCTTCTTGGGCATGTTTAAAATCAGTTATATCTTTTGCCATTAAAATAACGCCAATGATATTTTCATCTCTATCTAACAAAACAGAGCCAGAGACTAATACTGGTATTTTATTGCCATCTTTGGAAACTATAGTGGCTTGGGCATTGGTAACAGATCCACCATTTAGCAGGGTGTCTATGCTGGATAGGTTGAAACTATCTTTCTCACTATTGTCAAACCCTTCATCTTCTTCATATGCTACTTCTTTAAAAAGTGTATCAATTGAGCTTCCTATCAGCTCATCTTTTGCATACCCCAATACTTCGACTCTATTTACTTGGGTTATTAAAGAGTCAGTAGAGATGACCAGCAGAGTGTCGGTCATGGAAGCAAGAATATTTTGGGTATAGAGTTTTGTTTGCAGGCTTTTAACCATCTCCTTAAAAGCTTTTGCCAGCTCTCCAATTTCATCAACTGACTCAATTTTAATTTCAGCTTTTAAGTTGCCTTTTTCTACCTCAAATACTGAATTTCTAAGTTGTTCTATTGGTTTGGTAATGCGTGCAGATATTAATATTATAAAAATGATGCTAAAAATAATAAAAACCACAAAAACAGCAATGGCATTATAGCCAACCCTGTCTAACTCTTTTTCAATTTTACTTATAAATTGTGAAATTTTTGAAATTTCATCGACTATGAAAACAAAGTTACCCTCAGTTTCATCAGTGTTCTTTTTGTTGCCTTCTATTATTTCGCGAATTTTATGAATTTTAACGATAGATGACTCCATCATTTTTTGATGGGAGATAAGATATTCTAATATTTTCTCGTTGTCGGGATTATCAGCAATATGTTGAATAATTGTTTGTAAAGTTCTTTTGTTCTCGTTTGTGTTGTTATACAAAAGGTCTGCGGTTTTCTCAACTTTGACCATCTCTTTTGCAGAACGCTCCATTTTTTCAAGTAGGGGTATAATTTTAACAACAGCAATATCTACATCTACCTCTACTTTCTCTAAACCGTCGTCTACCTTATCTATGTGATAAAAGCTGTAGCTTGCCAACATGATAAAACCAGTTAGAAATAAACCGAAAGCAAACAGAAGCTTGAAACGGATATTAAGGAAAGATTTTTTCATTAGTGAGGAGCCTTTTGGAGACGACAGTTATTTATTGCTATTAAGCCAATATATTTATTAAACCTATATTTAGCATTTGGTGGTTCGTAGAAACAACTACCGAATATAGTTAAAGGATACGCAACTCTATTTTATAACACCTCTTTTTATCTATTGCACCAGAAGATTAAGAGACTGCTCACTTGCATATATAGTTAATGATGATTCATTCTTTATAAAAGGATATTTTTAATTAGTATGCATATGATAGCAGAAGATGCTATTTAACCTAGAAACGGTAGCTATAACCAAGCACGATACGCAAGCTATTGATTCACATGGCATATCATGGGAAAATCTTGTCTTCAATAAGGTGATTTATAATTTTTAATGATACACCAGATAAACCAATATCTTACAACATGACATACCGCTATTTGCCGTATCTAGGTTGAAATATCTAAATAAAGAAAATGATATTATTATTAGGATTGGCTCTTATCGTAAGATAGTTTAACTTATATATTTAGCGTTTTTAATGTTGTTGTTCTTAATTATTGTATATAAAGGAAATTTGCTATGTCCACAAAAGATGATCTGCAAGAGGCATTTGCTGGTGAAAGCCAAGCCAACCGTAAATATCTAGCTTTTGCAAAAAAAGCTGATAAAGAGGGCTTTGCTCAGGTAGCTAAGTTATTTCGTGCTGTTGCAGATGCCGAAACCATACATGCCCACTCCCATTTAAGGGTTTTGGAAGGTATTCGTAGCACTGGCGAAAACCTCGAAGAGGCTATGGCTGGTGAACATCATGAATTTACCGAAATGTACCCAGGATTTTTAAAAACAGCTGAGGCCGAGGGTAATAAAAAGGCTGTGCGTTCCATGACATATGCAATGGAGGTGGAGAAAGTTCATCATGACCTATTCCAACAGGCGTTGGCAGCTATTAAGTCTGGAGTAGACTTGGAAAGTTTGCAAATTTATGTCTGCCCAGTATGTGGTCACACTGAAATTGGAGAGCCACCTGCAAACTGCCCAGTATGTAATGTAAAAGGCGAAAAATATTACGCTGTAGAATAAAACTTGGTTAAACCAATATTTGAAAGATATATTTTCTTAGCAAGCCCAACCCAATAAAGTTGGTTGGGCTTGTTTAATTATTTTCTAACGGTAATTTTGTTAGGTGTAACACAATGAAAGACGATCCCCAACAGTATGAGTGTGATATTTGTGCCTGGGTTTATGATGAAAATTTAGGAGACCCCGATAGCGGCATAAAACCTGGAACTCTATTTAAAGATATTCCTGACGATTGGGTCTGCCCTGATTGTGGAGCAGGTAAAGATGAATTTACCCATATTGTAAAAAAGGTAAAACCTGCTGGGTTTTATTTAGCTAAATGGGAAAGAAAATCTGACGATCGAGAGCAAGAGTTCGTAACTATTCTTAATAAGGCTATAACAGGTAACGAGACTATCTCACCTATGCGTACTAGCAAATGGCGCAACCCGTTAGAGGATATTGTCTTTCTACCAGCACAGTTGGCCCGTTCACCAATTGATTACCGCGATTTAAACCCTAAACTTGGTATAACAATTGGCCCTAAAGCAAAGAGACCCCTTAAACTGGAGCTACCATTTTATGTTTCAGACATGAGCTTTGGTTCTCTCTCTAAAGAGGCCAAAATTGCCTTAGCCAAGGGATCATCCGCTGCTGGAACAGCAATATTTGGTGGTGAAGGTGGTCTGCTTGCTGAAGAGTTTGAAGCAGCAAAAGCTTATGTGTTTGAATATTCCACAGGTCGCTTTGGTGCAAGTGATGAAAATTTAAAAAAATCTCATGCTATTCAAATAAAAGTGGGTCAAGCTGCTAAGGCAGGTCTTGGTGGACATCTGCTTGCTGCTAAAGTTACACCCCAAATTGCTACTGCCCGTGGGGTAAAAGCTTTTGAAGATATAATCTCACCTGCTAATCATCCTGATATTGCAAGCCCTAATGATTTGAAAAATAAAGTTGATTGGTTGCGTAAGGTTAGTGATGGTGCGCCTGTTGGGGTAAAAATTGTAGCAGGCCGAATAGAAGAAGATGTAGAAACTGCCATTACAGCAGGGGTAGATTTTATAACTATTGATAGTCGTGGTGGTGGCACTGGTGCTGCACCGGACCATATTAAAGATAATGTTTGCATTCCACTGCCTCATGCGCTTTTACGGGCTACAAAGCTGCTAGTAGATAGAGGTGTAAGAGACGATATTTCACTTCTTGTTACAGGTGGTGTGCGTACATCTAGTGATATTGCAAAATGTTTAGCTTTGGGGGCTGATGGAGTAGGGCTGGCTACTACCGCAATGATAGGTATTGGCTGCCAACAGTATAGAGTTTGCCATAAAGGGACATGTCCTGTTGGTATTGCCACCCAAAATGAAGAGTTACGGTCTCGCTTTGATGTTGATAAATCGGCTGAAATGTTACAAAACCTTTTCCATGTTTATGGCGCAGAGCTTGCGGATTTTATTCGTATATGCGGTAAAAAAAGTGTGGGTGAGTTAAATAAAGAAGACTTAAGCGGGCTGACCATAGATATTGCAACTGGAGCTGGAATTAATTTTGCGGGAAAAAGTATTTGAGGACTTCAGTATACATAGCAGTATCAGCAGATGGATTTATAGCCAGACAAAACGGCGACCTAGACTGGTTGCCGGGGGCTGATGGGTCTGACCCTGACAGTATTGAGGATTATGGCTATAAAGAATTTAGTGCTTCTACTGATGTTTTAGTTATGGGTAGACTCTCATTTGAAAAAATTTTAACCTTCGGTGAGTGGCCCTATAAGGACAAAAAAGTAGTTGTGTTAAGCAGTAAACCAGATAACATACCCCAAGCCTTAAAAGATTTTGTGCAGTGGAAAAACAGCTCACCCCCAGATTTGATAAAAGAGCTAAGTTTACAGGGGTTTAACCATGTTTATGTAGATGGGGGAAAGACCATACAGGGCTTTTTATTTAACGGTCTTGTGCAGCAAATTATATTGACTAAAATTCCGGTTTTAATAGGTGAGGGTATACCTTTATTTGGGCCTTTAGCTGGGGATGTTCTTCTTAAACATATAAAAACACAAAGTTATCCATCAGGATTTGTGCAGACTCACTATGAAGTTTTATAAAAATGGATAAAAAAAGAGGAAGTAAATGAAAGATCTGGTTCCGATATTCCCCCACATTCTTGCTTTTTTTAATGTTTCTACAGTTATAGTGCTAGTATTAGGGGTTATGGCAATAAAAAAAGAGGATGTAAAAAAACATAAAAGCTTTATGGTTGCTGCGGTGGTGTTAGCTATTTTGTTTTTGATAGTCTACACCCTTTATCACATGGAGGTAGGCAATGCAGCTTTTGCAGGTGAGGGTGATATTAGGTATTTCTATTTTGGTCTGCTTATCGCCCATATAGTAGGGGCGGTTTTTATCTTGTTTATGGTTCCGCTAACTCTATTTCGGGCTTTAAAAACCAACTTTGTGGCACATAAGACTATAGCCAGAAAAACCTTGCCTTTGTGGATGTTTGTCTCTGCCTCTGGTTTTATTGTCTATGTAATGGCTTTTCATATTTGGCCGTCAAAACCAGCCACCGAAATTGTGCAGTTATTGGTTGGTAGCTAGCTCTGATATTTCATGAAAAATAGCCGCTATGCTACCCCAGAGATTGCCAGAACTGCGTTGCAGGATAAATTATTAAGGATCACATACGGACAGTATGCTCACCTGAAAAATTCAACCTGCGCCTTGTTCTGACAACCCCTGGAACAACCTTTCGGCCACTCTTCATGAAATAAACAGGCTAGGCCGATTGTTGGGTACGGTTTACCCGATAAAGGGCTATTAACAGGCAGCCTATTGCCCACAGTATAGCCACAATAAAAGCTTGTATATATTGGCTGCTAGACAGAAGCTCTGTTACTGGGTGGTATAGGGGCATGCGTATTAGCAGCAGTGCGTGGCTAACTGGGTTTAAAAACATGACCCACTCAAGCCATGCTGGGGCTTGTGCCATGGGAAACATTGCTCCTGATAACATCCAAAGTGGCAGAAGAAATACCGACATTATGGCGTGAAAGCCAGATGTGCTCTCCATGTTCCAAGCTATTAAAAACCCCAAAGCAGTAAAGCCCAATGCAGCTATAACCAGGCCCAAAATAAGCATTAAAACTCCGCTTATACCCGGGTCTATTCCTAAAAAAGGTATGGTTAACATAAGCAAAAATGCTTGCAGTAACCCTATAACCATCGCCCCTATAACTTTGCCAAAAACAATAGCCATTCGGTGTACTGGTGCTACTAATATGCCCTGTAATAAGCCTTGGTTACGGTCTTCAATAACCGTTATAGTAGAAAAAATACCAGAGAAAAGTACCACCATTAACAGTATGCCGGGGAAGAAATATTCAGTATATGAAATACCTTCTAAGCCGGGAGCCTGAAATGAGGCTGCAAAGCCACTACCGAGAAAAAGCCAAAATATAATAGGTTGCGCGATACTGCCGATAACTCTATGACCTTGCCTAAAAAAACGCACAAGCTCGCGTTTAGCCATGGATTTAATGCCAAGTAACACGGCTACTCCTCCTTATCTTGGGTAATGTGAATAAAGAGATCTTCTAAGGTAGGGCGTTTAATAGCCAACTCGTTAAACCTATCTCTGTGGTGGGAGAGAAGCTCATCAAGTGTGTTTTTATCGGCTCCTTCAACCCGTAACTCTCCATCTCTTATCCACACTTTTACACTCTCTTTTTTGGTGAGTTGCTCTTGTAAAAATTGAGCATGTTCTTTGTTTGATGTCTGGATAACTACCATCTCGTGGCCTAAACGGTTTTTTAGTTCCTGTGGAGAGCCAACAGCTAGAAGAGAACCTTTATGAAGTATACCTACCTTATCGGCCCGTTCGGCTTCGGCAAATATGTGGCTGGTCATAAGGATGGTCATTTCTCGTTCTTTACGTAAATTATCTACCATATCCAAAAAATCACGTCTGCCACCGGGGTCTAACCCATTGGTTGGTTCGTCCATCAACAAAACTTTTGGCCGGTGCAGCAGAGCTTTTACCAACTCCACACGCCTAGCCATACCACCAGATAGAGTGCCTACCATCTCTGACAAACGATCACCAAGCCCAGTCCAGGTTAAATCTTCTTCAAGGCGTTGTTTTAAAAGTGATGGCTCCATACCGTAGAGGTCGCCATGGATCTGAAAATTTTCGGCAAGGGTAAGGTGTTTATCAAGTGCGGGGCTTTGAAAAACTACGCCCATTAAACGGCGTATTGCAGCTTGATGTTTGACAATATCTAGCCCATTAATGGCAACTTGGCCCTCTTTGGCGAGAGAAAGTCCTGAGAGAATGCTAAACAGAGTAGATTTACCGCTACCGTTGGGGCCAGTAAGGGTAAAAAAAGTGTTTGGCTCAATGTTAAGGTCAAGGTCAGCCAACGCTTGGCGTTTCCCAAGCTTTTTAACATTGTAAAAATAATTTAATTTTTTAATAGATATCATAATAAATAAACAAACTACTTAAAGGGGTCGGTATGGTCCCCAATAGGGTAAGAGTTACCCCCCCCAATAAAATTTTAATTAGAGTCGTCAGGATTTGACAAAGCTTTAAAAGCTAATACCAAAAACAGAATACCTCCAATAACAGCAAGTACACCCCCTAGTCCCATTATCCACATGGGAATTTTATCTGATAAGCTTTCCAGACCCTGGGCAGCACCAGCAGTTTTACGCTGTACCCCATGACCACCAGACCATGCTAGCCCTAAAATATGTAATAGAGAACCGGTGCTATAGAGTATCAACTGGCGGTTTGCCCAAACAACACTAGGACGCTTGAAACCAAGACCGGGCAGAACATGGTAAGTGACACCCATATAGGCCAAGGTAATAGAGACTATAGAGCCGTGATAGTGAGCAGGAATAGTTACATTTACAGCTGTTATCATAAATCCTATCCAGCCACCTACACCAAATAAAACCAACGAATAAAGCAAGGCCAGTCTTAGAGAGCGGTTTTCGTTGGAAATCTGTTTGTTGGTAAGTAGAGCGCGAAACACAAGTACACCTGCAATTAAAGGTGCTATACCACCACCCCAATACATTAAATCTGTAAAAGCAAGGCGGTGTTCTAGTGAGTCCACAGGATAGATAACATGAATAGCCGGACCTAAAACAGCAGGGAATGCACCAATTATAAAAATCAACAATAGCAGGCCGGGTTTAGCAACTGGTTTGCCTGTTATAACTGTGGCAAGCCAAATCCAAGCTACCATCATTAGTTGGGTATGGGTAAACTGTAAAATATGCCCAGCTCCCCAGAACAGTGTTTCATAATAAAGCTCTGTATCACGGGCTAGCTCTTGTGGTATTGCCAAATAGGTGTATAGCAGTGATACAACACTAAGCAGTGCAATGATAATTGCCGAAGTTACACCAGACCTAACCACCAGCTTTTCTTTTTGTTGCTGCTCTTGGTGTTTAAAACAGAGTAAAAGGGCAATGGCACAAAAACCAGCCACGAAAAGAGTTAAACCACTAAAAAATGCACCGTTAGCTAAAACCGGAACATAGTTATTTAAAAATGGGGCATCCTCACCTAAAAATGGTGAAAATGTAATAAGTAATGCTCCTAAAACTGCAACCCAAAGTGCCACCTTTCCTGCTGCAACGCTACTTTTTGGCATAGCAATAACAGCAAACAGCCCAGCAAATGATAGAAACCAAACTAAAACCGAAAGATCAACATGAATAACCAGTGCGGTTTTAAAAGAGCCAGCCCAGGGAATTAGATCATGAATTACTGGGGTTCTAGCAAGGATAATTAAAAGCACCACCAACCCGGCTCCAATTAAAGAGCTAAGGGCAAGCGTTAGCCATGCTGTAGCTAATGATTTATGAGAGGTGGTGGTTGGAAAAGAAAAAATGGAAGAGTTATCTGACATATAGGGACCATTGTTTAAATTTTAATAAATATTTTATAGTCGTTCTATTTATAAATTTAACAAGCAAAATAGGCTTTATTCTTTATGGGTAAAGAGGGGCTATCTCTCTTTTTGCTTTTTCGGAAGGTAAAAGTTCTTCCAAGGTTTTGCCTCTGCCTTTTTCGCAAATTATAAATGGAACTACAATAAAATGATATGCGTACTCTATATGATAGCAGTAAAAATAGAAACGGCAGTTATAAGCATACGCTCACAGCTGCAATTTCTAGAGCAAAAACTGTTCATGGTAAAATAGTAGTCTAAAAACTGTGGTGAGTAAGCTTAATACAGAAATTAAGGGGAAACTGAATAGTTAGCTGACAAACGTAGAACAATAGGAGTGTCCATGAATAATTAAGAGAACTAACTCGCGGTCATTTTATGCTTAAAAAAGTAAAAATGAAAAATAAGAGTTTTTCATAGTTTGGCTTGTTTCAGATGAGTTTTTTTAGAGGCTCATTGTGAAATAATTTTCTAGAAACAGCAGTTGGAACAATGAAAAACATCGCCAACCGCTGTTTCTAGCTAAAATATTTTGAGCTTTAAATAAAAAAAGAATTTTTACTTGAGTGCAATTACCTAAAGCAAAAATGCATAGATGATAACTTTATTTTGCAGCTGGCATTGATTCTACAGGAGCTTCAATAGTGGTGGTTTGATCGTTTTTTGCTGTTTTGCTGTTTTTTAAGTCATCCAAAGCCAATGATACTGCAAAAACAATAAAGCCAGCAACTACAACACCACCAATGATTCGTTGTATATTTGATAATCCCATATCTTTTCCTTAAAAATTGTAAGGCTGACTAAATGACAGCCTAGATTAAATGTAATAGAGATAAAAAAACCAAGGCGCACTAGTATTAGTGCGTTATGGAAAATAAAAATAAAATTGTATGGTATGTAGTAAAATATAAAAGAACTACAGTAACTTGAGTTGTAATAAGTTACATAAAAATGTAAAATATTGTAATTTGAACTTAATGGAGCTAAAAACAGAGAGTCCTAATTCTTTGTTTTTTGGTAGGGCAAACATTTAAAAGAGATGCTCGTGAAAGCCTGTTACGTTTACGTTCTCATGGAGCAGGCGATAAGTCAACCTTGCACCTAATATATATGGCTTTCATTTTGAAATAAAATGCATTTTTAATACTGTAAAATTTAAAATACCTAGTCGAAACCTTAATTTCTAGGAATTGATAGCTTAATTTTTATAAAGCCCTATAAGTCTAGATCCGGCAGTTGTCGCCACGCACCTGACGCAAGCCATTGATTCACCTGGCACATTTGGGGAACAACAAGGTGACTGCGATTTCCCCAAATACACCAGATAAACCAGTATCTTACGCCATGCACGCACCGCCAACTTCCGAATCTAGGATAAAGCAAAATTATTGTGTAAATTTTTTTTAAATGAAGCCAATATACTGTTATTATCTAGTTCAAAATACTAGATTTGCAGTGGCTCCTCTTTTTGCGGGGGAATTGTGGTTTGTCTATTTTTTTGGGCTGACACTTAATGATCAATTAAATCAGTTGGCATTAAAACTCAAATAAAAATTATTAGGCTGTCATACTAGGGGTGAAAAGAGCCTGCGGATCCCATTCCATGTGGATCCGGCTTTAAATGATTATAACAACAACACGACAATATGAATCTGTCAACCTCTTGTTGCTATTACCTGTTTGATTTTACACGCTTTATTCTGTTTTTCTATTGTTCAAGCTAATATTTTAAATAGTTTGTTTTTGGCATATCTACAGGTTAAATGTTTGCCTGTTTAATAGTGACCGCCAACTGTTAGCATGCCAATCTGTTTTTTAGTATGCATCATGGTTGTTACATCTTTAAACTTGTCATATTTGTAGCTAATTTTGGCAAAAAGGTCATCGGTTAGATATCTCTGTATACTAGCGTGTGCACCTATATTGTGTTCGTCAGGTAGGTTTAATACCACCATACCAGAATTTTTCACAGCCATAACCTCACGACCTAACCAACCACCGATTTCTGTTTTCCAGTAGGGTATAGAGTAAGATACATCGACACCAGCTGATAGATAATGATCGTCTAACTTAGATACGGTTGCATCAAACGGGTGTATATAGTTACCTTTAACGGTGAAATAATAAGATCCTTCTTTATAAAAATTACCAGTACCAAAACCTGATTCCAAACTAATTTGTCCAACATGTTGATCGCTATTGCTATACATAGAGTAGAATACATCTGCTCCATAGTGCCATTTTACACCGTCATACACTTTGCCACCGCCAAAAAAGATGTTGCCATTATTGGTGGAATCGTCAGTAGAATTGACATAGTGCATACCGCCACGAACATTAGCATTGGGGCTTAAATAGTGGGTATAAGCTGCTGCAATATCTGTCTGTTTAAGATCATTAGCACCAGCAGTTACAAATCCAATATTAGAGTATGACGCATTAAACTCTACAAGGTTAGTTGCAGAGGGGATGGCAATATAGGCTCCTGCGGTGTAGCCATCATCATGTGATGCATCTCCCCCATAAGTGAGAAGCCCTCCATATGTCATGATAGTAGCTTTAAATTGCTCTGGCACTTTAGCAAGTTTTAATGAAGATAGCCTAGTTGACGTAAGGTTTCTATACTCTGGCGCGGTTTCATTAGCAGCCATATGGTAGACACCTTTGTCTACATTTGGGGCTTTATCAGAAACTAACGTAGGTTTAGGATATCCCCACGATGGTGTTGATATGGTTTCAGGGCCACCGTAAATGGTTGAAGAGTCTTGCAGCACCTGGATACGATTGGCAAATCTTAGAGATGAAGATTTAGAATAATAACTATTTCCCTGGGCCATAGCTGCTGTCGGTACAAGGAGAATTGAGCAACAGATTGCAAGCTTCTTCATTTATTTTTCCTTCGGTTTATTTATAAATATCTGTTCAGACAAAGAAGTGCCTTGTCTGAATAATGATGTAGTGAAGGAAAGCAATAAGTAGACCAATATTTAGATTGTTATTTTTTGACGGGATATTTTTTGGAAAACCTAAAGGCGTTGATATTATTTGGGTCTAAAATCCATAGGTCTTTATATAGCAGGCGAGCAGTTGCTGTGTCTCCTTGATGCAACCGAATAATAGCTAGTTGTTCTAAAAAGTTTATATCCGATGGGTAGAGTGCTAACATTTTTTGTGTAACATCTGCTGCTTGCACAAAATTTTCTTCGCCCACAAGGGCTTTTGCCAAATAACGGTTAGCCAAATAGTTATAGTAGTCTATTTTAATAATGCTATAGCAAATAAGTTTAACATCGCCATAGTTTTGTTGGGCAAGCCCCACAATCGCCTCACCAAGTTTGGGATCAATAGCACCGGGAACCGCACTAGCTGCGCTTCTATAATACTCTAGGGATTTTCTATAACGCCCTGCAAGATAGTGGAGCCAGCCAAGGCGCAAATTTATAGTGTACTGGCGAGAATATAGCTCATAAACTGGCATTAAAGCTTGTATAGCTGCGTTATAATCCTCAATTTTTTCTTGGGTAAATGATTCGTGGTAGGAGTCTGCTATTAAGGTATCGCCATGTGCACTATTTATTGTAGTAAATAGTGGTATTAGCAACAATAAGGCAACCATTAAATAATAATTTATTTGTAGTTGTGAGTTGTTTAATGGAGTTGAAAAAAAGCTGTACAAACTATTTGCTGGTCTCATTTTCGACCCTTTGCAATATGGTAGAGTTAACCTTCAAACTTTGGATACCCTTTTGTTCATCAAAATTAATAGCAGTTGTTATGGGTTTATTACCTGCCTTGATGTATCCCTCAATCTTATTTTTGCCTACCCAACCCCAACGACCAATATGTATAAAACCAGCATGATAAAAGGAGGCCATAAATTGTCCCCAAGCTTGGCCTATACCACTTTGTAAAACATTTAGTGGTAAGGAGTCTTGCCAATTTAGGCCATTTTTTCTTACAAGGGGCATGCGAGGTAGTGTTAAAAACAGCAGACGCAGCAGACTATCATCTTTTCCGTGATAATCATAACAATAAAAAAAACCTACTGCTTTGGCAAATAGCAGGGTGTTGCCATCTTCATCGACAAAATAAAACTGTCCACTAAGTGGCTCCATACAGACAGTCCAGGCACACCTTTTACCTTTCTGCTTGCCTGCAATACATTCAAAATTCAGGGTTTCATCTAGGGTGAATGAAAAAAACCTATCCAATAGTTTATCTATAAAAAAGCCGCTTATCTCTTGGTCTTTTTTTGGTGTGCGATAAAATATCATCTGTGAGTTATGCTGATATGTGGTAAAAATAAATGGTGAAGTCGCAGCCCCTAATACCGGGCTTATCTGAGCTTGTAAATGTATGTGGGGCTGGGCAGAATAACCACTGTTACCACACATTCCCAAAATTTGGCCTAGTTCTACATAGTCACCCTTTTTGCACTTAAGGGAGTTTTTAGCAAAATGGCTGATAGATATATAAATGCCAGATACATCTTGCTGAATAATAACCGTGTTGCCCCAGTTATCTATGGTGTTGGGTTGGTCAATGGGGTTATCGTGAATATGGTCTATTGCCTCCACCACATACCCGCTTACAGGGGCTACAACTGGGCGGTTATAGGCGTAATAGTCCTCTATATTTGTACCTTTATTTTTATAAGAATTACCTTCTTTATCGTGGACAATAAAATCTAGAGCATGTCGCCAAACCCCTTTATGGGTCCACACATCATCAAACCCTTGATAAACATACCATTTGCCCACAAATGGTGGGTTAATGCGGATATGCTCTGTTTGAAAGCGGTGACGGGTAGAGAGATAGTGGCCTAGAGTTCTCTCTGGGTTGCTTTTTACCTCTTTTACACAGTAGCTATAGCCAATCTGCTTTAAGCTATATAAAAAACAGATAACTGTAATATTAAAAGGCAGGGTAAATACTGGTATTTTAAATACTGTTAAAAATACCTCTGCTGCATGTATGGTCAAAATGGTAATTGATACTGCAATTAAGCTCATTGTATAGGAGCGAATAGAGGGAATAAAAAATACCCCACCAACAGCAATTGAAACCAAAATGGTATTAAACGCATAGGGGTCGTTTACGGCTTGATGCAGTGACCCCCCCAACATTGCATGGACAAAAACCCCCCAGCCATAACCACTAACAGCCAATAGTGCCATAATGCGAGAGGCTAATATTAGCATTAAAAAAATGAGTGCCCCTGCCACCACGTTGGGCAAAAACAATATTGTACCTAGTGCCTTAAAAAAACCTGCTATCCATAGGGGTAGCAACGTCTCTAATGTTTGGTAGGAAAAGCTAAAATGGGGAAGTTCATAGATAAATAGATTGCCGTATTGATAAGCAGCCAGATAAACAACAGAGCTAATAATAGCAAATGGCAAGGATAGTATTGGCACATGCCTAGTAGCGAATATAGTTTGCAGAGATATAGTTACTAAAAGTGTAAGCATGGCAGCGGTAATTATAAAAAACCCGGTAATAGGGCCGAGTTGAAATAAGAAACCGATAGACATGCCAACAAGTAGGGGATTGTAGAGATAATAACCTTGTTCTAGGTAGTTTGGGCTCATCTCTATAAGGCGGGCAAAAACCAGCACTGTAAGAACTGCAATAAGGCCAGACAAAGCTACATTGGGTTGTAGAAAACCCAAGGCAAAAAGCACAACTCCCACACGTGCATTTTGCATAAATAAAATATTAGAATAGGCAGAAAAAAGCGGATGTACAAAAAGCCATAATTTTTGCCAAAATGGTGTGGGTAAAATCATAAAGCCAAGTGGTCTGGCAGTTTTTCTCGCCGTTCTATGTCGCTTAAGTCTTCTTTTTCTCGAATAATGTCAGCCACTCCATTTTCTCCAATTAACAACACAGTAGGACGATATTGAATAAACTGCATCCACTGTGTGACGTTATATGCTCCAACTGGTGATACCACTAGTGGTGTCCCTTTTTGCAACCTTGGCAGCATAATGCTGTCTCTTATAACATCGATATTCATACACAGTGGGCCATTAAGAATAGCTGGTTCTGGCAGCCCTTTTAACGGTATACCGCTCTCTACAAGCAAATCGTACCATGTATGGGTGAACAGAAGGTTAACTCCAGCATCCACCACATATGATCGGCAGCCGTCTGGCATGCTTTTTTGGCCTACAACTGATGTTACAAGATAACCAGCCTCATCAATAAGCAGGCGACCGCTCTCTATTAACAGTTTTGGGCGACGCTCAGGGGCTAGGTTTTCTAGAAGACCATCAACTATAGCTTGGGCAAAATCATCGATATCCGGAATAACTACTTCTGGTGGTTGATAAACACCTTTTAGGCGGTTTTTAGAAGGAAAGCCACCCCCTACATCAATGTATTCAATGTGATAGTCAAAATTGGCTTCTATCTGCATTAAAAAACGCGACATTTTTTGCGTTTGAATCTGGTAGGCGTTGGGGTCCAGCATAAATGTTCCTATATGTGAATGTAAACCAACAATATTTAGCTTGCCGTTTTTATGGATTCTTTTAACAGCAGCTAAAGCCACACCACTATCAAGGTTAAAGCCAAACCTGCTCCAGTGTGGCTGAATGCCAGTGTCCATGTTTAGCCGTAAAGCTACATCTATGGTTTTGCCCAGCTCGTCTGCCACCTTTTCTAAATCTGATATTTCATCAAAGTTATCAATATGGATCATGGCTTTTTCTGATGCTGCTTGGCGTAAGGCATCTAAATGTTTGTAGGGTCCGTTGAATATTATATCTTTACCCGCTATACCAAGGCTGCGAGCTTTTTGATATTCAAAGTGGCTAACCACCTCAGCAATTGCACCCTCTTGATGATATATAGCGCAAATGGCTTTTAAATAGTTGGTTTTATAGCTCCATGCAAACTGTACTGATGGATAACGAGAGGTGAAGGCTTCTTGGGTCTGTTTAAAGGTTCTGCGAATTGCTGCTTCAGAGAAAATAAAAAGTGGAGAACCATATTTTTGTATTAAATCTGTTACCGAAGCCCCGTCTATTTTTTCTCTTAAGGGGAAATTTCCACTACTACCATGTTTATTAAATAACTGGCCTTGAAGTTTTACAATTGTTGGTTTTTGGTAGGTTTTTCTTTGGTTTTCAACTTCCATGACGCTCTCCTGAGCAGGCCAAAAGACTTAAGTCTGCAATATCGCATATCTGTTCTGAGGTGTGACGAATATATAGTTTTCCTGCTGCAAAATCACCAGCTTTAGCGCAAGGTTTGCCCATGGCTAGCTGTACTATTTGCTCTGGCAAGTTAATGCCTATGCCCGTGGCAAAATAGACCCAAGCAGGAAAACGCGGGTTTATTTCAATTAAAGTTACCCGGTTATCATCTACAATACACTCTAGCTCAAAGGGTCCTCGCCAGTTGCTTGTTTTTACAAACTGTTTAGCAGCATTAAGCAGAGCCGGATTTTGTATGGTGACTCCGTTCCAAATTTTACCCAGAGTGGTTGTGGTTAATTTTTTTATGGCGACCATGCCAACGGTAGCACCATTTCCATCACCAACACCCACCACGTTTAACTCTTCCCCTGTGACTACCTCTTGCACTAAAACTGGAAAACCCCATTTATTGGCAATTTTAGTAAAATGACTAATTGCCTCATATTTTGTAAACGCAGGAAAAGCCTCATAATAGTTACCTTTTACATAGACAGGTAGTTGAATTTTATCCAATGCTTTTTGCAGCTGTTCTATGTTTATCACCCCTTGGGTTTGGGGATGTTGGAGGTCCAGGTTTTTAGATAACAGGGCCAAATTTTCTTTAGTGCGCTGTTTAAATTGCCCTACTGTGGGTAAAAAGGTTAAAATGCCCTCTTTTGCCAAAGCATCTTGATATTTAATATATAGGGGTAGTTCAGCATCCAGGCAGGGTATTATTACATCCAAGCCCACAGTCTGTTTAATATGCCGTAATTTAGCGACAATGCCATCCCAGCCACCGCTGGGGTAAGGCAAAATAAAGCTTGAGTCAAACAAATCATCAAGATAGTTGCCAGCGTCATGAAGGTCATAACTTAAGCCGATGGTTTTTATATCAGCACTTGCAGCAAGCAGGCTTTTAGCAACTGGTACTCCTGGGCCAGGGTTATCACTGGCATTTATACCACTTATGGCTACGTATATTGTCATCAGGAGTAAATTTTGTAGGTTTTTAGCTGCTCCACAAACTCTTGCACATCCTGATAAGCCTGTTCAAAATCTACCTCAAACATTTCTGTTAATTTGAGAGATATCAGCTGTAGGTCGTCTTGATCTTTTAAAGAGCTTATTATCTGGGTGGCAACTTCGTTTAAAGTAAAGCTTGCTCCGGTGGTAGGGTCAAAAGCAAACCCTGCATCGTTTATGGCTAAATCTTTAATTTTTTGCATTATTTTTTAGTCCAAAAATTTGAAAAATAGTTAATTATATTAATCTAACAAGAAGATACACCATTTTATACAGTTATGTGTGGTGTTTTTACAATACCTTACAAAAACACAAGGTTAAACAAACTTGTGTTTATAGTATTTGAAATGATTGTTTTGTTATCAAATAGCTTACTAGGTAACTTAATAAATAGTTACAATTTTTCACTCAATTTTGTATATTGTTGTTTTAATCTGTAAAAAAGCTGTATGAGGGGACTAATTAACAAAATGGAAAATAAGTTATTAAATTTTACGAAAATATTTTATATATAATACCAAAGGTTGTAGTAAATAAAATGATGTTGCCGGATAAAAAAATGTACAAAATACTAAACAAGGAGACAAATAAATTGAAAGAAAACAATCGTATACCAGTAAAAAATAGAGGAAATCTGCTCGGTGTTATATTAATGGTGGGCATGCTTTCTGCCTTACCTTTGCAAGCATATGCAGATAACCATAAAAGTTGGCAAGAACCTGAACAAGGGGACTGGTTTATGTCAAGCTCTATTACTGGTGCATATGGCTCATATAGTGGTTCTTCATTGCGTGATAAGTTCTATTCTGCTGGCATTACTTTTGGTGGAGAATATCTAGAACAACACGGCTTTAGTGTTGGTTATACTAACTCTACCGTTAAGTTTAATTCTGGGGTTGAGACTATCAAACAGAACGAATATTTTCTTAGTGGTCACAGAAATTTCAATTCTGACGGTGTTCCAGGAACAATTGATATTCGTCTAAATGGTCATTATATAAGCAACAACGATAGTACGGGTGATTCTGATAAGGTAGCGGTAGTTGCTCCTTTAGTATCATACCTTAGCTATAAAAAATCTTTGTATGCAGATTTGGGTTATGCTCACTCCTCATATCAAAACGATCTTTCAGTAAGTCAGTTTTCCCCAACCATTGGCCTTGGTTTTAGTAATTCAGCTAACTGGATACAGCTTAGAGGTTATTTTATTAGTTTATCTAATGCTGCTCGCGCTCAAGGAAAAAGCAGTACTGCTGCTGCTCAGCTAAAATTTACCCACTGGTTTTCTCCAGATAATGCTTTAAACCTAAATACTTTAGGGCTTACAGGTATGTTAGGTGAAAGAATTTATGCTGTAGATTTTGATAGTCAAGCTGTTTACAACTTAGCAGATGTGCAAAAAGGTTCTGTAGCTGTTTATCTAAATTGGAAATTTCCAGGCTCGACTTACCTGCTGTTTCATGCTGGATATGATCGTTATGAAAATTTAACAATTAATGAAAAATATAGCAGTTCCGCTGCTGTGCTTTCTCTTTCCAAGGAGTGGTAATTATATGAAAAATTTACAAAAGACAGTGATGATTACCATGGCACTAACAGTGGCTATGGTAGTAGGGGCAGAAAGTGTAAGTGCTACAGAAAATGCAAAAAAGCCTGCCGTAAGTAAAAAAGTTACAAAACCTCTTACCCCATGGGCGCAATCTTACAAATATGAGGAGGAAAAAAAATATGAAAAGGCTATTAATGTTATAAAGCCATATTTAAAAAAGAGAGAAGATGTAGAACTAGCCAATATGCGGGTAGCGTGGTTAGAATATCTCCAAGGCAACTATAACGCAGCGATAAAAGGATATGAGAAGGCGTTGAACATCAACCCAGACTCTATCGAAGCCAAACTTGGTTTATCACTACCTTTAATGGCCCAAAAACGTTACAGAGAAGTACGCAGACATTTAAACAAGATAATTAAAAAATCTCCTTGGAACTACACCGCTCACCAACGTCTTTTAGCAATTGATGAGATACAAGGTAAGTGGAAACACTTAACAAAACATGCCAAGGCAGTAAGTAAGCGTTTTCCTAGTGATACCGCCACTTTGGTATATGTAGCCCGTGGTTATGCAAGGCAAAAGAATAAAACTATGGCAAAAAACGTCTATTCTCGCGTACTGTTAAGGGTTCCTAGACATAATGAGGCTACAAACTACATTAAAAACAATAAATAATGTTTCTGGTCAATTTATAATTAGAATATCTTTACATCAGTTGTTTATAAATAAGTTAGTTAGAAGTTAGATAATTCAGGTTATTGATGTTTTATAAGTTGAATATCTATATAAAAAACGCTGTCTTATGGAAATAAGGCAGCGTTTTTTTT
>JADGBW010000099.1 GCA_015231305.1 Magnetococcales bacterium | reverse complement strand
CCAGAAGCATATTAGATTCAGGAGAAGCTCTCGATGAATAATTTTAACGATACACTAGATAACTTAAAGCCGGGTACTACACAGCAAAAAAGAGAGCCGGATAATGTTGTTATCCAAAAATCGGATTTTGTCGGCTCGCCCATACCAACTGCTGCTGAAACTGAAATTATTAATAATAGCAACGTGTTAAACAATATGAGAGAAACCCCAACAAAACCACAACCCACAGCAAGCAAAACTGTAACAGAACCTCTAATTTTAGACAGTGTAACATTTAACCAACTTCGCAAAGATTGTGGTGATGTAATCTTTAAAGAGTTTATCGACGAATTTTATAAAACTGGAAGAAATAAGGTTGATGATTTTAAAAAAGCTAGCCAAGTTGATGATTTTGAGAAAATGGCTTTTATTTCTCACAATTTAAAAGCAAGTGCAGCTATCATGGGTTTTACAAGACTATCACAACTTTGTCATAAAAATGAGCTAGCATGTAAGAAGTTACAACCAATAGATCCACTTAAAGCAGCCCAAGAGCTAGAACTTGCAGTAAAACAAGCTATAGATACTCTTGCAAATGTCTTAGGTGGTGTGGAAAACAGAGCTAAACAGAATAGAGAAGAGTTATTAGCCCGTACTGCCCACGACCTCCGCAATGACCTTAATATTATTATTGGTTGTTTATCATTAATGCAAGAAGATGAAAAGAAAAGAGAAAAACCCCTGCCAAAGCTAGTAGAGCGTAGCAGCATAATGCAAGAGGCATCAATTAACCTTAACAATAAAATCCAGAAGATGTTAAGCACCCTTCTACAGATGAATGAAGAAGAAAAAACCACATCAACCACCTTTTCTACTTAAAACCGCTATTACACAACTCTAATGTTTCTCTGATATTTCCAAGACTTAATATAGATTGCGACTCTTAAATAATACCGATAGTCTCCAATTAACCTATACACATAACTTGGTAGCGAACTACGCCAATAACCGTTTTTAGGTTTAGCTAAAATTTTATGGAGATAGCAAGAGTGTCAAATCATAATAGAATACTATTGGTTGAAGATGACAAACAGTTCACTAAAATTGTAGTGGGTTTTTTAAGCAAAAATGGCTATAAAGTTGATACAGCTGGTACAGCCTCTGAAATGTTTAAAAAAGTAGATAAAAACTCTTACAGCTGTTTGATAATAGACTTAACCCTACCAGATGAAGACGGTATTGTTATAACCAGAAAGTTACGGGTTAGATCACAAGTTGGTATTTTGGTATTAACAGGTCGAGAAGAGATGGAAGACCGTTTGGCATGTTTTAATGTTGGTGCTGATGACTTTATCACAAAACCAGTAGACCCAAGAGAACTTTTAGTCAGGGTACAAGCGGTTATCCGTCGCACATCAAACCCAAAGCAAAATATAGACACCCTGCATTTAGGTCCGGTTTTTTTAGACCATACCCGCCATGAAGCGGTTCATGAAAACGGTAGCGCGGTAGGCTTTACACCCGCTGAATTCACTCTTCTCTGGACCTTAGCCAATGCTGATGGCAAGCTTTTTACACGTGCAGCTTTAGTAGATGCAATTTCTACAGGAGATGGACCAATATCATATAGAGCAATAGATATACTGGTTAGCCGGATTCGTAAAAAACTTGATAAAGGGGTTATAGTTACCGTACCCAACAAAGGCTATAAGTGTGGCTGGCGAGATAATAATAGTGACTAATCAACTATGAAGATTAAATATTGGTGTACTTAAAAATCAGCCGTATGGGATATTTATGAAAGTGTTGAAAAATATCTAATATTAAACCTAAAACAGCGGTTGTAAGCGCACACATAGCATATCAGAAGAAAGTCTTTTCACCAACAAGCTGACCACGATTTATACTGATACACCAGATAAATCAATAGATTACACTATACACGTACTTCCAATTGCCGTTTCTAGGTAAAAAGACTGCATTATTTTTTGGCAAAAAAAAACCCAGCTTGCGCTGGGTGTGAATCAAATCGATTCAGCTTAAAAGTATGAACATTCTGTGACTTGTATTACAGTAATGGATTTTAACAAGCAACAGTTTCACAGTTACTTCTTTAAATTTTTACACAATCTCCATATTTGTAATTATATTTCCTAAAACTAGGCTCTAGATTTTGCAGCAGCTAAAACGGCTTCTCTACTACGAGCTACAACCTTGGCAACCCGCTTGGTATGGTAGTAAATACGCTTCAGATTTTCACGGATATCCATCTGCAAAGTGTAAGCTGTAAGGTCAGCCATTGGAGCCTCACCTTCCCCTTGTAAAGCATCCATCTGCTTGGTTTGACAAGCGTTATCCATAGAAGTTATCTCATCTTTCATTGCCATAACACTAAGGGCTGTCTCTTCATTATCTGTAATAAAAGCAGTTGCAGAAACCTTGAAAGCAGTAGAAATTTTTTCATGGTAATCGGTCAGAGTTTTAATGGCCTCATCGCTCATTACAACCTTGTTGTTAGCACATACCTCTGCTAAATGGGTCATGTTGTTTTCGATGATGTCGCCAATATTTTCCATTTCACTTGTGGCAGAGATTGTAGCCATAACCTCTTCAGCAACAGATTCAGGCAGGTTTGTGCTACCAATTTTTGATACGTAGGTGGTGACAGCTTGGTGAATTTCATCAACCCGATCATCCATTTTAGCAAGCTCTTTCATTTTTACAAGATCGCCCTTAAAAACAGCATCAGGGATATCAGCAAGCATTTGTTCAAGAATATCGGACATCACATTTACTTCTCGACGAACCATACTAAGTGCCAAAGATGGTGTAGCGATAATTGCTTCATCAAGATATTTTGGTGTATAGGAAATACCAGCCATAGCACCTTCAACACTATCAAGCTCTGCAACAGGGGGAACGACCCATTCACACCAGCGAACAAAAAGACCACCAAGAGGTAAGAAAGCAAATGCCATAGCCACATTAAATATAGTGTGGGCATTTGCAACCTGTCTTGGAACCTCAGCAGCCAGGCGGTCTTGTCCCACAAGATCTGGATAAACCGGTGAAATAACACGTACTAAGTCAGCTAACATGGGTATGAACCAAACAGCAATGGCAACACCAGCTATTTTAAAGGTAACGTGAGCTACAGCAACTCTAACCGCAGCACGAGGTTTACCTACCGCTGCTAAACCAGCAGTCATACATGTTCCAATGTTGGCACCAAAGGCCAGTGCAACACCACCTTCTAAGGAGATCAAACCTTGCATAGCTAGAGCAACAATTACACCCATGGTGGCTGATGATGATTGAATTAAACCAGTAAACGCAGCAGATATTAAAATACCAATAACCGGGTTATCTACACTTCTCATCATGTCGATAAAAGGTTCATAAGTCCGCAAAGGCTTCATGGCATTACTCATCTCCCCCATACCAAAGAAGATCATACCAAGACCCATAACCAGATATCCGTACTGTTTTTTCCGCTCATCTTTAGCTGTAAAAATCTGCACAAAACCAACGGCTATTAAAAGAGAAGCATATTTTGTTACTTTAAAAGCAACAATTTGGGCAGTAATAGTAGTACCGATATCAGCACCCAAAATTACGCCAATAGCTTGGGATAGAGACATCAAATCTGCGGTAACAAAACCCACCAGCAAAACTGTAGTTACTGAACTAGATTGAATAATAGCAGTAACAATTGCACCAGTTATAAGGCCCATTACCCGGTTTTTAGTTAAAGTGCCGAGAATCTCTTTCATTTTCTCGCCAGCAACAATTTTTAAGGCATCACCCATTCGCTCCATGCCATAAAGAAATATTGCTAAACCACCGAATAATTTCATTGTTATTGTGAAAAAATCAATTCCAGAAGAGGAGCTTCCTGCCTGAGCAGCCATAGGGGCAAAAATTGCTGCTCCTGCCATAGCTACAATTGCCATTAGCAAAAGGCGTTTTTGCCAACTGCTTTGAAAAATAGTCATTATTGTTTATCTCCTTGTGTTATTTATTCTTATTTAACTGGTACTTAACTACCATTACTGGCCTTTGAGCCAGACGTAAAACTCTTTCGGTAGTTGTTCCTAATAAATTGGATGATGGGCCAGAGTTGCGACCGCAACCCATAATAATAATACCAGCACGTACTTTTTGGGCTGCTGCTAATATTGCTGCCAAAGGCTCTCCTCTAGCCAAAGAGGTGTAATATTTTATTCCTTTCTTTTTAAATGCAGCAGGAATGTCATTTTTACGTAAAAATTTAGCCATTCGGTCAGAAGCTCTATCTCTCTGTTTACGAATTTTTTTTTCAGATTTTTTTCTCTTCCCTTTGCTGGATTTGTCATCCAAATCTGGAATAATATGGAGTAGGTGAACAGGCTCCTTACTTGAAACACTCAAGGCATACCCCTGCTTTACTGCCTCCACACTATCCAATGAGAAATCCACCGGAATTACAATGGGACCTTCCGGCTTACCGTCCATCAGCAACCGGGATTCTTGGGATGGAGGATAAACCTCATCCGAAAAAGTCGGTAAATCATTTGGCGGATCTTTCAACATAATTATTAACTTGCTCCAAAATGTTGTTTAGAAGATTGATAAACCTTCATTTTTGGCTGTCACTCTGTAGTTCAGCTAATAACAAATTATTTTTACGCATTAACTCCGAACGCCCCAATACATATGTACTAGTTAACAAAAGAAAGCTCATGGTAAGCAAACCAGTGCTACCAGAAGCCTCATTAACGACTACCGCCAAAGCTAAAAAGCCAATAGCTAAAACAGCTTGAATACCACTTTTCTTACCATTGCTAGCAAAACGGTTCATTACCGATTCAGATGATGGGGTCAACGCTTTAAATAGAGTTGCAGAAGGGGATGTTGTGTTGTTCATAATATATATCTCCAAAAATTAGATGAAGGGGAGTGTTCCCCATTTGTTTTGCCCTAATACATCTCATGATTTGTGCCAATTATGGAGATATGATGAATTTGCAGTTATAACATATAGATACAATACATAAATAGAGGGTTTATATGTAAGATAGGGGGTGTAACCAAATGAAGATTATTATGTACAGCGCAGAGGGGTATTGCTATTTTTTTGTATTTTTATCAGATACTTAGCAAGCTGACCGCTAAATAGTACCCATTTAAAAAGGAACACCCCTTCTTAAATATGTGGAGATTGTGTGAATTTAAGGGCTAATTTAATATTAAAGATAAGTTATTATTAGCTTTTATGTTACAGTTTCTGTCTTTAGACGCATGAGACGGCGGTTTAAGGCAGGTCGAGAAACCCCCAATAGCATAGCTGCTATACCTTGGTTGCCACCAGTCTGTCGCAACGCCTCTTGAATAATAAGATTTTCAGTCTGTTTCAAGGTTGGAAACCGCCCAGTAGTATGCAATGATGATTGAATCTGCTTTTTTACTTGGTTTGAGTCAGTATCTAATGAAAAAGCATTGGCCCGCATAGCTTTTTTAAAACTTTTCATGCTGATAACAGAACCAGAACGATGCCTTGTAACTGCATCATATATCATGGAGCGCATCTCTCTGACATTACCCGGAAACGAATATGTTGAGAGCAAGGTAATGAGTTCTGGAGGTGGCTCTAAGTCTGGTTTATTCATAGCTTTGCAAGCTTCTTCTAGAAAATAACCTAAAAGAAGTGGGATATCCTCTACACGATCTCGTAAGGGAGGAATCTCAATCCAATGGCCTGATAGACGGAAATAGAGATCTTGCCTAAATTTATTTTCAGCAATTAGCTGCCTTAAATCTAAGTTTGTTGCAGTTATAATTCTTGCATTACTTAAACGAGGCAGGTCTGAGCCAAGTGGGTAATAATTTTTTTCCTGTAGTAACCTTAACAATTTTACTTGAGATAATTTGGTTAAATCTCCTATTTCATCTAAAAATAGAGACCCATTCTCTGCTTTGGAAACAAACCCTTCACGAAGACCATCAGCACCAGAAAAAGCCCCTCGTTGGTGACCAAATAGAGAGTCAGAAAACATATTGTCATCCAAACCAGCCACATTTACAGAAACTAAATCTCCCTCTCTTTTGCTGGCTTGATGAATTGCTTTACCAAACAAACCTTTACCAACCCCAGTCTCTCCAGTAATCAATACTGGTTCATCAGAGTGAGCAAGAGCCAAGATATATTGGAAAATCGCTTCGATATTAGGATGGTTGGTAACAATTTCACTAAATGTACCGTTATTGGATCGTTGACCATTCAACAAACAGGCCCTTAAATTATTAACCTGCTTTCGTAAAGAACGAACCTCCAAAGCTCTACTAATACTTGATATAAAGCGGCTCTCCTCCACTGGCTTAACTAAATAATCAAAAGCCCCCTCTTTCATACATGTTACAGCAGTTTCTACATTTTGTGCTGCGGTCATGACTACAACAGGTATCTCAGGATGGTTTTGAATTATCTCTGGTAATAGTTGTAAACCAGAAACTTTTGGCATAAGTAGATCCAATACTACAACGCCACACTCATTACGTGCCAAATAGGGAAGCAATGCATTGCCGTCTGCCATGGTTACTACTGACGAGATACCAAAAGTCTTCAATAAAACGCTAGAGCCGAAGAGAACCTCCTCCTCATCATCAACCAAAATAACTGGTAATGCATTTGATTTGTTTTCGCTCATGTTTGTAAACCTGTAAGAACAGACGGTAATATGGGTAACTTTATGGTGACTAAAGTACCCTCTCCTACTTTGGAGTCGAACTTGATTTTCCCGCCATGGTTACTGATAATTTCTGAAGATATTGACAACCCTAACCCTGTTCCTCCAGAAGTCTCCTTGGTGGTGAAAAAGGGGTCGAGAATATTCTTCATTGCCTCTTCCTCAATTCCTATGCCCTCATCTTGAATTGTGATTAAGACATTTTCACGAGTATCATCAACAGTAGCTGTTAACAAAACCCTCCGGGAACGATCAGGAAGCGACTGCAAGGCATTTAGTAGAATATTGATAATAACCTGCTCTAACTGCTGAGCATTACCACGGATTACTGGCAGTTCTCCACCTGGATCTAGGTGACAGTAATCGGTATATTTTTTTACCTGATTTTGCAAGATAGAGATAGCAGCCTGGATAACCTCACTAATATTGATTTCCTGCTCCATCCCCCCCTTGTCTTGACGAGCCATATGTTTTAGGTTGCCGACAATTTTTTTAATACGTCTAGTGCTACGCTCAATACCAGCCATAAGCCTGGGTATTGCTTCCAACGCCTCATTAGCTGGCATGCCCCCAAGGGAAAATTTGCTGATATTGTCACTATAACGTTGTAAAACCGATGGAATATCCCCCCATGTACGCATAAGAATGGCATTGTTAAACTGAATGGCACTGTTGGGGTTATTAATTTCATGGGCAACACTTGCTGCTAATACTCCAAGAGAAGCCAGCCTAGCATTACGTATGGCTTGGGCATTTAACACACGATCTCTTGTTACATCAGAAATTATAAGCATTACTCTCACCTCACCATAATCTAGATCTATAGGGATAACTCTTGCATCCCACCAAGATAGGTCAGGTAGAGAAAAAACCATATTTTCCATCTCTTTGCTAATTAAAGCTTTTTCCAAAACCAGCTGATATTTCCTGTGTAAAGATACTGGTAGAAGTTTGACAAATTCTACCCCCATTTCATGACTGACATCAGAGTTTGGAAAAGGCCGATTCATAAAGAGTATCTTCCCCTTATTATCTAATGCCATGACAATATCTGGAGAGTGGTCTAACAAATTACGAAAACGTTCTTCACTCTCCTTAAGAGCATGAGAAATCTTGATACGTTTTCTCATCTCATTTTGTAGGCGAACAAGGTAAAGAATAAGCACCACTGTAAACAAAACCCCTTCAGTAAGTAGAATCCACGGTCCTTCATTAAAAGCCTGTGAACTACGAAAGAGCGGGTTAGCCAATGCACTAAAGGTCCATTGGCGATCTGCAACATTTAAGGTTTCTATTACCTTAAGTGAATTGTTGTTTTGTGGAACGTCATCAGGTGTTTGTTGCTGGTTTTCATCTCTAAGACGGCTAGCATAGTGAAATAAAGTCGTTTCAGTACTCTGCTTATATGGACCTTGTATCCATATATCTATTCCTCGAGGTTCTAGAGGATCAAGAGAAGCAGTTACAATTTGACCCAACCTGTAAATACCAACTAAATACCCAAGGGGGTTTATATATCTTACTGTAGAGTCCCCAATCTCTAAATTACCTGGAAGAAGGGCAATAACAACTGCAAACAGAGTTTCTTGCCCATCGTTGCCTCCAAGTTGCACGATATTTGCCACCATCTTACTGCTATTTGAGGCTATTTTAAGATGTTGGTCAATTTCCGGCATACGATCCCAACTCCATTTTTCCCCAATAATTTGACTGTTTTGCAAAAACTTATTGTTTTTTTTATGTTTTCCATGGGGTATCCAACCAAAAGAGAGTATCTCCTTATGGTTGGACATAATGGCTAGAGATGAGACCTTAAAATTATCTTTGGTGATCTTTGGAACACCAGCTAGTAGTGTTCGCAATTCTAGCAGAGCACTCAAACTTTCCCCCACCTCTTTTTGGAAAGCCCGATAGCGATTTTGACCAGCCCATTCAAAATCAAGTTTTTTATGTATGGTCAACTGATGGTTTGTTACCCAAAAGGTAACAATGGAGAGGGCAATTCCAGTACAGGCTACCAACCAGATAGAGCCAACTCCAATCAAGCTACTATGAAACCAAGATGGGGATTGATCAGAGGTTTTCATCAACATCTCCTCCACCCACCCAAACTAATTGGGATTTTCATTTTATAGGAGCCTGACCTATTTCTTTTTTTTCTTTTTGACGACCATAACCGGAACTTTTGACTGTTGCACCACTCGCTCAGCAACTGACCCTAAAAGAATAGTAGACAGACCGGTTCGACCACTACTACCCATCACAATTAAGCCATAATCTTTTTTTTCTGCCAGACGAATAATCTGTTGCACTGGTAACCCGCGGCGACATGTGAATTCTAGTTTTACCCCAAGCTCTTTAACTTTTTTTGTAACACCATTTTTTTTGAGATATTCAGCCATCTTTTCCTGTGCTGCCTCATCAATTTGATGTAACAATCTCTTTTTTTTCTTCTTTTTATCCGCATACATACCAGGGTCTTCTAAAGAATCATGTATGACATGGAATATAGTTGCCTCAGCACCAAGCATTTTGGCTAGCACTACACCCTCATCTATTGCTGTTTGGCTATCAGCAGAGAAATCAATAGGGATTAACACCTTTTTTGTTGACTTTATAGACACTTAAGAAACTCCTAAGAAAATGGAAAAACTGTTAAATCAGCTTCAACCTTAGTGGTTGCAATTGTATTACATGATTGTAGAAAATAGTGAAAAATGGAGAACCAATGGCGGGAATACCGCCATGAAAAGCTTATCAGCTAAAAGACGAAAATTTCTCTTAACTAGTGCGCGAAAAGCTACTGCCAAACCAAATTGTGCCCATAAAAGAGAAAAGAGAAACCACAGTTCATTCACATATTCTGGGCTGGCTTTAGTCTGATAATAGTTGGAAATTACAGAAAAACTGGCAACCCCCCAACAAACAGCTAAAATCCACCATATTGGTGCACCTTTGGAAAATATATCTTTAAGGGCGTTACGCCCCAAAATGCGGTAGTAGATTGCCAAAGCGATAATGTATGCCTGCCAATCTGGTTTATTTATACTTTTTTTGCCGTCAGTTTCGCTGGATTCCATCACTGTTCCCCCTTGATTGAGGGCAGACTTCTAGAGTGTTTGAAGTCTGCCCTCTATGAGCTACGCCTGATTAAGGCATTTGGATCAGTTGTTCACCGCTTTTTCATAAGCGAGATCATTTTGCAAAGCGATCATATTTTCAGCTTGACGAACAATGGCTTTTGAGTTGCCAAAAATAAGGCGTAACTTATCCATTATGCCCATCTCGATGGAATAAGCTTCAACACGACTTGGTTCATCTGCGGTAAGTCTTTGTACATGATGAATAGCAGCGTCAGACATACGTTGCTCTATCTGCTCATCCAACTCTTTCAACTTTTTGATTGATTCAGTATCATCTTCTGTAATAGCGCGAAGAGATAACTCTAATCCATGGTTGACCAATTGATGGAAGCTGTTGATACTTTCAACTGTTCCTTCACTAATCTCCACACCTTTAGCAAGACGTTGTTCACCCAAATAGACTAGGTTGGTCTCGATAGTATCACCAATTCCCTCTAGGTTGTCGGCAACATTAATCAGAGCCATCAACTCCTTGGATTGCTCAGGTGAAAGGTTGGTTCTGCTGATTTTTCCAAGATATTCAATTAAGTTAGCGTGCATTTTATCTACAGCAACATCTTTCTTTTCAACCTCTTTAAGTGCTTTCAAGTCACCTTTTAAGATGGTAGGCATAGAGTCATTCAACATTAAATTAACCCTTAAACCTAAGCTCTTAATTTCACGACGTGCAGCATCAAGTGCAAGTGAAGGAGTAGATATCAAAATCTCGTTGAGATAGAGGGGGCGACCCGTTGCAACCGCAGCATCCTCTGCACCACCTTCACGATCTGGCAGAATTCTCTCAATGAGAGCTGCAAACTGAGGTATTAGAGGTAGGAATATGATTGTGTTAGCTACGTTAAATACTGTATGAGCATTGGCGATCTGTCGCGGAGTTTCTGCGCCAAGTTTTTCCATGCCTGTAAGACCTTCGGCAACTGGTGAGAACCAGACAACAAACTCTGTTAACACCGGTATGAAGAAATACCAGATAATTACACCTGCGGTATTAAACATAATGTGCGCCATAGCTGCTCGCACCGCTTCACGTGGCTTACCTATAGAAGCCAAGAGAGCTGTGACACAGGTTCCTATATTTGCACCAAATGCCAAGGCTATACCAGCCGGGAGGGTAACAAAACCCTGAGAGGCCATCACGATAACTATTCCGGTGGTAGCAGATGAGGATTGAATTAACCCCGTAAAGGCTGCCGCCACCAATATCCCGATCATGGGACTTTCCATACTTATCATTAGATCAAGAAATGGCTGATAAGAGCGCAACGGCTTCATAGCACCACTCATGACGCTCATACCAAAGAAGACCAAGCCAAGACCCATAAGCATAAAGCCATATTGCTTGATTTTTTCTTTGCTGCCGATAAAGCTCATACCAAAACCGACAAATACCATTAACAGAGCCACCTTAGTTACCTTAAAGGCAACAATTTGGGCTGTAATAGTAGTACCAATATTGGCACCAAAGATAATTCCCAGTGTTTGAGAGAAGGACATCAACCCGGCAGTAACAAAGCCCACAACCAGAACAGTAGTCACAGATGATGACTGAACTACAGCTGTTACCAGCGCACCTGTAACAGCACCTGATATTCTGGTTTTGGTCAATGTAGCCAGGATGCCTTTCATCCTCTCACCAGCAACCGCTTTTAGAGCATCGGCCATCTGTTCCATTCCGAACAAAAACAGAGCCAAACCACCAAGCAATGTCATGCTCATATTGCCCCATGCCATCTGTTTTCCATCAGAGGCAGCCAAGGCATCTCCATAAGGGAAGGTCACTGCAAGACCCACCAGAAATAGTAGCACCAGCCGGCGTCCAACACTCACACCGTGCAGGCTCATTGTTTTACTCCAGTCCATTTAACATCCTCCTAAATAAATATTGATGAAGATTATTTGATTTGGAGGGGACTATAGAGCCTTATTATGTAGGTTTTATGTTTATAAAGACTGTTATATGGAGGTTTTATGAATTTTTAGTAAAGATTGTGAGATTTTTGAACTATTCAATAATTAATTAGTCGCTCGAATTTATAAATAAAATTTGCCCATTAACATAAACCTAGAAACAGCAGTTGCAAGCACACACCTAGCTCAACCTATTGATTCACCTAGCATATCAGGGAAAAGTCTTATCACCAACAAGGTGACCGCGATTGCCCATGATACACCAAATAAATCAATAGATTACACCATGCACGCACTTCCAACTGCCGTTTTTAGGATAAAACAGATGTTGGATGTGTATTTTTACTATGTTGATTTCAAATCAAAAACAGACACTCTTCAACCTAGATTCCCGCCTTAGCGGTAATGACTATGGTTTCTTATTGTGTACAGTTTTTAAGTGATGCCATTAAAATTATAAGACTAGCAAATTTTATCAGGTGAAGGGAGGGATATCCAAAAAATTGAGCCGTGAGGTAGAATAGGTTCCATACCTACTTTGCCGTCCATCTTTTCAACCCATTGTTGTACTATTGAAAGACCAAGTCCAGTTCCACCTAGCTCTCGTGAGCGGTTTTTACTGACTCTATAAAACCTACCAAAGATTCTCGATTGATGTTCTGGTGGGATGCCAGGGCCATTATCTTCCACCTCAACCCTATATTGTCCATCTACCTTTCTTGTTCTTATTGTAATAGTAGATTTATCAGGACAATATTTAATTGCATTATCTAGAAGGTTGTAGAGCACAACCTCAGATAAAATTTCAGAATCTGCAAGAAAATGAATATCTGGCTCCACTAAGCATGTCATCTTGATCTGCTTTTGCTGAGCCATTTCAGCAGCCATGTTCATTGATTGGCGAACCACAGATAAAAGAGGAATTTCTGTAACCTTCAAAGATTGTTTGCCAGCATCTAACTTTGAGAGATAGAGAAGGTTGGATATAATACGAGAGAGACGCAACGCATTGCGTTCCAAAGAAGCTGATAGTTTACCAAGCTGTTTCTCCTCTTTTGGTACCAACTCTTGTAATAGTTCAGCATTTGCCAATACAGCATGGACTGGAGTTCGGAGTTCGTGAGAAACATTAGCAACAAAATCACGTTGCATTTGGTCGACTTGACGGATCTCTGTTACATCTCTAAACACCAAAACACAGCCCCTATTTCTCATCATAGAACCCATAATTTGCAAGTACTTTTGACCAGATGTGTAAAAATCATAGTTAACCTTACAAAATGTGGAGCTTGTATCTATACCCATTATACTGTTGTAAACTTCTTTGGGTACTACGTTCTCTAATGATCCACCTATTAATGAATCATCCATATTCAACATTTTCCGAGCTGATTTATTAATAAGGGTAATTTGTTTCTCGCAGTTAAGGGCAATAACTCCTTCGTTCATCCCCTCAAGTATAGCATTCATCCAAGCACGGTCTTGAGCCAACTCTATTACAGTTTTATCAAGCTGTTCAGCCATTGTGTTAAAAGAAGAAGCCAACCCCCCAACTTCATCTCTAGAGGCTATTTTTATGGGAGGCTCGCTTATATCTCTGCTCATCTGTTTTGCACGATGAACAAGCTTACGGAAGGTACGAGTTAGGAGATCAAGCACCATTACTGTTAAAATTAATGCCATTGCTAATGAGAGAACTGAAGCTTTTATCAAAAAACGACGTTGTTCTTGGATTGCTTGTTGTATCTTTTCCATCGACTTTGCAACTCTAACCACCATAATTTGATCATTTCTGGTGACAGGAACAGCCAAGTAGAGCATATCCACCTTAAGAGTATCTGAGTAGCGTATTGATATACCCTGCCCATCTTTAATTGCAGCAAGAACTTCTGGGCGATGGTCGTGATTATCGGTTTGTAAAATTTGCCCCGGCTCTAATTGTGAATCCCCAACAACTCTACCGCTTTCTAAAATTATAGTTATCCTATTTTCAACCGCTTCACCAAAACCATCTATCAAGTGATCAAGAACTTCAATAGAACTATCGCCTGGGACATTCTCCAACAATACACGAGCACTTTTAGCTTGAGATAACAAATGCTCTTGAATATCTTTTACCAGACGCTCCTCAAGATTAATTTCAAGAGAGACACCAACTTGAACCAATAATATGAGATCTAGAACAAGAGATACTAAAATTAGCTTGCCTCGAATACCAAGATTCATGAGGCTTTATTCACTTCTTGAGCATTAAAAAGATAACCTACTCCACGTACTGTCTCAAAATAGTCACCAGCTACTCCAAGTTTTTTGCGCAACTGTTTTATATGGGAATCTACAGTTCTGGTTTGCACGTAAGATTGCACTCCCCAAACCACATCTAAAAGAATATCACGAGTCTGCACCCGCCCTGCCCGCTCTATAAATGTAGAAAGAAGCTTAAACTCTGTTGCTGTTAGGAGAACCTCCTTACCTTCAACATAGACTCTATGGGTATCGTAATTCACATTTAAAGAACCAAAGCTGCTTTTTCTTGGTGGGGTATCACTGCTCCCCATAGTGCGCCGTAATGCCACCTGGATACGTAATATCAACTCTCGTATGCTAAATGGTTTTACTAAATAATCATCAGCTCCTACCTCAAATCCAACTACACGGTCAATCTCCTCTCCCTTTGCAGTTAACATAATAATTGGTATCTGGCTGGTTTGCGGTGCTTCACGTATTCGCATACATATATCAAGCCCAGAAATATCCGGCAGCATAATATCCAGTAAAATAAGATCAGGAATGGGTTCACGAAATGCTTCATTAAGTGCTGCTTTGCCAGTCAGTGCAGAGCGAGTCTGATATCCCTCTAATGCAAGCTTAATCTCCATAGGAGCAACCACATCCTTCTCATCCTCAACAATGAGGATGAGAGGTGTATCCTCTCCCATATTATCGTTTACCATTTTCATTTGACTTCCCCAGCACCACTATAGTTTTTTATTCCACAATAAAAATAAATTATGCCCAAGGTGTAAGCAAGCAAAATTTATTGTAGTTTTGGCTCCCCTTACTGTTATA